>JAYVCU010000261.1:0-13206 GCA_043749835.1 Hyphomicrobiales bacterium
TTCGGGAATAAAAAACCCCGCCAAATCCACTTCACGCCCTGCAACACGCCGCGTGAGTGCCGTAAAGAACCGTGTAAAATCTGCCCGCACATTGGCCATCTGTTGCAAAGTTTTGGTGATAAAGCCCGCATGCGTTAAATCGGAAATGCCCAGCTTGGCCAGCATCCGCCGTTCAAATTCCTTCTCAAATTGTGGCATGAAACGCTGTAATGATGTTTCTGCAATCTTGATGGCAGAGTCGCGCTCATCCGCTAACAATGGCAACAGACACTCGGCCAGTCGTGTGAGATTCCACAGGCCAATGACCGGCTGCTTGTCAAAAGCATAGCGGCCATTTTCATCAATCGATGAAAACACTTTGTGCGGATCAAAACCGTCCATGAAGGCGCACGGCCCATAATCAATCGTCTCGCCTGCAATTTGCATATTGTCAGTGTTCATCACGCCGTGGATGAAACCAAAGCTTATCCAGCCAGCAATCAACCGCGCCTGTCTTGCAATCACTTCGTCGAGAAAAGCCCCGGCACCAAAAACGCCCGGCATATGACGCGCCATTTCATGAGCCACCAGAGCACGGATCGCCTCCGTCTCACTGCGTGCCGCAAGATACTGAAACGTGCCCACACGCACATGGCTTTTGGCAACACGGGTGAGAACCGCCCCTGGCTCAGGCCGCTGCCGCCACACGCGCTCACCGGTTTCAACCACAGCCAAAGACCGCGTGGTTGGTAGCCCCAGCCCATGCATGGCTTCGCTGACAATATATTCGCGCAGCATCGCCGAAAGCGTGGCTCGCCCATCAGCACCGCGCGAAAAGGAAGTGCGCCCCGTGCCCTTCAAATGCAGTTCGCGCCGCGTACCATCAGCAAGTTGAATATCACCCAGCAACATGGCGCGGCCATCGCCAAGGCTGGGATTGAAGCCACCGAACTGGTGCCCCGCGTAAGCCATGGCCAAGGGTAAACCATGCGCTGCCGCCGCGTTTCCTGCTAACATTTGTAATGCATCATCGCTGTGTAACCACTGGCGCAGCAATCCTAGTTCGCCCGCCAGTGCATCATTGGCAATCACCAGCTTTGGCGCCGCTACTGGCATTAATGTGGCTTTGGCATGAAGCACCAACGGCAAAGCCGCATATGATTGTTCAATTACCATTAGAATGGAAGACGCGCTCGGATGGCTTGCGTCAAGGTGCCTTCATCAAGATAATCAAGCTCACCACCCACTGGCACACCATGGGCAAGGCGTGACGTAGCAATGCCTAACCTCTTCAGTCGGTCGGTGATGTAATGCGCCGTGGTCTGACCTTCAACCGTGGCATTGTTGGCCAGCACCACCTCTTTGATGTAGCCTTCCGCACAGCGGCTGACAAGTTGATCAATATCCAGATCCTCGGGGCGCACACCGCTCAGGGCCGAAAGCGTTCCGCCCAGCACATGATATTGCCCGCCCCAGGCACTGGCGCGTTCGAGTGCCCAAAGATCACCCACCTCTTCCACCACGCAAAGGATGGTCTTATCGCGCCGCACATCAGAGCAGATGGTGCAAGGGTCCACCGTATCAACATTGCCGCAGATGCTACATTCCGAAACCTTATCATGCGCATCAGCCAAAGCCGACGCTAGGGGTGCCAACAACTTATCGCGATTTTTCACCAGATGCAGCACAGCGCGCCGTGCCGACCGCGGGCCAAGGCCCGGGATTTTCGAGAGCAGAAGAATTAGCCGCTCAATTTCTGGCCCAGCCTGGCGTTTCATGTCTTAGAATGGCAACTTCATGCCGGGCGGCAGGGGCAGGCCAGCGGTGATGGCCTTCATTTGCTCAGCGGCCACCGCTTCGGCCTTTGCCTTGGCCTCAGCAAGTGCGGTGAGAATGAGATCTTCGACCATCTCCTTCTCATCCACCTTCAGCAGCGAAGGATCAATCTCAACCATCTTTACTGTAAACTTAGCCGTCATCGTAACCTTCACCAGCCCACCACCCGCCTGGCCGGTGACAAACACCTTCTCCAGCGCCTCTTGCATATCCGCCATCTTGGCCTGCATCTGGCCAGCTTGTTTCATAATCTCAACGATGTTCATCATCAGTCTCTTCTGCAATGATTAGTATTTCGGGTTCAGTCACATTCAAAATTTCAGCACCTGGAAAAGCTTTCAGCACGGCCTGCACATCTTTGTGCGCTTTGGCCCACTGCATAGCCGAATTCTTGGCTTCCTTCTTTTGCTGCGCAAGGGTGGTTTCCCCGCCCGCATTTGAAACCGCCACAATCCAGCGCCGCCCAGTCCACTGTTCGAGTTTGCGCGAAAGCTCACCGGGAAGGCCGGGATCAGTTGCCGTTTCCAACGCAATTTCAATTTTACCATCGCTCACACTGATCGGGCGAATGTAACGCTCTAAATCAGATTTGAATTTTATATCGCGTTTCTCAGCAGCCATGTTCACTATATCGGCAAACGTTTTGACCAAAGCCGTGGGCGATAGTGCTGGGCTGCTCTCTGCGTGAACAGGCCTGGCTTGGGACATAACGCGAGATTCAGCCAATGGTTCACGCGGCGGCATGTGGAGTTGCGGAGCGACGCGAGGCGCAGACGTTTTATTTTCCTGCACCTGCTTCAATAACTCATCACCCGATGGCAAATTAGCCGCATGGGCCAAGCGGATAATCACCATCTCTGCCGCCGCTGATGGTTGTGCCGCGAGGGCCGTTTCCGAAATACCTTTCAGCAACATCTGCCAGCCTCGCGTCAGATGCGCCATGCCCAGCCGCTTGGCAAAATCCGTGCCCCGCACCTTCTCATCTTCGGTGCGTGATGCATCAGCAGAAGCGGAATTAGGAACGACTTTTAAACGCGTCACCCAATGGGTAAAATCTGCCAGATCAGTCAGAATAGTTTGTGGATCACCACCCGCCTGATACTGTTTGTCAAACTCACCAAGAGCGCGCATCACATCTCCTGCCATAACAGCTTCAAACAAAGTAGCCACTTGCCCTTTATCTATGAGGCCCAACATCGACATCACTTCAACTGTTTTCACTTTGCCATCGCCATAAGCAATGGCCTGATCCAGCAGTGAAAGCCCGTCGCGCACGGAACCTTCGGCCGCACGCGCTATCAGGCGCAGCGCTTCATCCTCAGCTTCGACGTTTTCTAATTTGGCAATTTTCCCGTAATGCGAAATCAGCGTTACCGCATCCATGCGCCTTAAATCAAAACGCTGGCAGCGCGACAGAATAGTCACCGGAACTTTGCGAATTTCCGTCGTGGCAAAAATAAACTTTACATGTGGCGGTGGCTCTTCCAGCGTTTTAAGCAGCGCATTAAAAGCACTTTTCGAAAGCATGTGCACTTCGTCGATAATGTAAACTTTATAACGCGCTTGCACCGGCGCATAACGCACCGAGTCAATAATCTCACGCATATTATCAACGCCGGTGTTGGATGCGGCGTCCATCTCAATCACATCAATATGGCGTGATTCAAGGATGGCCTCACACTGGGCCGTCAGTTCCGGCATTTCCATCGACGGCCCTGTTGGATAATTCAGTGCCCGTGCAATCAACCGCGCCGTGGTGGTTTTGCCAATGCCGCGAAGGCCAGTCAGCATATAGGCTTGGGCCACACGCCCTGTGGCGAAAGCGTTCACCAGCGTACGCACCATGGCTTCCTGACCGATCAGGTCAGAAAAGTCTTTCGGCCGATATTTACGCGCCAAAACGCGGTATGGCGTGGTGCTGGGGGAGTTTTGGTTCATGGTGCTGGCAGATTAGAGGTGGGAGGCTGGACGAGCAACCCATAAAGGTTCGTTAGGGCTGCTTCCTTCCGGCTCTGACCCGGTTGGCGAGCGATACGTCCGCAGGCCAACCTCCCGACGCGGTATATGGTGGGTTTAGGCTAAAATGGCAAGAGGCGGGAATTGACCCTTGGCCGCGCCTCGCCTATTTCAGCCCTATGTCATTGAAGTCAATCATCACCCTGCCGGATGAGAAAATCCTGCGTCAGAAATCTGCGCCCTTGAAAAGCGTGGATGCCGCGGCGCGCAAGCTTTTCGATGATATGTTGGAAACCATGTATCACGCCCCCGGAATTGGCTTGGCCGCCATCCAGGTGGGTGTTCCCATGCGCCAGGTGGTGATGGATATTGCTAAAGAGGGCGAAGATAAAAAGCCACTGTTTCTGGCCAATCCTGAAATCATCTGGTCGTCGCAACAGCTCAATGACTATGAGGAAGGCTGCCTTTCCATTCCTGAATTTTATGAAATGGTGGAACGCCCCGCGGAGGTGAATGTGCGCTATCTTGACCGCAACGGCGATGCGCAAGAAATTCAAGCCAAGGGCATCATCGCTACGGTTTTGCAGCATGAAATTGATCATCTCAACGGCGTGCTGTTTATTGACTACATCTCGCGATTAAAGCGCCAGCGCGTGATAAAAAAATTCCAAAAGGCCGACAAGCTGGGGAAGCTTTAGATGCCAAGCTTGTGGCCTGACCCTTCGAGGGTGCGCAAGAGCACAGCACCTCAGGGTGAGGTAACCCCAATGATCAATTACTCAATTCATCTGACCCTCATGCTGAGGTGCCACGCAGTGGCCTCGAAGCATGCGCCGCAAGTCCCGCAATGAAACTCATTTTCATGGGAACGCCGGATTTTTCCTGCCATGCTTTACAGGCGTTGGTGGATGCGGGCCACCAGATCGTTTGCGTCTATTCACAACCACCGCGCCCCAAGGGCCGTGGGTTGGACGTGCAAAAGCAACCCGTCCATCTGTTGGCGGAAAAGCTGGGCATCGACGTGCGAACGCCTTTGTCTCTGAAATCGGCGGAGGAGCAGCAAAAATTTTCCGCCCTCGAACCGGATGCTGCAGTCGTTGTGGCTTACGGCCTGCTTCTGCCTAAACCCATCCTCGACGCGCCGAAATTCGGCTGCTTTAACATTCATGCCTCGTTGCTGCCGCGCTGGCGTGGTGCTGCTCCTATTCAACGCGCCATCATGGCTGGTGATAAAGAAAGTGGTGTTGCCATTATGCGCATGGAGGAAGGCTTAGACACGGGGCCTGTGATCAGGTTGCAAGCCATCCCGATCACGGCGCAAACCACAGCGGCCACATTGCACGGTGAGCTGGCTGAACTCGGCGCAAAGTTGATCGTGCAAGCTTTGCAAAACCCTTCCGCACACGGAACGCCGCAGCCAGTGGACGGCGTGACCTACGCCAAAAAGATTGACAAGGCCGAAGCCCATATCAACTTTGCACAGCCAGCTGAACAGGCGCGCAATCATATCCACGGTCTTTCGCCATTCCCCGGTGCCTGGTGTGTGATCAACAATTCACGTGTAAAATTATTGAAAGTGGAAGTGGTGCCGCAGGTGGGTGAAGCCGGAACCGCACTTGACGCCGCACTCACTTTCGCCTGCGCCAATAACGCCATTCGTGCCACCCACCTGCAACGCGAAGGCAAAGACCCGATGGACGCTAATACGTTTTTGCGCGGCTTTCGTATTCCAAAAGGAACATGTGCAACATGAGTCCGTGTTTTTCAACTTCCTCCCTTTCCGCTTGCGGGGAGGGCAGGGTGGGGTCTTTCAACGAGTCATGTTTTACGACAGAACTTGTTGAGCTAACCCCACCCCAACCCTCCCCTGATAGAAGAGGAGGGAGAGGTTGAGCTATGCCCCGCTATAAACTCACCATCGAATATGACGGCGCAGGCTTTCTGGGATGGCAATCCCAACCCAATGCCACCACGGTGCAGGGTGTTCTAGAAGCTGCACTCGAACTTCTCCACGGCCAAGCGATCAGCGTACACGGCGCGGGCCGCACCGACACAGGAGTACATGCGCTGGGTCAAATTGCGCATTTTGATTCACCGAAAATCTGGGATCTGTTTACCCTCTGCAACGCCATCAACGGCAATGTGCGGCCCCATGCCGTGAGCGTACTTTCCGCCGAAGAAGTAACAGAAGAATTCCAAGCCCGCTTTTCCGCCACGGGCCGCCGTTATCTTTACCGCATCCTCAACCGCCGCGCTCCTGCCACCATTGATCGCCAAAAAGTTTGGCATGTGCCGATGCAGCTTAATGTGGATGCCATGCATGAAGCCGCCCGGCATTTGGTGGGCCAGCATGATTTCACCACCTTCCGCGCTTCTGAATGCCAAGCCAAAAGCGCGGTGAAAACCCTGAACCGATTAGATGTGATGCGTTTTGACGAGATGGTGGAAATCCGCGCCGAGGCCCGCTCTTTCCTGCATCATCAAGTGCGCAGCATGGTTGGTAGTTTGGTGCAAGTGGGCACCGGCAAATGGCACCCCATTGAAATGAAGCGCGTGTTGGAAGCCAAAGACCGCTCGCGCTGCGGCCCAGTGTGCCCGCCGGACGGGTTGTATTTGGTCGAAGTACTCTACAAAAAATAGAAGACCAGCGGCTCCTGGGAAGTGCACCGCTGGTCTTCTTCCGTCCCGAGTTGTTTAAGACTTGGGCAACAGAACATGGTTGATCACATGGATCACACCATTGGATTGCTTCACGTCGGCAATGGTCACCATAGCGGTGCCGCCGGCTTCGTCCTTAATCATCACTTTGCCGCCCTTTACTGAGAGCTGCAACTTGCAGCCGCCAACGGTGGTCACTTCATGGGTGCCGCCGTCATCCTTGGCCATCTTGGTGATGGCACCCGAAAGGGCATTGCCGGCAATCACGTGGCAGGTGAGAATTTTTACCAAAGTGGCTTTGTTTTCTGGCTTCAACAAGTTGTCAACCGTGCCAGCTGGCAAAGCCGCAAAGGCTTCATTGGTTGGTGCCAAAACAGTAAATGGGCCTTTGCCCTTCAATGTTTCAACAAGTCCGGCGGCCTTTACGGCAGCAACCAGCGTTGTGTGATCCTTGGAATGCACTGCGTTGTCGATGATATCACGGGTTTTATACATCGCAGCACCGCCAACCATTGGGTTAGCAAAGGAAGCCGTAGACAGCATTGTAAGGGTGGCCGCAGTTAAAGCAATTTTTTTAAAAGTCATGGTCGTTCTCCTGTTTTATTAAATTCACGTCCCCATCAGGGGGTACGCAAAGAGATACGAGAGGTTACAAATAAGAGTTTCGAAATTGGTGATCACGAAACCGTGAACGAGAAACTAAATCCGCGTCAACTTACCGGTAGAAAGCACAGCGCCCGTGGGCTGGCCGGTGGGGGATCCACCCTTAGGCTCATCGCTGACGGCCAGAATGGCATCTGAAATGGTGGCAGCAACGTTCGCAGGCACCTTTATACTGCCTATGGCACTGGCCGCGATTACTCCCAATGATACGGGCGCATCCTTGCCAATAATGGCCCAAAGCTCAAAATCTCGGCCAGCGGCGGATTTACCTTCAACGATGGTGTAGCGCAGGGTGGAAGTGGCAACATCATAGGATACGGCCATCTTCACGGCTTTAGTTTCGCCCGATAATTCAGCAATTGAAGTGCCTTGGGCTGTTGTCAGTGGGCTTGGCTTCAACGCATACGGCACTGCAATCACTACAGCCAAAGCGGCTAAACTCGCAAAACTAAGGCTGCGCCAAAAGCCTAGTGATTGCCAAAAGCCCGGTTTGACCTCAACACCAAACAGCGCCTTGTGAAGGGCGCTGCGCAAAGCCAGCGGCGGCTTAGAACTGACATAATCGGAATTAAACGCTGAAAAATGTTGCTCCCAATTGCGCACGTGCAGCCGCAAACTAGCATCATTAGAAAGTCGCATGGCAAAAGCACTACGTTCCGCTTGCGTCAAAACCCCTAACACATATTCTGCGGCCAACAGGCCATCATTTTCATCATGGGACTGCTGTGTCATGATTCAAGGCATTCCCGCAAACTGATCAAGCTGCGTCTTAACCAGGTGCGCAACGTGTTCAGCGGCAGTTGAAACCGCGTTGCCAGTTCCAGATAACTATAGCCTTCCACATAGGCCGCGCGCACGGCCTTAGCGCGGTCTTTCGGAAGTTTATCAATACACACATCAATCTTGGATTTTTCGTCTTTCGCCGCAAGCATCGCCTCTGGCCCCGGCGCATTGTCTTGTACTTCGATGGCATCATCCAGCTCGACGGCAGGCGCACGTCGCGCGCGCAACTTGTCAATGGATTGGTTGCGCGCAATGGCAATCAACCAGCTCATCGGGCTTGCCTCGGCCTGTTGGAACCGGGCGGCACTATGCCAAATTTTGATATAAACCTCTTGCACAGCATCCTCTGCTTCCGCTCTGTCTCTCAAGATACGGAGGCAAACCCCAAAAAGTTTCGCTGATGTCAAATCGTAGAGCGTGCCAAAGGCTGGCCTGCTGCCAAGGCCCACTTGTGAAAGCAGCGCTGAAATCTGTTCTGTCGCCATTAATCGCCCAAATAGCGTTCAATGATGCGCATGTAAATGCGTGATGTGGTTTTAAGCTCCTCAACGCCAATATGCTCATCCGTTTGGTGCATCGTCGTATTTTTAGGGCCAAATTCCAAAACCGGACAATAATCTTTCACAAAGCGGGCATCCGATGTGCCACCTGACGTGGACAGCTTGGGCACAAGCCCTGTCACATCTTCCACCGCGTCCTGCACCAGCCCAACAAACGCGCCTGGTTCAGTGAGGAATACGTCAGCGCCTTCATAGGCCACCACAGTCCACGTGCCGCCACGTTCCGCCTGTACCGCATCGGCGTGGTGCTGAACCAGGGCTTTAAGTGTTTCCGGTGTGTGTTGGGTGGAATAGCGGATGTTAAATTTCGCAACGGCTCGCGCGGGGGTGACATTGGTAGCAGGGTTGCCCACGTCGAAAGAGGTCATGGCCAAATTTGAGGGATCAAAATTCGCATTGCCCTTGTCTAGTTCCACTTGTGAAATGCGGTCTACAAAACGCGCAAGTTTAGGAATGGGGTTATCACCTTGAGCGGGATAAGCCGCATGGGCCTGCCTGCCATCAACCGTAACCACAAATGAAAGTGAACCGCGCCTACCAATCTTGATGGTGTCGCCCAAGCGTTCCGGGCAGGTGGGCTCACCTACCAAGCAATGATCTGGCACATGACCATGCTGTTTCATCCATTGCAGAACTTTCACTGTGCCGTTCACGGCTGTCGCTTCTTCATCGCCCGTAATGAGGAATGAGATGCTGCCTGGCTTGGCACCCTTGGCGTTCACATAATCCAAACCCGCCGCAATAAAGGCCGCAACCGCGCCCTTCATATCACAAGCCCCGCGCCCAAAAATCTTGCCATCAGCAATCACGCCATCAAAGGGTGGATGCGTCCACATCGTTTCATCCCCCGGCGGCACCACATCCGTGTGGCCAGCAAAGCATAAGTGTGGGCTGGCGGTGCCGTAACGCGCAAAAAGATTATCAACATCCGGCGTATCTGTGTCTTTAAAAACCAGCCGGTGGCATTGAAACCCCGCTGCCAATAGCAGCGCCTGCACATAATCCAACGCTCCGCCATCATGTGGGGTTACCGAGCGACAGCGGATAAGCGATTGCAGGATGGTGACGGGATCAGCGGATTTGGTGCTCATTTGCGCATTGTAGTGTAGCCGTCATTGTCGCGAAAGCGGGAATCCATTATTCAACCCGCGCTATTCTTAAAGGACGGATTCCCGCTTTTGCGGGAATGACAGGTGTGGTGGTTATGGCGAGAGATCGGTCACGCATACCCATTTACCTTTCAATTTAACCTTAACCGCGCGTGGTTTTGCGCGCTGGCATATGGATTGCAAGGTTTGGTTTGAAAAATTAATCCATTAACTGACGAAATTCAATCATGAACCCTGCGATCATTCTTATTTGCACAACCCTTGTCACCAATGCCACATCAGAATCTATTGCAACCAAGTCATGCAGCCCGCTGCACATGCCCATCATTTTAGCTGCGGCCAATACTGTTAAGTCACTTTCCATTCTAGATCTGAATGAACTCACTATGCCTCAGGCAAAACCAGCTGCTGAAGTGGTGACGCACAATCAGCCCAAACATATTCGCGTTGCCGCCTATGTGCCACGCCACTGGCACCATCAGTACAAAAGCCGAATTCGCGTGACCCCCACGGCCAATCAATTGTCACCGCAGCACAAACCAATGTCATTCTGGGACAAGCTGAAAAGCCTGCCCGAGCAATTCTCAAAAACAATTACAATTGAATGAACGACTGCATCTTGCCAAGAGTGTATGTGGTGCGCCCATCTGGCCTAGGCCAGCGGATCAGGCCCAAACCGATTTGGCCCCTCAGTGCCGCGCAGGAAGCCTAGCTCGATCAGGAACCAGAGCGCGCCGATGAACGGCACAAATAAGATCAGGCTCCACCAGCCGGATTTATCACGGTCATGCCAACGTTTGGCATAGAGGCAAATGCTCGGCCACAAGATTAATAATGTGAGAATAACCATCGGCACAATCATCTTTCCCACCATGGCTGATGCAGCCGCGGCCACTGCCGCAGGATCAGCGTTGGAATCCATGTTCGGAATTAAACGTACACCAAAAGCCGCAAACAAAATGAATTCCAAAATCCACGTCACAATCACTAACGCTACAACGCCCAGCCAAAACGGCTTGCGGTTAATTCTCCCATCAAGACTGAGGTAGAGTTTATTCCAATCCATTTTAATTCTCCCATTTAGAAAGCCCCGTTCCGCATAGTGACACAATCACATCGGACTGCAAATGGTTAACTAATCCCGCAGCAGCTCATTGATACTCGTCTTGCTGCGCGTTTTTTCATCCACGCGTTTCACAATTACCGCGCAATAAAGTGACGGTGATGGCGAACCATCGGCAAATGGCTTCTGCGGCAATGAGCCGGAAACCACCACTGAATACGGCGGCACTTTGCCCATGTGAACCTCACCCGTGGCACGGTCCACAATCTTCGTTGATTGCCCGATGAACACGCCCATCGAGATCACGGAACCTTCGCCCACCACCACGCCTTCAACCACTTCGGAGCGCGCCCCGATAAAGCAATTGTCTTCAATAATTGTCGGGCCAGCCTGCATTGGCTCTAAAACACCGCCAATGCCCACACCGCCGGAAAGATGCACATTTTTGCCAATCTGCGCGCACGAACCAACCGTCACCCACGCATCCACCATCGTGCCAGTATCCACATAAGCGCCAAGATTTACAAATGACGGCATCAAGATGGCACCCGGTGCAATATAGGCAGAGCGGCGCACCACGCAATTAGGTACGGCGCGAATGCCAGCGGCACGGAAGTTTTTCGCTGTCCAACCGTCAAACTTTGCCGGCACTTTGTCCCACCACCTTGAATTACCTGGCCCACCCTTGATGAGTTCCATGTCATTGAGGCGGAACGACAGCAGCACAGCTTTCTTCAACCATTGATGCACATGCCATTCGTCGCCTTCTTTAGAGGCTACGCGCAACTTGCCCGCATCAAGCTGGCCTAACGCAAATTCCACGGCTTTCCGAATGTCGCCCTTGGTTTTGAGATTAACCTTGTCGCGCCCTTCCCACGCCGCTTCGATTACACTTTGCGCATTTTTCATTTTGAAACTCCGTCTAAAAACCCTGCAAGATCGTCGGTAACATAGTCGACATGGGCGGGCAACACGGTGGCGTCTTGCTCACCCACCAAAACTGTCTTCATACCCAGCGCCCGCGGCACAATGAGATTTTCCGCAATGTCCTCAAAGAAAATTGCGCGCTCCGGCGCAATGGAGTGCCGCTTGAGAAAAATCTCATAAGGTTTGGGATCAGGCTTAGGGATGAAATGACAATCGGTGATGTCAAAAATTTCTTCAAATACGTCAGCGCATCCAAGCTGGCGCAGCACGTTGCGCGCATGTGGCCGTGTGCCAGCGGTGAACACCAGCTTTCGCCCCGGCAATGCGGTAATTGCCTCACCTAAGGCGGGGTGATGCTGCACTGATGAATAATCAATCTCATGCACGTAATCCAAAAAGCCATGCGGCTCAAAACCGTGCTCCAACATCAGCCCGCGCAAAGTCGTGCCATATTTTTTGAAATAGCCGTGGCGCAGTTGTGTGGCCTCGGCAGCGCTGATATTCATTCGCGCCACCATATAGTGCGTCATACGAACTGCGATCTGGTCAAACAATTTGCATGTGGCCGGATAAAGCGTGTTGTCGAGATCAAAGATCCACGTATCGATATGGCTTAACTCTTTCATGCGCCATCGCGCGAAACGCGGGTGCCAACGCCGTGTGGTGTCAATAATTCCAGCAACACCGAATGTGGCACGCGGCCATCCAGAATGATCACACCTTCAACACCGGAATGCACAACCGCCGCTGCACTTTCAACTTTTGGAATCATGCCGGCTGTAATCGTGCCGTCATCGATCAACTGCTGCACGCTGTCTAAACGCAATTCGCGGATCAATTTTTTATCTTTATCAAGCACGCCCGGCACATCAGTCAGCAGCAGTAAACGCTTGGCGTGCAGTGCAGTGGCAATGGCTCCGGCAGCCGTATCAGCATTCACGTTATAAGTCTGCCCATCCCATCCTATGCCCACAGGCGCAATCACAGGTATGGCGTCGCTCCGCATTATCGTATGCAAAATTTCGGTGTTCACGCGTGTCGGCTCACCCACTTGGCCGAAGTCCATCCTGGTGATCACCCCCGTCACCGGGTCTTTCTTTTCTTTGATATAACGTTCAGCAATCAACAAATTGCCATCCTTGCCGGAAATGCCAACAGCGCGCCCGCCAGCTTTTTGAATGGACGCTACGATCGATTTGTTGATCGATCCTGCAAGCACCATCTCCACTATTTCCATGGTGGCATCATCGGTCACCCGCAGGCCATCGCGAAACTCGGCCTTCACCGCCATCTTATCCAACATCCGGTTAATCTGCGGCCCACCGCCATGCACAACAACGGGGTTAAGCCCGCACACTTTCAGCATGACCATGTCGCGGGCAAATTGCTGCGCCAGTTTTTCGTCCACCATGGCATGGCCACCGAACTTCACCACAATTACCTGATCGTCATAGAGCTGCAAGAATGGCAAGGCTTCAGACAGAATGCGTGCGGTTTCAGAAATATCAACAGGTGTTGCGAGTGTGGACATGAGGTAAGTTGGTCCTTGGATTCGTGTCGGGCCTTATAAGGCAATAGCTGGTTTATGCCACCTTCTTTGCCAGCTCAAGCATACGGCCAGATGCTGCAACCAAGCCTTCAGCGCCACCAAGTGCGCCATCACCAAGCTCCA
>JAYVCU010000262.1:0-20087 GCA_043749835.1 Hyphomicrobiales bacterium
TTTTCTGTGTCGTCTTCGCTTTCAACCACGGTAATGCCCATTTCAGCAAACATGGTGTAAACGTCTTCGATCTTGTCCGACGTCACTTCTTCGGAAGGCAATACTGTGTTGATTTCGTCCAGCGTCACATAACCGCGCACCTTGGCGGTTTTAATCAAACGCTTGACGGCTGCGTCATTTAAATCAATGATCGGGCCATCCGTGGTTTCAACAACGTCGCCAGCGGGTTGCACAACTACTCCTGGGTCTTCAGCAAGAGGTGCCACATTCTTTCCAGGTTTTACATCAACAGTGGTTTTCACGGGCGGACGGGCCATGGTCATTCCTTAACATAACGGGCGAGCTTTCGCCCTAAACTGATTCGTTTGAAAACCTAGCGGCCACGTCCTTAAATGCTGCTTAACCAAAAGCACCTTTAGAGGTCAGTTCACCTCATTTTGGCTTCGCCCAGAGGCCTTGCCGAACCCATCAATCATGGCTTCGTGTCCTTCAAGCGAGGAAAGTTGGTCACGCAGCGCCTGAACGACGCTTTGGTTCTCCTCCGACATAACGTCAGCAAAAGCCGCTTCCGCTGCCTTTAACTCACGCGTCAACGTAATGGCTTTGTGATGCAAAGCGATCATTTGGCGGAGGCCTGTCCGGGCATCACCTGATGCAGCCGCGGGACTTAAGTGCCACTCATTCAAATTTTTCGCTTGGCGTTCGAGGCGGCCTAAAACGGAGCCAAACCCTCGGATCAAGAGATGGTCGCGAAGAAAGCCCATTTCAAGGCTCTCTTCAGACGCGCCCGCTTCTAATATCAGTGTACGGACAGAGTCAAGCTCTCTGGCGATTAAATCGACAGCGGCAAACTCACCCCAAATCTCATGCAGAAGCTCTGGGTGATTGATTACACCCAAAACAATCATTTGAGCGCGGCGTTCGGCACCGGCATTATGAGTAGGCGTGGAAGCCAGGGCTTTGAGTTGGGCTGAAACCGGCGATTGCACCTCCCAGGCGGGTTGACCAAATTTGGGACGAGCGCCGCGCAATCCAAGTCTGCCGGGCACGACTTTGACGTCCCCTGAGAATAACTTGCGTAATTTTTCATACAAATCCGCAAGATAATGTTTTTTCACAACATCATCTTGGATCGTGCTGATAAGACTCTTTAAATCACGTTCAAAGGCAGCCCGTCTTTCCGGTGTACTGCGGTCGTTTTCGTCCAAAGCCCGCCGCCATAAAACGGAGGCCATCGGTTCTGCCGCAGTTACAACCCCGCGCAAGGCCTCAGCCCCTTCGGTCTTTAAAAGATCATCCGGGTCTTGCCCTGCAGGCAGAAAAGCAAACTTCAGTGAATGCCCGGCTTTTAACAGGGGCAAGCCTAAATCCAAAGCGCGGTAAGCCGCCTTCAAACCCGCACTGTCGCCATCAAAACACAAAGTGGGTTCGGCCACAGTTTTCCACAAGAGAATTAACTGATTTTCGGTCAGCGCCGTACCCAGCGGGGCAACAGCCTGAGGCAAGCCTGCCCGGCTCATCGCAATCACGTCCACATAGCCCTCAACGACAATAATCTCAGCATTTTCGTGGGCAGCGCTGCGCGCTTTGTCGAAATTATAGAGAATATCGCCCTTGTGAAAGAGCGGCGTTTCCGGCGAATTGAGGTATTTCGCCGCCACATCAGCCTTCAGCGCGCGCCCACCAAAGGCAATCACGCGACCCCGTGCATCGCAGATGGCGAACATCACCCGGTCACGAAAGCGGTCATAGGCCACCGGAATATCATCGCCCGAAACCAGCAAGCCAGCCTCAATCATCTGCTCTGGCAAGATTTGTTTTTCGGCTAAATGAATGCGCAAAGCAGAGCGATCATCCGGCGCATAACCCAGCCTAAATTGTTGCTGGATGGAAGGAGTTAGACCGCGATCAGACAGGTATCCCCGGGCCCTCGCACCTTTCGCTGATTGCAGCTCGGCCTGAAAAAATTTCGCTGCTATTTCCATGATATCATAAAGGCTTGTGCGTTGTTTTTCACGTTTTGCATCAGCCTCTGAAAAGGCTGGCATCGGCAAACCCGCTTCCGCAGCCAGCTGCGCCACAGCCTCTGGAAAAGGCATGCCCTCTTTTTCCGTCAGGTAAGTGAAAATATCGCCGCTGACCCGGCATCCAAAACAATAATAACGGCCCTTCCGATCATCGGCATGAAAGCTCGGAGATTTCTCACCATGAAACGGGCAACACGCCCAAAAATCCCCCTTGCCCGGATTACTCTTGCGCCGGTCCCATGCCACCGTGCGCCCAACGACCGACGAAATCGTCACCCGGTTGCGAATGTCATCAAGGAATGAAGGTGGGAAGCGCATGCGTGTTATGTAGCAACGCATTGGCCAGAGGCCAAGGGCTCCCCTCTCCCTGCCAAACTCGGCCCGTTGTTGGCGCATGCGGTTTGGTTCACGAAAAACTGAGGCCTGGCCAGGCAGACACGCAATTTTAACTCTGTCCATTTACTCATGCTGGCTGATGGACAAGGCCGCAAACCCACTAAAAAGTCAAATCGCCGATCAGCGCATTCAGGCATTAGACGGCGTCCGCGGCTTTATGACGATTGTGGTGATGATTTCGCACTATTTTGGCGAAGTGCAGCACGGCTTTCATGCCGCCTTGGGCGGCTGGATTGCGGTCACCATGTTTTATGTTCTTAGCGGCTTTCTGATTGCGCGGCTGATCCTGAAAAAAGGTGATCACGCCAATTTTTTCAAGGTGTTTTACATCCGCCGCATCTGCCGCACATTTCCAATCTATTTTGTTTGCATAGGCCTCATCAGCGCTATCACCATGCTATGGCATTTCAAAGAAACCTATGAGAACGCCCCGTTCCCGCTGACTGCTTATTTAACTTTCACGCAAAATTTCTGGATGGCATCAACAGGTTCACTGGGTGAGCATTGGCTGGCACCAACCTGGACCCTGGCTCTGGAAGAACAGTTTTATCTTATGGCGCCTGCTTTAATTCTGCTGGTCCCGCGTCAATATCTGCTGAAACTATTGATCGCCATGATGGGGTTTGCTGTTATAGCCCGGTATTGGGTACTGGAAATAAGCTCACTTGATGCCTTTGCGGCAGCCGTGCTGCTGCCCACGCGCCTTGATGTTCTGGTGGCCGGTGTCCTGGCGGTGGTTCTGTTGCGGCAAGACTGGATCAACTGGGCAAAGTTTGATTTGCTTTTGCGCATTCTGCCCATTCCACTGATGGTGATGGCCATGGCTTTAAAGCTTCTGACAAGTGAGGATGCTAAACTGTTTTCAACCATTTCGCCGTTGTTAATATCAACAGCCTGTGCGGCCTTTCTAATGTCGCTTGTGCGCGGCGCACCGGAAGTCAAACGCTTTCACAACAAATTTTTCAATTTCTTCTGCACCATTTCCTATGCGGTTTATTTAACCCATCTTTTGGTGCTTGGATTAATGCACAACCTGATCCTTGGCACGGCCCCCGATGTGAACAGTGGCGCACAGATTTTGGTAACAATCGCATCAATTCCAGCAACAGTGGCGCTCAGCTACCTGCTCACAATTTTCGTGGAAGCCCCGATCACCAATTTCGGTCGCAGCTTTAAATGGAGCAAAGAAATGCGCGCACCGCGAAAGACCGAGCTTCAGATTGTATCAAATTAAATTCACTTAACCCTGTTTTTCAAGGCAGATGCTAGACCCAAGGATTAGGCTAATATGACCGAACTCTAATTCCATTCTCGCTGAATACCACGTAAGCGGAATCCAATCCTTGGCGATTTGTCAACAAATGCAAAACAATTGACGCAACTTTACTTGGCGCAACAGCGCCGAGCCGCAACAACAACACACCACATTTTTTTCTCTGGGCAACACTGGCAGCTAACTTTTTGTCAAACGTTAGAAGCAAATCTGCCTGGATCATCGCGATGTCTGCCACTTCGGAATCTGGTATTCCTGGATGATCTTAAGCAATCCACTGAACACGATGTCCCAAGCTGCCGATAATTTCAACAATTGCACGCGAAATATTTTCATCAGCCAAAATTCGCATTACGCTGCCGATGGCACTACATCTTCGTCCTCGATTACGTCGTGAGCATAAGCAAGGCAAGCAGATATATCATCGGCTTTTAACGTTGGATAATTTTCAAGTAGTTCAGCTATTGACCATCCGCCTGACAAATGGCCAAGCACTTGGGCTACGCTGATGCGCGTTCCACGAACGATTGGTTTACCGCCCAAAACTTTCGGGTCTATGGCAATGCGCTTAAGAAACTCTTCGGTCATTGGCAGGACATAGCACAGGTTTTGTGAAAAATCACCCCTTCAACACATCCATCTGTATCGGCCCATCGGCACGGCCATAAATGAACTGATCTACATAAGCGCTGCCCGAACGCTCCACCATTTTGGCTGGCCCCTGCCAAATGATTTCGCCTTTATAGATCATCGCAATATCGTCGGCAATTTTGCGCGCGGACGCCATGTCATGGGTGATGGAAATGGTGGTGGCACCAAGACGTTGTACGCAATCAACAATCAGATTGTTGATCACATCGGCCATGATCGGGTCTAACCCTGTTGTCGGCTCATCAAAGAAAATAACTTCAGGATCTGCCGCAATGGCGCGCGCCAGCCCCACGCGCTTTTGCATGCCGCCGGAAAGTTCGGCGGGCATCAGCTTGCCCACGTCGGCAGAAAGGCCAACCAGGCGCAACTTCTCCATCGCCACATCGCGGGCCTGCATCCTTGGCATACCGCGGCCTTGGATTAAACCAAAAGCCACGTTTTCCCACACACTAAGCGAGTCGAACAAAGCGCCGCCTTGGAACAACATGCCAAAGCGGTGCAAAAACTGTTCCCGCGCAAAGCCTTTCAGATCAACCACATTCTGCCCGCCCACGTTGATAACGCCGGAGTCGGGCTGCAAAATTCCGAGGATGCATTTCAACATCACACTTTTGCCGCTGCCAGAGCCGCCGATCACCACCAGCGAGCGCCCCTTCTCCACTGACAGGCTTAAACCCTTCAGCACATGTTTTGCACCGAACGATTTTCCCACATCGGAGAGTTTGATGAAGGGCTCAGCCATCAATGCTTGCCAAACAGAATTGATGTGAGCGCGAAGTTGGCAGCCAAAATTAAAATTGCCGAAGACACCACCGCATTGGTCGTAGCGCGGCCCACACCTTGTGCACCGCCTTTGGAATTGAAACCGTGATAACAACCCATCAGCGCAATGATAAAACCAAACACCGCCGCCTTGATCAGACCTGATGATACGTCGTCAAAATGCAATTGGTCTGCTGTCGTCTTGATATAAGTATAGCCGTTGAAGCCCAGTGCCCGCGTACCCACAAAATATCCACCCATAATGCCAATGGTGTCGCCAATCGCCACCAGCAATGGCAGTGACAGCACAGCGGCAATAAGGCGTGGGCCCACCAGATATTTCATCGGGTTGGTAGAGAGTGTGATGAGGGCGTCGGTCTGTTCCGTCACCTTCATGGTGCCGAGTTCGGCGGCAATTGATGCACCCACGCGGCCTGAAACCATCAGGCCTGCCAGCACTGGCCCAAGCTCACGTGTAATGCCAACAGCAACGATAGACGGCACAAGTGTGGCCGCTGTGGTGGCCGATGAGCCGGTGAAGATTTGCAGCGCCAAAGCCCCGCCGGTAAAAAATGCCGTCATCGCCACCACTGGCAATGACGTATAGCCAACCCGGAAAAGCTGAGCGCCAATCTGCGCCCAGTAATAGCGCGGAGCCAGGCCAACCCATACAGCATCCTTGGCGAAGATGGACGTGCGCCCAACTTCAGCTAGCAAGCCTAAGACCATGCGCCCCACGGGTGCGGCAAAATTTAAAGAGTCGATTCTCATGTTTTGTAATGCCGAGCATAGCGGTTGCCCAGATGCGTGAGAAGCTCCCATGAAATGGTGCCAGCGGAGGTTGCCGCATCATCCAGTGATATGTTGGGCCCGAAGAATTCCGCCCAGTCGCCACGCTGCGCCGGATTGTCAGTCACATCCACGGCCACCATATCCATAGATACACGGCCAGCAATGGGGCAGAGATGGCCATTCAGGAAAACCTGCGCATCTCCACCAGAAATTGAACTCATGCGACGTGGAATGCCGTCCCGGTATCCTGCACCCAGCAATGCGATTTTTGAATCGCGCGTTGCCCGCCAGGTGGAATTATAACCCGTGGCCTCACCCTTGGCCACATCGCGCACCTGCAGAACGCGCGCTTCAAGTGTCACCACAGGTTTCATCGGATTGGTTTTGCCCGGCAGCGGGTTGCCGCCATAAAGCGCCACACCACCGCGTGTAAGATCAGAAGTGTACTCCGGGCCTAAAAAATGGCCCGATGAATTGGCCAAGCTGGCGCGCACATTTGGCAAAAGTGCGCGAGCCTTGGCAAAGCGCTGCCGCTGGATTTCGTTGAAATCATTGTGTTGCTGTTCTGATGATGCGAGGTGACTCATCAGCAAGACGACATTAAGCGACCACTGCTGCGCCACCAATGCCGCCAACTCATCATAAGACAGGCTGACGCGGTTGATGCCGCTGTCCACATGCAAGGCGCAAGGCTGGCCCTGCCCATGGGTGGCCCATTCGCGCGCTTCTTCAATCGAGATCAACGACGGGATCAGGCGGTGCTGCATATAATAATTTGCCTCACCAGTGTATAACCCGTCCAACACATAAATAAGGGCGTCAGGCAAAATCGCCCGCAGCTCTTCACCCTCCAGAGGCCGCGCCACGAAGTACGAACGACAGCCAGCGTCCCACAGCGCCTCTGCACACGGCGCAAGGCCAAGACCATAAGCGTCGGCCTTGATCGCGGCACCCGTCTCAGCCTTTGGTGCCTGGGCCGACAAGGTTTTATAATTGGCTTGAAGCGCCCCCAGATCAATGGTTACACGGCCAGAAACATGTTGCTCGTTCATAAGCGCAGCAATAGTTTGTGTGGCGTAACAATTCAACGGCCAAACCATATGGGACGAAACATGTCAGTCGAATCAACTCTCGGAAAGAAACCGTTCAATCTATCCAAGGACGACATTGCATGGGTGAAGAAAACCCGCGATGCCATGTCAACAGAAGACAAAGTACGTCAGCTTTTTATTCACATCACCATTGGTGATGATCTAAGCAATGTGGCCAAACTCAGCGCCATGAAGCCCGGTGGCCTACACCGCTTTATAGGGCCGGAACTGGCTGCCGCTCATGCCGCCACCAAACAGGCATTAGACATGGCCGAAATTCCAACTTTTATCACCGGTGACATTGAAGGCGGCGGCCATGGCTCACCCGCAATGTTGCAATTCCCCAACAACCTTGGCCTAGCCGCCGCCAACGATCCCAAACTCAGCGCGGCCGTTTTGGAAGCCGTGTGCGCCGAAGCAACCGCCCTTGGCTTCAACTGGTCTTTCACACCGTGCATTGACATCAACCACGCCACCGAAAGCGCTATTGTCGGCACGCGCTCTTATGGCTCCAACCTCGCCCGCATTGCTGCTCAAGGCAAAGTGCATGTAGCCATCTTGCAGAAGAATGGCATAGCCGCAACCGCCAAGCATTGGCCGGGCGAAGGTTATGATGCGCGTGATCAACACTTGGTCACCACGGTTAATCCGCTCTCCATGCCACAGTGGCAGCAAACCTTTGGCAAGCTCTATGAGGGCCTGATCAAGCAAGGCGTGTTGACCGTGATGTCGGCCCACATCGCCCTGCCCGCCTATATGGCGAAAAAGCGTGTGGCTGACGGGTTGGAACGCCTGCGGCCGGCATCCATCAACAAATTGCTCAACGAAAATCTGTTGCGTAAGGATATGGGCTTTAATGGCCTGGTGATCAGCGATGCCACGCCGATGGGAGGCCTGACCGCATTCAGTGCCCGTGAACAACACGTGCCAGAGGTGATTGAGAACGGTTGCGACGTATTCCTTTTCTCGTTTAATCCGGAGGTCGATCTTGCATTTATGATAAAAGGCCTGCGCGAAAAGCGCCTGTCCGAGCAGCGCCTCGAAGACGCGGTCACCCGCATACTTGCACTCAAGGCTGCGTTAGGCTTGCATAAGAAATCAGTGAGCCAACGCATCGCATCGCTGGAAGAGGTGCAGCACCTGATTAACTCAAAGGCCCATCTTGATATCGCTGCCAAGGCCGCACAAAAATCCATCACCAAAGTGAAGGACGTAAAAAAACTTTTACCGCTCTCGCCCGCTAAACATCACCGCATTGTGGTGGTGGGGCGTGGTGCCCCTGGCATGTTCCCCGACGCGCCGCGCAAAGAAATGGCGACTTTCATGGATGAGCTGAAGCAGCGCGGCTTTGAATCTCGCCCGTTTGATGCGAAGAATCCGCCAACACGTGAAAACGCTGATTTGTTGCTTTATGTGATGGCCGTGGAATCGTCACTCGGCCTTAACCACATTCACATCGATTGGCTAGCCGAACACCAAGGTCTCGACACTGGAATGGCGCGCTATTGGCATGAGCTACCAACTTTGATGGTGGCCTTCGGTCACCCCTATTTCCTGCGAGATGCGCCGCGTATGCCCACTTTGGTGAATGCTTACTCAACCATCGAGGTCGCCCAACGCGCCGCAGTACGGGCCATTTTAGGCGAAGCGAAATTCGAAGGTACGAGCCCGATGGATGCCTTTGCCGGAGCACCGGACTCTCATTATTGACGAGGCCGAAGCCGCGCCTTATAGCCAGGCCAATTCGGCTGGGATTGTAGCTCAGCGTTAGAGTACACCGTTCACATCGGTGTGGTCACAGGTTCGATCCCTGTCACTCCCACCATTTGTTTCACTGGATTAATTCCGCACCAAAAACCGTGCCATGGCCTTGAGAGTTTCATCGCTGACGTGGTGTTCGATACCCTCCGCATCCACTTGTGCCACCTTGGGCGAAATACCCAGTGCCAACAAAAACTGCTCTACAATCGCGTGCTTGCGCTTGCCGTCTTCCGCCAGTTTCCATCCGTCAGCCGTTAAAAAAATAGCACGGTATGGCTCCTGCTCAACCAGCCCCTGATCCGCAAATCGCTTCATCGTCTTGGCAACAGTGGCGTTGGAAACACCCAGCCGCATAGCAATGTCCGTGCCCCTCGCCTCGCCCTTTTCGTCGATCAACTCTGCGATTAGCTCACAATAGTCATGCGCCAACTCGCTGGAATGATCCGCCCGTGTGCGCGTAAAAGCCGCCGATCGCAACTTTGAAGATGGAATTTTCCGTTTCATGGCAAACTATATAGCCTATTCAAACAATTTAGCCTATTGCATAAAGTTTAGCCTATGCTAAATCTTTCTGATGGAAAAACGTGTCACCCCACCCCCTAGCTGGCGCCGCGAAAGCCAAGGACACTCGTTAAGCGAGGATTTCCGCACGGTTGCCGTGCCGGAAAATGCTGGCTTCGTTCGCAAGGCATTTGCCTTTTTAGGACCAGGATTTCTTGTATCTGTCGGCTATATGGACCCGGGCAACTGGGCCACCTCCATCGCTGCGGGTGCTAAATTTGGTTACGCCCTGCTGTGGGTGGCGTTGCTGTCCAACATCATGGCCATTGTATTGCAGGCCTTGGCTGGCCGCCTTGCCGTCGCTTCAGGCCGCGATCTGGCGCAAGCCTGTCGTGATGCCTATGGCAGAGCCGCCGCCTTCATTCTTTGGCTCTTTGCTGAAATCGCCATCATCGCCACAGACATTGCTGAAGTGGTTGGCACTGCGATAGGGCTTAATTTACTTTTTGGAATCGCATTGGAACTGGGCGTGATCATAACCGCTTTGGATGTGTTCATCGTGTTGATGTTGCAACGCTTGGGTTTTCGCAAAGTCGAAGCCTTCGTATTTGCACTTCTTGCTGTGATCTTTGTCTGCTTCATAGCACAAATGGCCTTGGCCAAACCCGAATGGGCGGGCGTGCTCGGTGGCTTCGTGCCCACCACTGATTTGCTGCACAAACCCGGAATGCTCTATCTCGCACTTGGCATTATCGGTGCCACCGTCATGCCGCATAATTTGTATTTGCATTCCGGCATTGTGCAAACCCGCAACCTCGGTGAGACAATTCCAGAAAAGCGCAAGGTGCTGGCTTACGTCACGTTTGATAGCACTTTCGCCTTAATGCTGGCTTTGTTTGTCAATGCTGCAATTTTGATCTTGGCAGCCGCCACCTTTCACAAGGCAGGCCAAATTGATGTAGTGGAAATTGGCGACGCGCAGCGCATGTTGGCACCACTCTTGGGCTCACTCCTTGCGCCCAAACTTTTCGCCGTCGCACTTCTTGCTTGCGGGCTGAACTCCGCCGTCACCGCTACTTTAGCTGGCCAAATAGTGATGGAAGGCTTCATCAATTTCCGCATGGCCCCCTGGGCCCGCCGCCTCGTTACGCGCAGCATCGCCATCCTGCCTGCGGTGTTGGTCACGATCTATTACGGCTCGTCTGGCACAGCATTCCTGCTGGTCTTCAGCCAAGTGATACTGGCATTCCAACTGCCCTTCGCGATCATCCCGCTCATCCAATTCACCGCATCAAAAGCTAAAATGGGCGCACTGGTATCGCCCGTATGGCTAACAGCAATCGCCTCCCTCACCGCCACCATTGTGATTGTGCTGAACGTGAAACTGATTTGGGATGTGTTGGTGGGTTAGTCTTAAATCCGTGACGTGGCTGGAAAGACCGTAGCGACGCAGGTCGAGAAATATGCCATCTCTCTCTAAGCCTGCACCTTGCATCACCGACCGCTTTCCCTTAATCGCCCGCCATGGAAAACACCGCCGCCCATTCCACCGTTCTCATCATCGATTTTGGCTCGCAAGTCACCCAACTCATTGCGCGTCGAGTGCGCGAATTGGGTGTCTATTCGGAGGTGATCCCTTACCAATCCGCCGAAACGGCATTCCACCGCTTGAAGCCAAAAGCCGTAATCCTTTCGGGCGGGCCGGATTCGGTGACGCGAGATGGCTCACCTCGCGCTCCACAAGTGATCTTTGACTCGAAGCTGCCCATCCTCTCCATCTGCTATGGCCAGCAAACCACGGCCCTTCAACTCGGCGGCGTTGTGGAAGGTGGCCATGCGGCGGAATTTGGGCGTGCTGAAATTACCATCACAGAAAAAAGCGCGCTCTTCGACGGCTGTTGGAATGTGGGCCAGAGCTACCCTGTGTGGATGAGCCATGGCGACCGCGTGACCAAGTTGCCCGCTGGCTTCACCGTCAAGGCCTCCTCTGAAAACGCGCCCTTCGCCATCGCCACGGATGAAGCGCGCAAGATTTATACCACCATGTTCCACCCCGAAGTGGTGCACACGCCCGATGGGGCCAAACTCATCCGCAACTTCGTGATTAACATCGCAGGCTGCTCAGCCGATTGGACGATGAAGGCCTTCCGCGCCGAGGCCATCGCCAAAATCCGCGCACAAGTGGGCAAAGGCAAAGTTCTATGCGGGCTTTCCGGTGGTGTGGATTCGTCGGTCGCCGCTGTACTGATCCATGAGGCGGTGGGTGATCAACTCACCTGCGTGTTGGTCGATCACGGCTTGATGCGTCTGAACGAAGCCGCGCAAGTGGTCGAAATGTTCCGCAACGCCTATAATCTGCCGCTCGTGCATGTTGATGCCAGTGAAGAATTCATCACCGCGCTGGAAGGCGAAGAAGACCCTGAAAAAAAGCGCAAAACCATCGGCCGGCTGTTCATCGATGTGTTTGAGCGTGAGGCCAGGAAAATTGGCGGCGCGGATTTTCTGGCGCAAGGCACGCTTTATCCTGATGTCATTGAAAGTGTGTCTTTCACTGGCGGGCCTTCGGTTACAATCAAAAGCCATCACAATGTCGGCGGCCTGCCTGACCGGATGAACATGAAGCTGGTGGAACCGCTGCGTAATCTTTTCAAAGATGAAGTGAGAAAGCTCGGCCAAGAGCTTGGTCTGCCAGCCGAATTTATAGGCCGCCATCCGTTCCCTGGCCCCGGCCTGGCAATCCGTCTGCCCGGCGGCGTTACGCGTGAAAAGCTCACCATTCTGCAAAAGGCCGACGCGATCTATATCGATGAAATCCGCAAAGCTGGCCTTTACAATAAAATCTGGCAAGCCTTCTCAATTTTGTTGCCCGTGCACACCGTGGGCGTGATGGGCGACGGCCGAACTTATGAGCGCGTACTGGCCTTGCGCGCGGTCACATCCGTTGATGGCATGACAGCGGATTTCTACCCCTTCGACATGGCTTTTCTGGGCCGCGCTGCCACGCGCATCATCAATGAAGTGAAAGGCATCAACCGCGTGGTCTATGATGTAACCAGCAAACCCCCGGGAACCATTGAGTGGGAGTGATTACAGTCGTTTTGAATTTTTTATCTGTTTATGATATAGTGACCATATGAGCCGTGACGTTATCATCTCGAAATTAAAAGCACTTCGCCCATCTCTTGAGGGCGAGGGTGTGCTGCATATTGCGATTTTTGGATCCCGTGCACGCGGAGATGAGAAGCCAACAAGCGATTTGGATATTTTGTTGGATGTTGATCCAGCATACAAATTCTCAATTCTCGATCTTGTGGGCATTGAAGAAATGGCGCGCAAAGTGACGGGCTTTGAAACGAATGCTTTTATGCGACGCAGCCTCGATCACGGCTTTGCCAATTCAATCCGGAATGATGTGGTTGAAGTTTTTTGATGATAGACCGGACTCGTTTTCGCTTGCAGGACATGGTTGATGCGATCGATCAAATTACGGGGCTGTTGGAAAATAAATCTTTAGACGATGTCAGCAATGACCGCGTCCTTCGCGCAGCTTTCGAACGGTTTCTCGAAATACTTAGCGAAGCTTCCCGCTCCATACCGGAGGCCATGAAGGCTGGCGCACCACAAATACCGTGGTCCCGCGTGGGTGATATTGGAAATCATCTTCGGCATGCGTATCACCGTGTAGATTCTGAAATTCTATGGTCAATTTATGCAAATGGCGAACTTGCTGATCTGCGGAAGGTTGTGATCAGTTTTCTCAAAGCTACCCCCTGAACCCCACCGCTAGCACAAACAATTCCGCCGAGCCATCGCGTGAACTCATCGGTTTCACATGCTTCACCGAAACAAAATCTTTCTTCATCAATGTCAGCAAATGCCCCTCCGTGCCGCCGCGCAAAACTTTGGCGAGGTACGTTCCGCCGGGTTTTAAAATCGTTCGCGCGAAATCATAGCCAGCCTCGGCCAGCGCGATGATGTTGATATGGTCGGTCTGGCGGTGTCCAGTGGCATGGGCCGCCATATCGGACAAAACGCAGTCGGCTTTCTCTCCACCAAGGGCCGCGATTAAAACCTCTGGCGCGTCCTCATCGTAAAAATCTTTCTTAAAAATTGTTACACCTGGAATGGGGTCCATGCTGTGCATATCAATTGCCACCACACGGCCTTTGCCCTCTTCGGCCTTGACCCGCAGTGCCGCCATCTGGCTCCAGCCGCCGGGCGCCGCACCCAAATCCACAACGCAGCCGCCCACTTTCAGGAATTTATACTTGTCATCAATCTCAATCAGCTTAAATGCCGCGCGGCTGCGATAGCCCAGGCGTTTGGCCTCATGTACGTAAGGGTCATTCAGCTGCCGCTCCAACCACACTTTCTGCGCAACGGTGCGGCCCTTGCCGGTTTTCACTCGCACCTTCAACTTGCCGCTGGATGGCTTAGTGCCCTGCCCTGGCCTTGCCATTAACGTTGCCCCCACACACCGTCCGCTTGCATCATCTGAATCAAAATTCCTTCACGCAAACCCCGGTCTGCCACGCGAATGCGCTGCGCTGGAAATGCTATTCTAATTTCTTCTAATATGGCGCAACCCGCCAAAACCAAATCGGCGCGCTCCCGCCCAATACAACCATTTTGAATGCGCTGCTCATGGCTCATTTTTAAAAGGCGCTTGGTTACAGCCGCAGCTTCGCCATTACTCAGCCAAGACCCGTCCACCTTGGCTCGGTCATAATGCCGAAGCCCCATATGCACCCCAGCGATGGTTGTAACCGTGCCGCTGGTGCCAAGCAAATGACTGGGCACAGGGGGATTTGCAAATTGCAAAACTTCATCGACAAAAGGTTTCAACAAACGCTGCACATCGGCCCGCATTGCCATAAAGGTTTCAAGTGAAATATCGCCACCGCCGCAAAGACGCTCGGATAGAGTTACGACACCAGCTGCCAACGAAATCCACGCTTTGATGCGGTGGCGCTCACCATCGGCTTCCATCCACATTACTTCAGTTGAGCCGCCGCCGATATCAAAAATAACAGCCGATTGAGAACCCTCTTCAATCAGCGGCGATGCACCAGAGGCGGCCAGGTTGGCTTCGGTTTGGCGGTCGATAATTTCGAGTTCCAGCCCCACGTTCTCACGCACACGCGCAATGAAATCCGCACCATTTTCGGCCTGCCTGCAAGCTTCGGTGGCGATCAGCCGCCTGGGGCCCACGCCGTGCCATTTGAGCTTGTTGGAACATACCCGCAAAGCTTCAATGGTGCGGTCCATCGCGGCGTCATTCAGCCGCCCGGTCAAGCCTAAGCCTTCGCCCAAGCGCACAATACGCGAGAATGCATCCACCACGTCCAGCCGCTGGCCATCAGGCCTGGCAACCAAAAGGCGGCAGTTATTCGTGCCCAAATCCAAAGCGCCATAAGGCTCTGAAAGCCCGGCACCGGCCACAAAGGGCCCAGCAAAACCATTGCCGCTGTTTGGAGCACGACGCTTGGGCGGTTTTCCGCGCCGGGTCATGGCATCCATGATGGTAACTTTCTGACGGGCTTTGCGTTCACCAACGCCAGGCCCGTCTCAAACGATTGAGTTGAGCTATCCTTAACAGATTGGAGGCACCGGTAAACCCATTCTTCTGGAATGACCAATACCCCTACCGTTAACCGGGAATTGAGGTTCTTGACCGAAAAGCAGGTTGGTTGGGGGCCTAGCGCGAGCGAATGCGGAGTTTTGGCAAATCTTGGTTTGGTGAAGGCTCCTTGATTGCGGAGTTTGGCGAGGGCGTAAGCCAGGGTGTTGGCATGCAAAAGCAGGCACAGGCGCTGGATGCAGCCCGCGTCGACGCCGAACTGGCCTCTAAAGCCAAATCTGAATTCATCGCCAATATGAGCCACGAATTGCGCACCCCCCTTAATGCCATCATCGGCTTTTCAGATATGCTGGCCACCAAAACCGTGGTGGACGGTGTCAAAGTTGTGCAATACGCTGGCTATATCCAACAAGCCGCCGAACATTTACTGGCACTGATTAATTCCATTCTGGATGTGTCTAAAATTCAAGCCGGCAAGTTGACAGTTGAACGCGAACCCGTTGATCTAGCCAGCGTGCTTCAGCCGTGCCTGTTGATCACCGATGCCAAAGCTAAAGAAAAAAATATTACAATTGAGTTGCACATCGACGAAAAAGTGCCCCTCCTCTTAGCCGACCCGCTGCGCTTGAAACAAATTTTAATCAACCTGCTCAGCAACGCTGTAAAGTTTACGCCGGATTGGGGCCGCGTTCGGTTGGATGCCGCTGTCAATAATGTAAGTGCTGTTCAAATCAGCATAACAGACTCTGGGATTGGCATGACGGCAGAGGAAATTACCACGGCCATGCGCCCCTTCGGCCAGGTTGAATCAGGCTTCAGCAAACGCCATGAAGGCACGGGCCTTGGATTGCCGATTGCCCATGCCCTCGCCCAACTCCACGGCGGCGAACTGAGTGTGGATTCCACCAAAGGTGCAGGCACGCGAGTGAGTTTCACCATCCCTCTTGCCACCGGCACAAATCTTTCATCCGCCCCCCACATTCCACATTGATCAGAGCAAAAAAATGCCAAGTCCAGCATCTTTAATAAACCAAAATACACCTCCACCAGCAGTTGCTTTCAGCCCCTCTGAACGCATTGGACGCATTGTTGCGGTGACAGGTTCGAAAGCCGTAATCTTACTGGACGCCCATGATCTGGTGTATGACAGCAACAAGCGCGGCGCTGAAATTGGTACCTTGTTAAAGGTTGAAGCAAAAACCTCGATCACCTTGGCGCTGATTTCTGCACTCAGCTCTCCTGTGCCATCAAACACGCCGGGCGAAAAAGAATTACGCATTGTTGAAGTCGAATTCATCGGCGAACTGCCGCGCCGCGCTGATGGCAGCAAAGCCAGTTTCCGCCGGGGTATTTCATCTTATCCTTCGCTGGGCGATACCGTTTTCAAAGCAGACCGCTCGGAATTGGCGCTGGCCTATGCCTGCGATACTGAATCAGCCGTGCGCGTGGGTCATATCCAACAAGACCCCACCATTCCCGCCATGATCAAGATTGATGAAATGCTGGGAAAGCACTTTGCTATTTTGGGCACAACGGGCACTGGCAAATCATGCACCGTCGCGCTGATTTTACGGCGTATTCTGGAGAAAAATCCACAGGCCCACATCTTGCTTCTGGACGTTCACCGCGAATATGCGCAATCATTCAAAGGCATTTCTGAAATCATCACCCCTGATAACATGGCTTTGCCGTTCTGGCTTTTAAACTTCGACGAAGCCATAGAAATTCTAATTGGTCAGCAAGCCGGGCGCGAAACCGATATTGAAATTCTGCGCGAAGTCATTCCCATCGCCAAGGCACGCTATATGGGCAATCAGCGCCGCGATAAAAATGGCATGCGCCAGCGCGATGCTGTTGATAATAACATCGGTGTGGATACGCCCATCCCCTACCGCACGTCGGATATTATCGGCGTATTGGAAGAATATATTGGTAAGTTGGAGTTACGCGGCGAACTTGCGCCCTACAAACGCCTGAAGGCCCGCTTGGAAGCTGTCAGCCGCGATCCGCGTTATGCCTTCATGTTTGGCAGCCTCACCGTGCAAGACAATATGGCGCAAGTACTGGCCCGCCTGTTCCGCATTCCGGTCAATGGCAAACCCATCGCTATTCTTGAATTGGGCGGCCTGCCGTCCGAAATCGTCAACGTTACAGTTTCGGTTTTGGCCCGCCTGGCTTTTGACTTTGGTGTGTGGAGTGCCGGAAAAGTGCCCCTCACCTTCGTATGTGAAGAGGCCCATCGTTACGTCCCCAACGACAAATCCTTAGGCTTTGAGCCCACCAAACGCGCCATATCGCGCATCGCCAAAGAGGGTCGTAAATATGGCGTGTCACTGTGCATCGTCAGCCAGCGCCCCGCCGAGCTTGACCCCACCATTCTATCGCAGTGCAACACCATTTTCTCGATGCGTTTGACCAATGAACGCGACCAGGAAATTTTACGCGCTGGTATTTCGGATGCGGCTGCCAGCTTGCTGGACTTCATGCCCACCATGGGTGCTGGCGAAGCTGTAACCTTTGGGGAAGGTGTGGCCCTGCCCACCCGCATAAAATTTGACCTTCTGCCAGCCAATGAGTTGCCGCGTTCCAACACCTCGTCTTTCACCAAGAACTGGGCCAAAGATTTGCCCGATGACGCGTTTCTGCTGGAAGTGGTTAGCCGCTGGCGTGCACAAACCTATAACCCCGATAGTGCAAGCTACTCAATTGATGATGTGCCGCCAGCAGCTGCAGGTGAGCCCACACCTGCACCACCTATCAGTCCTGTGGTTCCACCGATACACATGGGGCTTGCCGCATCAGCAGCCGCACCGCGCCCGTCCCTGCGCCGCGAGAGTTTTAGCTTAACACCACAACTGTTGGAGCCACACCCGCCAACTCCGCCCCCACCAGAAGACGCACAACCCAGCCTTGCCAACCTCATCAAGCAATTCCGTACCTGATTTTAGGGTTGCGGGTTATGGGTGACAAGGCTATTGAACGGCCACTGCTGATTGGGAGATCGTCTAACGGTAGGATCGCGGATTCTGACTCCGCTAGTCTAGGTTCGAATCCTAGTCTCCCAGCCAACTTCAAACGGCATTATGATGCAAATGCCACGCACGGTTAGTCGACAATATAAAATAAGCCCGCCCAACGCCACTGCGAACCCGCAATTTTCACAACAATCCCTCTATTTTGACCTATTTTCGAAAAGGCCTGAACACAATCTATCTCCATAACGGGTTGCATCAACTCAGATAAACGGCAGATGAACGATAGGTTCAGCAATGGTTACGGTAAGGTTTTCTAAAGCTCTCGCAACAGCAATGAGAGAGACCACCAAAATGATCCGTTATGCACTATGTCTCGGCCTTTTAATTGGCAGTACAGCAGCTTTGGCTCATGTGCAGCCTGACACTGATCGCGTGCACATCGACCAGGTTGTTTACTTTGGCGAAGATGCCAGAATGGCTCTGGCTGAACCAGCCCAGCCCCTCATCCTGCAAAAATGCGCAGTGGAAGATTGTTCCGACACCCCGCAAAACTGAGTGCCCAAACCCAAAGAGATCCCCTGCAAGAGATCATTTTTTTGGAGTTCGAAAACCCTGGCGCTTCCCGCCAGGGTTTTTCTTTTGGCAACTCCAAAATATCTGAAACTAAACCCCAGATGAACGCGTTATTCAGCACAGGTTCCAAAACAGCCTGCCAATGTCATCTCAAGTTCAACGCTTGAGACGAAGGAGGACAAGATGAAAACCACTTTGATGACACTGCTTCTAACGGTCGTTTTCCTATCGGCAGGTGCCTTTGCTGGCAACCACCCCAAGCCACATCACTACGACGCGGGTTTCAGCGTTGCTTACAAAACCCAGCTTTAACCGGGCATAGAATTCGCTCTCATTGGACAGCGAATACAGTGGCGCGATTGGGCCGGTAAAGCCCCCTCTCTCGGCTTGGTCGTGCCGCTGTTGTTTTGACGGCTTTAATGAGGCTTTCCCGCTCTGAATGCCATGCGGAAAGTTACTCTTGGAATCTGTCCATGCTTTGTGTAGGCAAGCTCAAATCAGGGTTTCGCTCCGCATGCCAAAAAGAACTGACATCAAGTCCATCCTCATTATCGGGGCGGGGCCAATCATTATCGGCCAGGCCTGTGAGTTTGATTATTCCGGAACCCAAGCCTGCAAGGCGCTGAAGGCCGAAGGTTACCGCGTCATTTTGGTCAACTCTAATCCAGCCACAATCATGACTGATCCGGACTTGGCTGACGCTACATATATCGAGCCGATCACCCCTGAAGTTGTGGCGAAAATTATTGAGAAAGAACGTCCCGACGCCATTCTGCCAACCATGGGTGGTCAGACGGCTTTAAATACCGCCCTCTCGCTTAATAAGATGGGCGTGCTGGAAAAATTTGGTGTGGAGCTGATCGGTGCCAAAGCCGAAGCCATCGACATGGCAGAAGACCGCGAATTATTCCGCGAGGCCATGAAGCGCATCGGCCTTGAAACACCAAGGTCACGTTTGGCCAATGCCTCGGTTGCCAAAGACGCTGACAAGCAAGCCTATGCCATCCGGCGCGAAGCCAGTGCTGACAAAGAAATCTTCGAACGCTTATGGGCTGAAGGTGAAGCTGATCGTCAGAAGAACTACCGCAGCCGTGCCATGGTCGAAGCTTTTGAGGCCATGCTCGATGTGGGCTTGCCTTGCATCATCCGCCCGTCATTCACATTGGGTGGCACAGGCGGCGGAATTGCGTACAACCGCGAAGAATTTTTCGACATTGTGGAAAGTGGCCTCGACGCATCGCCGACCGCTGAAGTGTTGATCGAAGAGTCTGTGCTGGGTTGGAAAGAATATGAGATGGAAGTGGTGCGCGACACGGCGGATAACTGCATCATTGTCTGCTCTATCGAAAACATTGATCCAATGGGCGTGCACACCGGTGACTCGATCACTGTGGCCCCCGCCCTCACACTTACCGACAAAGAATATCAAATCATGCGTAACGCCTCAATTGCCGTGCTGCGCGAAATCGGCATTGAAACTGGCGGCTCTAATGTGCAGTTCGGCGTGAACCCCGCTGATGGCCGCTTGGTCGTGATTGAGATGAACCCGCGCGTATCTCGCTCTTCAGCGCTGGCATCAAAAGCTACGGGTTTTCCCATTGCCAAGATCGCTGCCAAACTGGCAGTGGGTTTCACACTGGATGAATTAGCCAATGATATCACAGGAGGGGCCACACCTGCCTCCTTTGAGCCTTCAATTGATTA
>JAYVCU010000263.1:0-9446 GCA_043749835.1 Hyphomicrobiales bacterium
TAGTATCGACGTATTTATTTAATGCCCGTCAAAGCCCACGAGCGTGTGCACCTTCACACCTTTGGTGCGGAGTTTTTCGGCACCGCCCAGTTCCGGTAAATCAATTACAAAAGCCGCGGCCACGACTTCGCCGCCGGATTTGCGGATGAGGTCTATGGCGGCACCTGCGGTTCCGCCAGTGGCAATCAAGTCATCAATCAGTAAAATGCGGTCACCCTTGGCGATGGCGTCAGCGTGGATTTCGATGGTGTCGACGCCGTATTCCAAGGTGTATTCCTGGCCGATCACACGGGCGGGCAATTTTCCTTTTTTACGGATGGGGATGAAGCCGCGGCCCAGTGTGTGAGCGACAGCACCGCCCAGAATAAAGCCACGCGCTTCGATCCCGGCAACATAGTCACACCGGCCATTGAGAAAGGGCCAGGCCAGTTCATCGACGGCTGCGCGGAAGGCGTGCATGTTTGACAAAAGTGTGGTGATGTCGCGGAACGTGATACCGGGTTTGGGATAATCCGGAATGGTGCGGATGTAGCGTTTGATGTCAAAGCCTGAGCGGAGATCCATGCCATCTTATAATGGTGTGCCGTTCTACGGGCAACCTTTCAGTTGGCGAATTTAAAATGTGTATGATTAAATCATACAAATTAGTATTATGCTGCCGACAAGGAGATACTTCAATGCGCACCACGCAACCCATTAGTGTTACACTGCCCCATGATATGGCGGCCATGCTGAAAGCGAAAGTTGCTTCCGGTGAGTACGCCACGCGCCAAAGGTCAACTCGACGAACTTTATACCTATATTGCGGATAACAGCGGCGAGGAGCGGGCGGGAAAATTTGTGGGCGGAATTGTGGATAAGTGCGGCCTTACGGCCACTTTACTTCTGGGGGGAGTGACGAGAGGATACTTTCGACATTGCCGCCCGTCTTCAGCCCAAAGATCGTGCCGCGATCATAGAGCAAGTTGAATTCGACATAGCGGCCACGGCGCACCAGTTGTTCTTCGCGGTCTTCTTCTGTCCAATGTTTTTTCATATTGGCGGTGACGATGTGGCTGTAGGCGGCGATGAACGCTTTGCCGACATCCTGCACGAATTCCAGATCTGACTGGTCATCACCAGAGTGCAGATTATCGAAAAAGATACCACCGATGCCACGGGGTTCTTTGCGGTGCGGCAAATAAAAATACTCATCACACCATTTTTTATAGCGCGGATAGTCGGCCACCAGGTGGCCTTCACAGGCGGCTTTCATTGCTGCGTGAAACGTCTGTGCATCAGCATCCGACTGGCTGCGTCTGCGATTTAACATTGGTGTAAGATCAGCGCCGCCGCCGTACCAGTTTTGTGTAGTGCAGACCATGCGGGTATTCATGTGAACCGTTGGCACATTAGGATTTTTAGGGTGAACGATCACCGATATGCCAGACGCCCAAAAACGTGGATCATCGGCAGCGCCTGGCATGTGAGCGGCAAACTCCGGTGAGAATTCACCATGGACGGTGGAGCAGTGCACGCCGGCTTTTTCAAACAGCTCACCATGCAGCATAGACAACATACCGCCACCGCCATCATCTGGCCTTAACCACGGGGTTTTCACAAAATGCGAATCTGAGAAGCCGCTTTCCAGATGCTCTAACTCAGTGATAATGCCATCACGCAAAGCATGAAACCACGCTTCAGATGTTTGTTTTAAGTGTTCGGTTGCTGCCTTCATGAATCAGGTGTTACAAAAAAATGACGGTTTGCGCAAAAAAATCCGCTGTCTGCGGTTTCACATCAGCGTGTTGAAATGGCCCAGCTGGCGCAAAGCCTCACCCGCAACCAGGCTGGCGGCTGTAGCGACATTGAGTGAGCGCAGGCCCTGGCGCATGGGAATACGGATGCGGTGGGGCAGGGCTTGGTAAACCGCAGCTGGAACGCCTGCGGATTCTCGGCCCAGCATTAAGATATCATCTGGTTCAAACTTAAAATCTATATAGGGCGTTGCAGCCTTGGTGGAGAGCAGCACGATGCGGCGGTGCTGATTGGCAACGTGAAAGGCCTGCCAGCTGGCGGCGCGTTCCAACACAAGGTGTTCAAGGTAATCCATGCCGGCACGGCGGAAACTGCGATCAGTGAAAGCAAATCCTGCTGGTTCGATGATGATGAGTTTTAAGCCAAAGCAGGCGCAGAGCCTGCCGATGGTGGCCGCGTTGGGGGCGATGTCTGGCTGATAAAGGGCGATTTCGAGAGGCATTTATGGGGTTTACTGCAAAACGATTTCATTCCAATCCCATTAGATTCGTCATTCCTGCGAAGGCGGAAAGGTGGATTCCCGCCTCGTGGAAATGACGGTCGTAAGAATTTTGCCAGCGGCAATGTGCCCGTGGGCTGCGACATCCTTCTGGCTAGACTTTTTTCGACCGTAATGTCAAAACGCGTGGCGATTTGGGGCGACTGGCTCCGTTTATATGGGGGTTAAGATAAGTGGCTGATATGGCACATGATAATGTCAACCGACGCGACTTTTTGATGATTGCCACAGGCGCTGTGGCGGGTGTGGGCGGGGCCTTGGTGCTTTGGCCACTGATAAACCAGATGAACCCAGACGCCGCAGTTTTGGCGATGGCTTCCATTGAGGTTGATTTAGCTCCTATTGCTGAAGGCCAGGAAGTGATTTTGAAATGGCGCGGCAACCCGGTGTTTGTGCGCCACCGCACCAAAGCCGAGATTGACGCGGCCAAGGCCGTGAAGATGGAAGATTTGAAAGACCCTATCGCGCGCAACGATAATGCCAAAGATGGTGAAGCGGCTTCTGACGAAAACCGCGTGGTTGGTGGCAAAGAAAATTTCCTGGTGATGATGGCGGTGTGTACGCATTTGGGCTGTGTGCCGCTGGGCAATGCCGGTGAGTTTGCTGTGGTTCAAGGTAACACAAAAACCGGTGGATGGTTTTGCCCGTGCCATGGTTCGCAATATGATACGGCAGGCCGCATCAGGAAAGGCCCGGCACCGGAAAACTTGCCGGTGCCGCCTTACAAATATCTCTCCGACACAAAAATTCAGATTGGTTAAGTGGACGCGAAAAACATGAGTGGACTTTCAAAATATCAACCGACCAGCGCTGTTGGAAAATGGTTCCATGAGCGTTTACCCATTGTGGCATTTGCCAAAGATCACGCGCTGGATTTCCCCACTCCCAAGAACCTGAACTATTGGTACACGTTCGGTGGCATATTAGCGGTGATGCTGGTGGTGCAGATCATCACCGGCATTGTGCTGGCGATGCATTATACGGCGCATGTTGATATGGCCTTTGCTTCGGTTGAGCACATTATGCGCGATGTGAATTATGGTTGGATGCTGCGCTATCTGCATATGAACGGCGCATCCATGTTCTTCATTGCGGTTTACATTCATATGTTTCGCGGCATGTATTACGGCAGCTATAAGGCGCCGCGCGAAGTGCTGTGGATGATTGGGGTGATCATCTATCTGGTGATGATGGCCACTGCTTTTATGGGTTATGTTTTGCCTTGGGGGCAGATGAGTTTTTGGGGTGCCAAGGTCATCACCAACTTATTTTCCGCCATTCCTTTTGTTGGCCCAAATATTACCACGTGGTTGTGGGGCGGTTATTCGGTTGATAACCCGACGTTGAACCGCTTCTTCTCGCTGCATTATTTGTTGCCATTCGTGCTGGCTGGCATTGTTTTTCTGCACATCTGGGCCTTGCATGTGGTGGGCAATAACAACCCCACTGGCATTTCAGTGAAAAGCGACAAGGATACGATTCCGTTTCATCCTTATTACACATTGAAGGATGGGTTTGCGATTGTGGTGTTCTTTATATTTTATGCTCTGTTTGTTTTTTATGGCCCCAACTATATGGGCGATGCCGTGAACTATGTGCAGGCCAATCCACTTTCAACGCCGGCGCATATTAAACCGGAATGGTATTATCTGCCGTTCTATGCGATTTTGCGGTCGATCCCCAATAAGCTGTTTGGGGTGATTGCGATGTTCTCGTCGATCCTCATTCTACTGTTCCTGCCATGGCTGGATACCAGCCGCGTGCGCTCTGGCAAGTATCGCCCGGTGTTCAAGTTAGAGTATTGGGTGTTTGCAGTGGTGTGCGTGGCGCTGGGCTTTATTGGTTCCAAACCGCCAGAAGGGTCTTATGTGATGTGGGGGCAAATTCTGACGGTGTATTACTTCACGCATTTCATCGTCATTCTGCCTTTGATGGGTTTGTTAGAACAGCCCAAAGCATTGCCGCGGTCGATCAGCGAAGATGTTTTGTCGCATAGCCACATGCAAGCGGCTGAGTGATCGGAGAAAATGATGAATAGATGTATCTCAATCCTGATTGCTGCCACAGCGTTTGTTGGTTGTGCAGGCCTTGCCCACGGCGAAGCTGAAAAGAGCGCCAAGCCGATTGGTTTTTCGTTTGAGGGGCCTTTCGGCAAGTTCGACAAGGCACAGCTGCAACGGGGCTATAAGGTTTACAAAGAAGTTTGTTCAAACTGCCATTCGATGAAATTTGTGGCGTTCCGCAATTTAGCAGATCGTGGCGGGCCAGGCTTTAGTGACGCACAAGTGAAGACTTTGGCCGCCGCTTACAAAGTGAACGAAACTGATGATAAGGGCGAAACCAAAGAACGCGGTGGAATGGCGTCGGATTATTTCCCAGCTCCTGCGGCTGCAACAATTGCTGGCTTTGGTGCGGTGCCACCCGATTTAAGCTTGATTACCAAGGCCCGCGAAGGCTGGCACGGCACGTTCAACCAACTGTTGAACAATGTGGGTGGCCCGCAATATGTTTACTCGTTGCTTACGGGGTATGAAGATCCGCCCAAAGATTTAGCGGCCGTTGAGGGCAAGTATTATAATCCTTATTTTGTAAATGGTGTTTGGATCTCCATGCCGCCACCGCTGACTGGCGATGGTCAGGTGCAATATGATGATGAAACCAAGCCCACTGTTGACCAAATGGCCAAGGATGTTTCAGCATTTTTGGCGTGGACGGCGGAGCCCAAGATGGAAGAGCGCAAGCAGACCGGTTTTGAAGTTCTGATCTATCTGGTGATTTTAGCTGGTTTGCTGTTTGCGGTTAAGCGGAAGATTTGGGCTGCGGTTCATTAGTTGGTCGCACTCGTCATTCTCGCGGACGTGGGAATGACGATCAAGTAAAGACGTGAAATGACCCAAACCATCCTTGGCATTATTGGCGGCTCTGGCGTTTATGATATTGAGGTTGAGGCCGCACAGTGGCGGCGCGTGGATTCGCCGTGGGGTGAGCCTTCCGATGAGGTGCGCCAAGGTGTGATGGCCGGATTACCCGTGGTGTTTCTGCCGCGCCATGGACGTGGGCATGTGTATTCGCCTTCCACGATTAACTACCGCGCCAATATTGATGTGCTGAAGCGCTGTGGGGTGACGGATTTATTTTCGCTTTCTGCGGTTGGTTCGCTTCGTGAAGATTTGCCGCCAGGCACATTTGTGTTGCCAGACCAATTCATCGACAAGACGTTTAAACGCGAGAGTTCATTTTTCGGCACCGGCTGTGTGGCGCATGTGCCATTTGGGGAACCCACGTCGCTGAACTTAGAGAAACTGGCGATCACTGCGCTGGAGCATGAAGGCATTGCGCATAAGGCGGGCGGCACTTTGGTGGTAATGGAGGGGCCGCAATTTTCAACGCGTGCCGAGTCTGAATTGCACAGGTCCTGGGGGGCGGATTTGATTGGCATGACGGCCATGCCCGAAGCCAAGTTGGCGAGAGAGGCTGAAATGGCTTATTGCCATGTTGCCATGGTGACGGATTTTGATGCCTGGCATCCGCACCATGACGCGGTGGATGTGGCGCAGGTTATCAAGGTGATGAAAGCCAATGTGGAACAGGCCCAGCGCTTTGTCATGCGGCTGGCTTTGCTTATGCCCAAGCATCATGCTGCTTGTGCAGCAGGCTCTGATCACGCCTTGGATTTTGCGATCATGACAGCGCCGGAAAAGCGCGATGCAGCGTTGATGGCAAAGCTTGATGCTGTGGCGCAACGCGTTATAAACAAGGCATGAACAGTTTTTATCAACAGCCTCGCGCGATTGGCACGGTTAAGTTTTTCAACAAAGACAAGGGCTTTGGTTTTATATCGCCAGAAGGCGGCGGCAAGGATGTGTTTGTGCACGTGTCTGCGGTTCAGCGCGCCGGAATGCCGCATTTGAACGATGGCATGAAAATTTCGTTCGCCACGGAAGATGATATGCGCGGGCGTGGGACCCAAGCGGTTTTGCTGCAGCTGCTATGAAACGCGCGCTTATTTTACAGTCTCACTGTGATTTTTCACTACAGACTATGGCTGGCTGGTGTTCACTGCCGTCGTAAATGCCTGCTTGAACGCGAGAATGGCGATTTCGGCGGGTAGGTTAAAATTTGAGGAAGAAAACTTCGCCTTCGGATTGTTCGCTGTCGAGCCAGAGGAAATTTAATTGGGGAAACTCGGCTTCAAGTATTGCGCCGCCTGTTCCAACTTCACACAGCAGGCCGCCGCCTTTCATTAAATGTTTTGGCGCATCGCGCAAAATTTGACGCACGAGATCAAAGCCATCTTCGCCGCCCAGATGTGCCATTTGCGGTTCGGCTTTATATTCGGGCGGGAAAGCTTCCACGTCGGCACGCGCCACGTAAGGTGGATTGGTAAGGATGAAATCAAATTTCATTGTACCGAGCGGCGCAAAGAGGTTGCCCTGGTGCAGGATGATGCGGGTTTCCAGCGCGTGTTCTTTCAGATTTATTTTTGCAACGTCCAGCGCATCGGCTGATAGATCAACGGCGTGGATCTGCGCGTTGGGAAACTGTGACGCGGCCAGAATAGCAAGGCAGCCTGAGCCGGTGCACAGATCAAGCGCAGAAAGCGCGCCATTAAAATCCACCTCAAGATCAGTCAACAGGCCCTTGGCCATCATCTCGCCAATATATGAACGTGGAACGATTACGCGTTCATCCACATAAAACGGTATGCCTTGCATATAAACGCGGTTGACGAGATAGGCCGCTGGTTGGCGCGTGGTGATGCGCTTGTCAATCAGGGCCAGAAGTGCATCACGTTCTGCTATAGTGAGGCGGGCATCGGCCCAAGGGTTAATATCATCCACCGGCAGTTTCAAAAATTCGAGAATGAGGAAGGCTGCTTCATCAACCGCATTGCTTGCGCCGTGACCGTGGGCGAGGCCCGATTTGCTAAAGGATGTAACCGCATAGCGCAGGATATCGCGGATGGTCGTGAGGTTTTGCATGGGGTTGAGATAGCCGAAGCCGGGCGCTGACGCAAAGTGGGTTTGACCTTTTCGACTAAGGCACCTATCTCAACTTTATGGCTAAGTTCAAAATTCTGGTTATTCCCGTCACCCCGTTTCAGCAAAATTGTTCCATCATTTTTGATGAGGAGACTAAACGAGGGGCTGTGGTTGACCCCGGCGGGGATTTGGAGCGCATTGAAGATGCGATTAAGCAATCGGGTGTTACAATTGAGAAAATTCTGCTCACTCACGGCCATATTGATCATGCCGGAGGGGCGGCCGATTTGGCTGCCAAGTTAAATGTGAAAGTGATTGGCCCGGCTGTTGCTGATAAACCGGTGCTGGATAATATCCCGTCGCGTGGGCATTTGTTTGGTATGCCGGGTGCCAAAAGTGTGACACCGGATCAATGGTTAAAAGAGGGCGATGTGGTTGAGGTTGGGGGCCTGACATTTTCTGTTTTAGAAACGCCGGGCCATTCGCCGGGGTCCATTGTTTTGTTCAACGCAGAAAACCGGTTTGCCTTAATGGGTGATGTGCTGTTTCAAAATTCGGTGGGCCGCACGGATTTACCTGGTGGTTCCCATGAGGTTCTGATGGCCTCGATCAAAAATAAGGTTTTAGCCCTAGGTGATGATGTTGAGTTTTTACCCGGCCATGGCAATGCCAGCCGTATTGGTATTGAGCGGCTGAACAATCCGTTTCTTAGATAAAAGCCCCAGCTGGTGCTGGGGCTTTTGGGTGTTATGCAGTTTTGCTGCGCGTGACGAAGTGATAGATCACCAAGACGATCATGGCGCCAACGATGGACTGAATCCACCACAGCGCGCCGCCATTGTCTCCGCCCAAGGGCAGAAGGCCGCCAACAAAAGCGCCGATGATGCCGAGAATGACTGTGAGAATGAAGCCTTGTGGCTCATTGTTGCCTGGCATAAGAAACTTGGCAATAATGCCGATGATGGCACCGCAGATAATTGTGCTTATAATACCCATACGAAGTGTCCCTCTGTTTTGGGCCGAATCTGGCCTTTAGCACTATAACACTGCATTTCACTTATTCGCAACTATCGGCACCTTGAAAAAGGTGAAAGTAGTTCTTACATAGGCGCACCATTTGGAAAGGAATTACCCATGGCCAATAACATGCCCTCACTCACCGCTCTTCTGGGCCTTGCTGCCGTTGCCGGCTGGCAAAATCGTGACAAGATAGCGGATTTTGCCAAGGGTCTAACGGGCGGCACTGCGCCTGCTGCCGCTTCTGCGCAAGCAATTCCTGGGGGTCTTGCAGGGGCACTTGGCGGGCTGGTTACACATATGCAAAGCGGCGGCGTAGGTGACATTGCCAATAGCTGGGTTGGCACGGGCACTAATCTTCCCATTAGCGGTGGACAACTGTCACAGGTTTTAGGGCCGGATTTGGTGAATAAAATTTCGGCCTCAACGGGCTTATCTGCTGACCAAATATTGACTCAGCTTTCAGCTGTGCTGCCACAGTTGGTGGATAAGCTTACACCTCAAGGCCATCTGCCACGCACTTAAGTGCGGCACATTTGATGCAGACGGGCCGCAGTTTGTGGCCCGTTTTTTATTGCGATTAGGAATACCCGCCCGCAAACCAGCACTTTACATACGCGTGCGTGTCGAAAGATGGATTCGGCGGACTCGCGTGCGCGGAGATGATGGTAGGTAAAATTTTAAACCTTCATCTCCACCAGCCTGGAATTTGCAGCGAAATAGGCGTCTCCCGTGAATTTAAAGACGCCGCATTCCATGGGCTGGGTTGCAACATAGGTTTCACAGTATTGGCCGGTACTGGTGCTCCACTTGCCCACTGATGGGCCTTTTTGGTCATCGGTTACGCTGAGGGTTCCATCGGCATTATATGTGACGAAGCCTGAGGCGCCGGTGCGCGTGAACTGGAACGTTTTTCCAGTCACAGCGGGGCCCACTTCACTTGCGGAAAAATTGCGGATGGCGGCGGCTTGCTTGGCGGGAATGGCTGAGGTTCCGCCATTAACAATGCGCACACCGTTCGGGCCTTGTGAGCAGGCTGCCAAAAGCAAAGCGGTTGCGAGAATTAGTGGCTTTGGTGTTTTACAAATCGTATCCATAGTGGCGCGGTGTGCCATATTGTGACGACAGCGGCAAGACTTCACGTTTTACCC
>JAYVCU010000264.1:0-2757 GCA_043749835.1 Hyphomicrobiales bacterium
GGCAGCTGGCGGACAATTTGGCATTGGTTTGCTGCTCGGTGCTGTGTGGAGCCCGTGTGTAGGGCCAACGCTCGGGGCTGCTTCACTTCTTGCTGCCCAAGGCCAGAACATCGGCGAAGTGTCCCTGACCATGGCCAGCTTCGGTTTTGGTGTTGCCGCGTCGCTGATTATTTTAGGTTTGCTGTCGCGTGAAGTCCTGTTGCGCTGGCGCGGGCGCATTCTATCCTCCGGCGTGATGATGAAATCTGCCCTTGGTGCATTTTTTATCGTGACTGGCGTGTTGATCCTGTCTGACCAAGACAAACTGTTGGAAGCCGCCCTTGTTGAAATTTCGCCTGTGTGGCTTACGGCTTTGACAACGCATTTCTAAGCCATCGGCCTGGCGAGTTTGGCATCTTTAGCTGCTATCGTTTTGGACATGATTTCATCCAATAATTTTTTGTTTCGCAAGTAGATCAAGTACAGCCGAATCCAATTTCAATACGTCAGCCAAAACATTATTGGTGTCATGGCCCAAAAGCGGCGAGGCTGTCGTATAACGATTTGGTGTTTTGCTAAACAGGATGGGATTAGCAACAGAAGGCACAGCGTTGCCGCCAGCTTGCGGCAAATCCAATCGCAAACCACGTGCTTTTACTTGTGGGTCTTCGAATACCTGATCAAGAGTGTTGATGGGCCCACATGGCACGGCATCTGCCTCAAAGGCTTCAACCCACTGCGCCGTGGTGCGCATTTTCAAAAAGGGCCGCAGCGCTGGAATAAGCTCAGTCCGGTGTTCAACACGCCCGCGATTCGTTTTGTAACGTGTATCTTCACCCAAGTGCGCCGCACCAATAATGCGGCAAAACTTCGCATACTGACGATCATTGCCTGCGGCGATGATGATATTGCCATCCACCGTTTCAAACGTTTGATAGGGCACAATGTTGGGGTGTTCATTGCCAAGGCGCGTCGGCACTTTGCCACTGACCAGATAATTAAGTGCCTGATTGGCCAAAACGGAAACTTGCGAATCCAGAAGTGAGATATCGATGTGCTGGCCATGGCCAGACTTCTCACGCGCATAAAGTGCCGCCTGAATGCCGATCATGGCGTGGAGGCCAGCGAACACATCTGAAAATGCCACTCCCATTTTCATCGGCTCACCACCCGGCTCTCCGGTGATAGACATGACGCCCGCCATGCCTTGAATCATAAAATCATAACCAGCGCGGCCCGCATAAGGGCCAGTCTGGCCAAAGCCGGTGATGGAGCAATAGATCAGGCGCGGGTTTAGTTTGGACAAGCTTTCATAGTCCAAGCCATATTTAGCCAGCCCACCGACTTTGAAATTCTCCACCAGAATATCTGATTTTATTGCCAACTGTTTGATAAGATGGGAACCTTCAGGCCTGGCGATGTCAATGCAAACCGATTTCTTACCGCGATTGGCGGAATGAAAATAGGCGGCGTCGCCGTCTGTGCCGTCACGATTTTTAACAAACGGTGGCCCCCATCCACGCGTGTCGTCGCCTTCGCCGGGCTTCTCAATCTTGATTACTTCAGCACCAAAATCCGCCAGCATCTGCGTGGCCCAAGGGCCAGCGAGAACCCGTGTAAGATCAAGCACGCGCAGGCCTTGAAGTGCGCCCGTCATGGTGGAAGGCCAATTTTGCGCAAACGCGAAGAGTGCAACAAACCTGCAGCATCGACAATCGGATAACCTGCGGCCACCACATGGGAATTGATCCGGTGCAAATCACGGATCAGATCGATGAACAAAGCACTTTGCCGAAGTGCTGTTGCCTTATTGGCAAGTGACGTAGTGAAATGGGTTTGCATCATTCTGTTTTCTAACTGTCTAAACTCATCCTTTTGCCCTATTAAATATTGGGCTGCTGAGACATCGCGTGAGGTGATGACAGACGCGGCAAGTTTAATGTTATTTTGAATGATGAGACATAGTTCAGCTAAGGCAGATTGCTCGTCGGCACTGAAATCGAGGTGTTCTCTAATCTTGGCGCGAATGCGATCATTCAAGTTAAGCTGAATGATGTCTCCAGCATGTTCGAGGTTTGAGGCATAAAGTGTTATTTCAAGGGCACGTCTGGCATCGTCCGCAGTTAAATTGCCCTGCGAAACATCATTTACATAGCCTTGTATGGCCTGTTGATAGCTGTTGAGCTGTGTGTCATGGCCTTTCAGTTGTTTAAGCATTTCAAGGCTTGAGCCTGCCATTGCTTTAAGGGCAGTGTAAAACATGCGGTCGAGTATCTCACCCATGCGGGCAAGTTCTATATTTGCATTGGTAAGGGCCAGGGCAGGCGATGAAATAACCGTTAGATCAAGATAGCGTGGCCGGCGCAGCGGATCTTCTGGGGTTGGTGAATCCCGAACCAATTGGCGCGCAAGTCGTGCAACACCATTTACCAATGGCAAAAACAAGATGACAACGGCAAAATTAAAAGCCACGTGGAAACCCAGTACCCAATGCAAGGGATTTGCAGGTGCCTCCGGCAACAGGGGGGTTAGATAATGCGGAAACCCCAGCACTATAATTGCCAAACTTGCTCGTACAAACAGATTAGCTAAAGGCAAACGCCGTGCTTCTGGCGCCAGGCCAAGAGACGCCAGATAGGCAGGCATGCCACCGCCGCAGTTAATGCCAAGCATAAATGGCAAAGCAGCTGGCAGGGCCAAACTGCCATTCACCATCAATGATGCAATAAGCAATATGGCCGCAAGTGTTGAGTGAAAACCCCATGCCATCAGTGCGCC
>JAYVCU010000265.1:0-2108 GCA_043749835.1 Hyphomicrobiales bacterium
CAAATCAGCGGCACAAATTTTAGCGGGTCTGCTGGTTTGGGGCCTTGCAAATTTCATCATGGTTCAAAGCGGATTGTCGGTGCAACCGGGCATCAGCCTTGCCATGGGCTTTGTGGGCGCGGGCGCGGTTATCGCTTCCGGCGTGTTGCTATCGAAATTCAAATTCGCGGCGGCACTGCGCTATTGCGGTGAAAATTCCATTGTCATCTATCTCGCGTTCTTCTTGTTCATGGCAACAGCACGAGCACTGTTGCTGCGCTATACACCGCAGTTCGGCCTCTCGCTCATCGCAGGCTTGACAACTGCTGCAGGTGTTATTGGCCCACTCCTGCTGTTCTGGGCCACACGTCACACAAGCTTGTCATTCTTGTTTAAACGCCCCGCTTGGGCAAAACTGCCTACAGCACTGGCGAAGCCCAATGCTGAGTGGCATAATGCGTCGCATGTTGGAAAATCTGCCAAAATCACACAGCATCAAGCCCGGTGACCACCTCTATTTGATCGATGGTTCGGGGTTTATCTTTCGCGCTTACCATGCTCTGCCGCCACTGACGCGCAAAAGCGATGGCCTGCCCGTAGGTGCCGTCCAAGGCTTCTGTAACATGCTTTGGAAGTTGTTGAGCGAAGAACGCGGCGATAAAAAGCCAACCCATCTTGCGGTGATTTTTGATCATTCCTCGCAGTCGTTCCGTAACGAGTTCTACGCCGATTACAAATCGCACCGTCCAGAGCCGCCGGCAGATTTGCGCCCACAGTTCAGCTTGATCCGACAGGCGACCCGTGCGTTTAACGTGGCCTGCGTTGAAATGCAAAATTTTGAGGCGGATGATTTGATCGCCACCTATACGCGCCAGGCCGTGGAACAGGGTGCAACGGTTCGCATTGTCACCTCCGACAAGGATCTCATGCAGCTGGTTAAACCGGGTGTAATGCTGCTTGATACGATGAAGGATAAAGAAATTTCTGATGCGGAAGTGTTTGAGAAATTTGGTGTCACGCCGGATAAAGTGATTGAGGTGCAAGCCTTGGCCGGAGACAGCGTGGACAACGTTCCTGGCGTTCCCGGGATTGGCCTGAAAACAGGCGCCGAACTGATCAATCAATACGGCGATCTGGAAACCCTGCTGGCCAATGCCTCGGCAATTAAACAGAATAAGCGCCGCGAAAGTCTCATCGCATTCGCCGAGCAGGCGCGCATGTCAAAACGTCTGGTTACGCTGGATCAAAATGTGAACGTTAACGCGCAGCTTGATGAGTTCGCAGTGGATGTGCCAAAAGCCTCCGAACTTATCGGCTTTCTCAAGGCTTTGGAGTTTTCGAGTTTCACCAAGAAAATTGGTTCAGCTCTATCAGCCGACGTTAGCGCCATTGATCCCGTGGCAGTTGAAATTAAATTTTGGCCGCCAGAAGGCGTTATCGATGACCCGTCTCAACCGTCATTCCCACGAAAGCGCGAATCCATAACAAATCATGAGCCCGAAGCCGCGATAAATTCCAGCCTTAGCGGGAATGACGATCCAGATGAGAATTTTGTTGTGCGGTTACGAGCCATCCCGGTCAAGCATGCAGACTACGAGACTGTCACAACACTGGCCGCACTCGAATCCTGGATCGCTGCTGCGTTCAACCAGGCTTACGTTTGCATCGACACTGAAACCGATTCACTCGATGCCATGCAGGCTAATATCGTTGGTGTGTCGCTGGCACTAACACCGGGCAAGGCCTGTTATATTCCACTGCGCCACCAAGGTCAGGGCGATGGTTTGTTTGGCAGTGGGCTCGTCGAAGGCCAGATTGAATTCAACTCAGCCATGGCGAAGCTGAAGCCGCTGTTTGAAGCGCCGCATATCTTGAAGATTGGGCAGAACCTCAAATTTGACATGTTGGCATTGAAGCTAATTGGCATGAGCGTAACGCCGATTGATGACACGATGCTGCTGTCTTATGTGACCGAGTCCGGCGACGTCGGTCACGGCATGGATGAGTTGTCGGAGCGCCATTTGGGCCATAAGCCGATTTCATTTAAAGATGTGGCTGGCAGTGGCAAGGGTCGCGTTACTTTCGATAGAGTGCCCATAGACCGCGCTACGCAGTATGCGGCGGAAGAT
>JAYVCU010000266.1:0-8112 GCA_043749835.1 Hyphomicrobiales bacterium
GCAAGCGAAAGTGCACCAAGCAATGCGCCGCGCACTGAACCAAAGCCTCCGACGACAGCTGCAAACATGGCTTTAAAACCAAGCATCAAGCCAACAAAAGAACTTGTGCCGCCATAAGTGATGGCTGTTGTCCATCCCGCCACAGCTGCGAGGGCTGAACCAAAGATAAAAGTGAGTTCAATAACCCGCGACGTTTTGATTCCACACAGCATCGCCAGCTTTTCATTTTGTGAAACAGCCTGCCAGTTTCGGCCGAATTGCGTACGACGCAGAATAAGGCCAAGTGCAATGAGTGACGAAAGTGAAATTGCCATGGCAACACAATTATTGAGCGTGAGAATGACCGGGTAATCACCATCAACCACATAAAGGCTTTGGCCGTGAAAAAGAGATGGAATCCAAATATCGCGGCTTTCCGACGTTAGGCGCATCAATTCTTGCATAGCAATTGAAAAGCCCAGTGAAGCAATCATGAAGGGCAAAGCTCTGCCTTTGATCAAAGGTGCAAAGACATGTCGTGCTGCTGCCAGCCCCAGTGCCCCTGCGCAGATCATGGCCACTGCCAGGGCAATGAGTGCTGCCACCAAATCGCTGTCGCCTTGCAGCAGTCTACCAAAGCAGACGTATACTGCTGCAAAAGAGCCAAACATAGCGAAGTCTCCGAAGGATAAAAACACCCGCCGTGTGATGGCTTGAATCAAGGCAAAGGCCACAGCCAAAGGCATGTAGAACGATGCAAGCTGGGCCGTATTTAAAAACTGCTGGAGAACATATGCAGCCTGATGATCCATCTTAGTGTTTAAAATGGCGGATGCCAGTGAAGACCATCGCAAGACCCCGTTCATCAACGGCATTAATCACATCTTCATCGCGCATGGCACCGCCGGGTTGAATGATTGCGGTGGCACCGGCTTCTGCGGCAGCAATTAAACCGTCAGGGAATGGGAAGAAGGCATCTGAGGCCAACACACAACCTATTAATGACATGCCTGCATCTGCGGCTTTGCGTATGGCAATTCGCGTTGAATCGATGCGGGACATCTGGCCTGCACCGATGCCCAATGTTGCGCGGTTTTTTGCAAACACAATTGCATTAGATTTAACGTGTTTGGCCACACGGTAGGCAAATAGAAGATCAGCTATTTCTTCCGCACTAGGTTGACGCTTGCTGACTATCCGTAAATCCTCAACGGCAACATGTTTATCATCCGGGGTCTGTACCAAAAGACCGCCGGTGATGGATTTCACCAAGGGCAAGCGCATTGACGCTGCGACAAGATCTGGCAATAACAAGAGGCGCAAATTCTTTTTCACCGCCATGATTTTACGAGCGTCGTCGTCTGCCTCGGGTGCAATAATGACTTCTGTGAAAAGTTTTGAAATTTCTATTGCTGTTGCCGCGTCTAATTTTTTATTCAGCGCAATAATGCCACCAAAGGCAGACGCTGGATCACACGCCAAGGCTTTGAGATAGGCTTCCGTCGGTGACAGGCCTACAGCCACGCCGCACGGATTAGCATGTTTCACAATCACACATGCGGGTTGATCTAAAGCAAACTCGCGCAACACTTCAACAGCAGCGTCAGCGTCAGCAAGGTTGTTATAGGAAAGTTCTTTGCCCTGCAGTTGCTGGGCATCCAGTATGCCGCTGCGGCTGTCACCCGTTTTATAAGCGGCGGCAGATTGATGTGGATTTTCGCCATAACGTAGACTTTGAGCCAGTTTGCCACCAATTGCGAAATAGGAAGGCGCTGCGAAATTATAAGTGCGATTAAACCAGTTGGCGATCGCAGCGTCATAACTGGCGGTGCGCGCAAAAGCCTTGGCCGCAAGTTGCTGTCTTGTCTGGAGACTGGTGTTTCCGCTCACCGCAATTTCTGCCTGCACCGAGATATAGTCAGCCACATCGACAATGACGGTGACTGCTGCAAAGTTTTTTGCGGCAGCGCGAATCATGGCTGGGCCGCCGACATCGATGTTCTCGATCATCTCGTCTTTGCCCGCACCCTTGGCCAAAGCCTGTTCGAAGGGATAAAGGTTAACCACCAGCAAGTCGATATGACTAATGTCGTTTTCAATCCTCGCCCTTTCGTGAGTTGGATTACCGCGCATGGAAAGCAGGCCGCCGTGAATTTTGGGATGTAGGGTTTTAACGCGCCCATCCATGATTTCAGGAAAACCCGTGACGGATGAGACGTCTGAAACTTTAAGCCCGGCGTCTTTTAAAGCTTTGGCAGTGCCTCCCGTCGAAATGAGATCAATGCCCTTTGCACACATTGCCTTGGCAAAATCAATCAGGCCGGTTTTGTCGGAAACAGAAAGCAGGGCGCGCTTTATGGTCATATCTCACTCCAAGGCACAGGCCTTAAGCTATCTTGTTTGGCAATAAAACCTGAATTTGCTATGATGCGGTCATGGTTGAAAAGCTCATTCCAGATGCTGCCAAACGTGCTCTTGCGGAAGCTGAGATAAGGCGCAAAGCTGCATATGCAAAAACGTTACCGCCAGAACAGGGCGGCCCAAAAGGCTTGGAACCTACGCGTTTTGGAGACTGGGAGAAGAAGGGCATTGCTTCAGATTTTTAGATCACACTTATGAATCAATTTCACACGCTGCTCGATTTGGAAACGGCAATCCATTTCCTCGTTGCAATCGAACTGCGATTTGGACCTGTTCACAGGCATTATGGAACACCCTCTCTGCGGCGCACTTCTGCCAGTCTTGAATCACTGCTGTCCATCATCACAGATCAGTTTTTATCACTGCAAGCGGGAACTGCGATTTGGGCGCGGTTGAACGAGCGGCTGGGCGAGGTTACGTGTGAAACAGTGCTCGGCTGCCGACAAGAGGAATTAGTTTCGCTCGGTCTTTCGCGTGCCAAGGCGAAATGTTTTCACGGCTGTGCAACTGCTGGGATTGATTTCAATAAGCTTGTCGATATTGCACCTGACTTAATTCGTGAAAAGCTGCTCACTATCTGGGGCGTGGGGCCGTGGACAGTCGATATTTTCCTGCTCACCGCCATTGCTGGTGCTGACGCATGGCCGGTGGGTGATCTTGCCTTGCAGGTGGCCGTGCAAAATCTTTTCAGCCTCAAGCAGCGGCCTGATGCGAAAAAAATGGAGATTATTGCAGAACCGTGGAGGCCTTACCGCGCAGCAGCAGCGCGGCTTTTATGGGCGCATTACCGGGGGATCAAAGGTCTTGTACAGGCCCCTTCACAGAATTGACAACTGTCGTTAGTATTGCTGCTGAAAGACGAGGTTTGAGTGTATCACGCACCTGTACAACCCGAAGCCTGCCCGGCCCTAGTTCTCAATGCTGACTTCCGGCCATTGAGTTATTATCCGCTGTCTTTGTGGTCCTGGCAGGATGCGGTCAAGGCGGTTTTTCTGGACCGTGTGAATATTGTTTCTGAGTATGATACCGTTGTCCACAGTCCCAGTTCTGAATTTCGATTGCCGTCTGTTGTCGCACTCAAAACTTATGTGAAACCTTCGCGCACGCCGGCCTTCACGCGGTTCAATGTGTTCCTGCGCGATAAATTCAGTTGCCAATATTGTGGAGCGCCTGACGATTTGACCTTTGATCACGTCATCCCGCGCTCGAAGGGTGGGCAGACGACGTGGGAGAATGTAGTGGCGGCTTGTTCGCCATGCAATCTGATCAAGGGCGGTTCGATGCCCAAAGAAGCGCGCATGTTTCCGGCGCAATGGCCGAAGATACCAACGGTCAACCAGTTGCACCAAAATGGGCGGTTGTTCCCGCCGAATTTTTTGCATCAAAGCTGGATGGACTATCTCTATTGGGATGCGGAACTGGATCCATAAGCCTTGCCGAACGCAATGGCTGCAGTGAGGGCGGAGACAACTGCGTTCCACCCCGCCAAAGACACACCCAAAATCCTCAATGCGGGTTGATCACACATAACGGCTTTTTTGGTCAAATCAGGCAAGCCGCCTTTGAATTCTCCGCCGCCTGTGCAGGTGGTGGGCCCTTGCCACAATTTCCATTCTACACCGGAATGATAAATGCCGAAGATGCAGCTTGCCAGCATGATCAGGCCAAGCAGGATTAGGCCACCGCGTAAAATCTTTGGATTGTTTTGACCTGCAATTAAAAAAATCAAACTTAATGGAACCGCAGCGTAATAGGCGTAGCGCTGCATCAAACAAAGCTCACAAGGGGCATAGCCCGCATATTCGAAAACCCAAGCGCCAACAAGTGTGGCGCATGTAATGAGAAACACCAGCATCAGTGTTTGGTGTTGGGAAATTGAACTTAACATGCAAGGCTTCCGGATTGTGTGAAGAATTTGAAGGCAAAGTAAAGTGCGATAAGAATGGCTGCAATAAGGCCAGCGATGAAGCCAAGCCGCTTTTCAATAAAGTGACGAATGGTCTCACCCCAGCGGCGCAAGGCCCAGGCCAACGCCAAAAAGCGCGCACCTCTGGCTATAATGCAGGAGACCACAAAGAACACAAAACTAATCTGCGCCGCTCCTGCCAAAATTGTCACAATCTTGATTGGCGGAATATGGGCGAGGCCAGATGTTAGAAGCAGGATCAGAAGTGTTTGATCGCCGCTGCAGGACTTAAGCTGTTCAAATTTTTGTAACTCACCCAATGCCGAAAGCACTGGCTTGGCCAATGGCTCAAACAAATACATGCCCACAGCGTAACCTATCATTCCGCCGATAACCGAAGCCGCAGTTGCGATGAGCGCATAACGATAAGCCCGGGAAGGCCTTGCCAAAGCCATTGACACGAAAAGCACATCTGCGGAAACAAGAAAAAATGAGCTTTCAATTACAGCGATAAGGGCTAGCCAAAATTCAGCCCATTTGCTGCCAGCAAGACCCAGAACCCAATCATACAGTTTTTGTAACATGGTTCAGTCCATCTCAACGCTGCCGCGGCGCAGTTTTTTGGTCGTTCCGCGCTTCTGTTTGCCATCAAGACGTCTTAACTGCGACGAATAGGTTGGTTTAGTGGCGCGGCGCGTTTTAGGGCGAATGAGGCATTTGCGCAAAAGCTGCACAAGCCTATCCTGTGCTGCACGCCGGTTGCGGCTTTGCAAGCGGAATTCTTGAGCCTGAATCACCAGGACATTATCTTGGGTAAGGAGGTGGCCAGCGAGTTTGCCCAGGCGCTCCAGCGCATCTCCAGGCAAGCCGGCACGGTTTACATCATAACGCAATTCCACTGCGGTAGATACTTTGTTCACATTCTGTCCGCCGGGGCCAGATGAGCGGATGAAGCTTTCGGCAATGTCTTTATCGTCGATCACAAAGGAAGCGGTGATTTTAAGCATGACTCAGCCTTAAACGTGTTTCAGGTTGACGGCGCAAGGCCTTCCGCATTAGAGATCGCCCTCGAAATTGCCCTTGTGGTGGAATGGTAGACGCGGCGGACTCAAAATCCGCTTCCGAGAGGAGTGGGGGTTCAAGTCCCTCCAAGGGCACCATCCAAACTGATTGCCAAACATCGGGCGCATTTCTGCGGGAAGCATTGGTGGTAATATTAATTTTGTCACGGATTTGATGTTCAAAACTGTTTTGCAATGCGGTCTGGCGGCTGTGGTAGTTTGTGCCACGGTGAATGTTGGGCGTGCGGAAATGGTTTCCGGCCCGGTGCTGGTGTTTGACCCATTTAGCGGTGAAGTGATCCAACAATCGCGCGCTGGTGAGCCGTGGTATCCGGCGTCACTTACAAAACTGATGACTGGTTACATCATTTTCAAGAAGCTACGCGACGGAAAGCTGCGTCTTGATCAAGAATTGCCGATTTCTGAAGTTGCACATTCACAGCCCGCCAGCCACAGTGGCTTGCCAGTCGGAAAGACGGTAACGGTAGATTTCGCATTGCAGGCACTTTTAGTTTTTTCGGCCAATGACATGGCCTATGTGCTGGCCGAGGGTGCGAGTGGTTCTTCAGAGGCTTTTGCCAGAGAAATGAATGAATCGGCTCAGGGCCTGGGCTTAACGGCCACGCATTTTGTTAATCCGAATGGACTGTTTGATCCGCGCCATATATCCAGCGCCAGAGATATGGGTATTATTGCAGCTTTCATCATCAATCAGTTTCCAGAATATCTGCATTATTTCAACCAGGCTGATGTGGCTGTTGGGTCTCGTCGGTTTTCTAATCATAATAGCCTTATTCGTCTCATGCCTGACGCTGTTGGCATGAAAACCGGGTTTGTATGCAATTCCGGCTATAATCTTGTAGGCTCAGCTATCCGCAGTGGCAGGCAACTGGTATCTGTTGTGATGGGTGCGCGTTCGGGACCAGTGCGTACGAAAGTTTCCAAGGATATACTGGATGAAGGTTTTGGTGAGTTGGACAAACCAGAACATGCCCGCATAGGCGAAATTACTGACCAATCTTATGGTGCGGTTGTTCCCGCCGACATGACGACAACTGTATGCAAAAAGAAAGAACCCGTAACGCCAGTCAATGCGCAACGGACTGCGGGTTGGGGCATAACTTTCGGAACATTTGAAACGGCGATGAAAGCAGATATGGCACTGCGCGGACGGTTGATCAGCCCTATTGGAATTGATGCCGGAGGAATAGCCGGCGTGATTAAACTTGAAAATAATGCGGGTTTTGCTGCCATGCTATGGGAATTGACTGAAGAAAAGTCTTCCCAACTTTGTAATCAATATAAAACAGGGGGTGCTGAATGCGATGTGATGCCAGATACACTATTATTGCAAATGGCGGCGGCAGCACCGCCTGACATCCATGTTAATAGCCAGATGACAGACGAAGGTTCAGATGATGCTGGCTTGAAGCCACCGCTGCCGAAAGCCATGCGCGTCGCAGGCAAGCGCATCCACAAGAAATTTAATTGAGTTATTCGTGACATTTACCGCTCCAATTCCAACAGTTATTCTCACGGGTTTTTTGGGCGCAGGAAAAACGTCGCTGTTGAATTCGATGTTGAAAGATCCCATGCTGGCCAATGCCTGCGTGGTGATCAATGAATTTGGAGCCGTTGGCATTGATCATCTGCTCGTTGAAAAATCAGATGATAATATTGTCGAACTTGCGGCTGGTTGCTTATGCTGCACCATTCGCGGCGATCTCATCAACACACTTTCAGATTTGATTGCGCGGCGCGATGCAGGAACCATCAAGGCTTTTGATCGTATTGTAATTGAGACAACCGGGCTGGCGGATCCTGCACCCGTGCTGCATGTTCTTATGCGTGATGAACTATTGCTGCACCGTTTGCGCCTGGAAGGGGTGATCACCGTGGTAGACGGCGTAAATGGCTGGGCCACGTTGGATGCCCACCCCGAAGCACTGAAACAAGTGGCCGTTGCAGACCGGATTGTGCTGACCAAGCTTGATCTTTTGAACGGCCTTGAGGGCGAAGAGAAAATGTTTGCCATCATTGGGCGGCTGCGTGAGCTTAATCCATCGGCACGGCTATTGACCACGCACCGGGGCGAAGCCACCGCGCCGCGGCTGTTGAATATGGGTTTATTTGAATCACACAAAAAACCCCCCAACGTACAAGGCTGGTTGGCAGACGAAGCTGTGGCCCGCCATGAACATCAGCACCATGATGTCAGCCGTCATGACGCGCATATCAGGTCTTTCGCGCTGCGCGAGGTCAATGCTATTTCGCCGCAGGGGTTGGAATTATTTTTTGAACTGCTGTCCAATTTTCACGGTGACAATATGTTGCGCATGAAGGGGCTGATCAAAACCTCTGACGATCCATCGCGCCCTTTGGCCGTGCACGGGGTGCAGCACGTGTTTCATCCGCCAGTGCGTTTGGCCTCATGGCCCGATGGCCTGGAGGAAACGCGATTGGTGTTTATCGTAAAGGACATTGCGAAGGCCGAGATTGAAACTCTGTTCAAAGCCTTTACTGACCAGATCAACGGCGGGGCTGCGGCCTTCACTGACAAAACACTGTCGTTGCAGAGGTAATCTTGCCCAAAGCAATCAAGGCCTGGGGCCTTAAAAAGTGTGACACTACTCTGAAGGCTGTGGATGACCTTGCCCCCGTATCTTAATCCATATTGAAGTTAGCTCTGGCCCAACAACGAGGACCAGAGAATGAAACGCAGTCGATTTACGGAAGAACAGATTA
>JAYVCU010000267.1:0-5845 GCA_043749835.1 Hyphomicrobiales bacterium
TCCATAGCGTTTCACCATCAAGGCCTCCTTCAAGAAGGCTCCCTATGAATCACGCTTCAACTGATTTGCGAATCCCCTAATTGACGACACGCCCTAGATTAGCCGAATTCTTTCCACCAATGCCTTGCAATATCCACGCGCCGCGGGATCCAGACCTTTTTCTTTTTCAAAATATAATCGATAAATTTCGCCAATCCCAAAGTCCGCCCGGGCCTGCCGATCAGGCGACAGTGCAAGCCCACAGTCATCATTTTTGGCGCGCCCTTTTTGCCTTCATCATAGAGGCAATCGAAACTGTCTTTCAGATACTGGAAAAAATGTTCACCGGTGTTGAAGCCCTGCGGCGTGGCAAAGCGCATGTCATTGGCATCTAATGTATACGGAATGATGAGATGCTTTTTGCCGTCTGGCTTTTTCAGGAAATAGGGCAAATCATCCGAGTAATCATCGGATGAATAGAGAAAGCCACCCTCTTCCATCACCAATCGCGTGGTATTCATTGAGCAGCGCCCCGTGTACCAACCCCGCGGTCGCTCACCTGTCAATTCCGTGTGGATGCGAATGGCTTTTGCGATGGAGGCGCGCTCCATATCTTCGGGCATGTCTTTGTGTTCAACCCACTTCAAACCATGTGAAGCAATTTCCCAGTCGGCCTTTTTCATCGCCGCCAATTGCACAGGGGAGCGTTGCAGCGCTGTGGCTACGCCATAAATCGTCAACGGAATTTTGCGACTGGTGAACATGTGATGCAGCCGCCAGAAGCCAGCACGTGCGCCATATTCATAAATCGATTCCATATTCCAATGGCGTTGGCCTACCCAGGGCGCGGCACCGACAATCTCGCTTAAAAAAGCTTCCGATGCCGCATCGCCGTGGAGAATGTTATTCTCGCTGCCCTCTTCATAATTCAGCACAAATTGCACGGCAACATAGGAACCCCCCGGCCACTTCGGGTTTGGCGGTTTGCCGCCATAACCTATCATATCCCGGGGATAGCGCTCGTGCTCAGCCACTTGTTATTTTCCGCTGTTCATGGCCCAAGGGCCGTGGAATGCACCTTGTTCGCCGATGCGTTCAAAACCATGCGCGCCGAAGAAATCCCGCTGCGCCTGAATCAAATTTGCAGTGCCGCGTGCTTGGCGATACCCATCGAAATAAGACAACGCGTTGGAAAGTGCCGGTGCAGGCGCACCCGCCAAAGCGCTGGCAGAGACGACGGCACGCAAAGCCGTGTGATCCTTCTTCATCATCTTAATAAAGGCGGGGGCCATCAGTAAATTGCCCCCGCCAGATTTGTTGAAGGCTTTGGTGATTTCACCCAAAAATTGTGAACGGATGATGCAGCCTTCGCGCCAGATTGATGCAATTGTACCAAGAGGCAGATTCCACTCAAATTCCTTCGAAGCCGTTTCCATCACCGCAAAACCTTGCGCATAAGCCGCAATCTTGCCCGCATAGAGAGCCCCTTCAAGTTGGCGCAGGAAGGCAGCGCGTGATTTGGGCGAAATCTTCTTACGCGGAATCTTATAGGCCTTGTCGGCCTTCTCACGCTCGGTTTTCAAAGAGGAAATAATACGGGCATCAACAGCGGCCTCAATGGCAGAGGCGTTCACGCCGAAATTCTGCGCCTCAATCACAGCCCATTTGCCTGTGCCTTTTTGGCCGGCGCGGTCAACAATCACGTCAACAATGGGTTTTTTTGCTTTAGCATCAATAACGCTCAGCACATTATGGGTGATCTCGATGAGGTATGAATTCAGCCGCCCCTTGTTCCAATCCCCAAACACCTTGGCAATTTCAGCGGCCTTCATGCCCAAGCCATCACGCATGATGCCATAAACTTCCGAGATCATCTGCATGTCGCCATATTCAATGCCATTGTGAATAGTCTTCACAAAATGCCCAGCCCCATTGGGGCCCATATAGGCCGCACAAGGTGCACCTTTATATTTGGCAGAAATTGCGGTGAGGACTTTTTCAACGCGGCGCCATGAGCTTTCCTTACCGCCCACCATGATAGATGGGCCATGGCGCGCGCCTTCTTCTCCGCCCGATACACCCATGCCGATAAATGTGAGGCCAGAGTCTTTTAACGCTTCAAAGCGGCGCATCGTATCACGAAAATTGGCATTGCCGGCATCGATAATAATGTCATGCCCCTCTAGCAGTGGGCGCAATTGGGCAATCACCTGATCCACCGGATCACCAGCCTTGATCATCACAATAATGGGCCGTGGCGGGCGGATAGCGGCCTTTAATTCCTCTAGCGTGTTGCATGCCGTAAAATTCGCAGCCAAAGGCCCGGCATTGCGGATCACTTCATGCATCACTGTGTCATTGCGGTTCCATACCGCAACCGTGAACCCATGATCCGCTATATTGAGCGCGAGGTTAGACCCCATCACACCCATGCCAATGACACCAATTTCTGCGTTTGACATAGTCACTCCCTGATTTTTTATGAGCTTGCCATGAAAGTATTTTTCGCAAAAGCTTTATTGCGGTTTATTCCATCGTGCAGTGGCGGCATCATCAGAAGCTTTGGCTTCCACCCAGCGCGTGCCGGTTTCGCCTTCTTCCAACTTCCAGAATGGGGCTTTGGTTTTCAACCAATCCATCAGAAATTCGCAAGCTGCAAAGGCGACTTCGCGGTGGGCCGATGCGGTGATTACCAGAACAATATCTTCCCCAGGCAGCAGCTTACCATGGCGGTGGATGATCAGAACCTCTTGCAGCGACCAGCGCTTGCGGGCCTCTGCCTCAATGTCTGTCAGCGCTAATTCCGTCATGCCTGGATAGTGTTCCAGCGTCATGGCCGAAACGTCAGCACCGCCCGACACATCACGCACACTGCCCACAAAAAGTGCAAAGCCGCCCACATCTTTGCGCTGCGCTTTGAGTGCTGCATATTCGTCGCCCACATCGAAGGGCTGAAGTTGAACTTTGATCATGTTGCAAGAATGCAGGAACTGGCCCGCAATTTCAATCGCATCACTATTCGGCCAAAACCCGTGTGGTCGGGAAGGTAATATCGATCTGCGTGCCCTGCCCCGGTTCACTGTAAATCGTAAATGCGGCGCGGTTGGCTTCCACTAAAGCTTTGGTGAGCGGCAGACCGAGCCCGGTGCCCTGTCTTTCACGGCCCGGCTTGTCAACACGCATAAAAGGCACCAAGGCCTGCTTCAGCTCATCTTTATTCATGCCAATGCCCGTGTCTTTCAGGCGCAAAATCAAAGCACCTGATGGCTCCACTAAAGCCGATACAATCACCTGGCCTCCCGCATCGGTATATTTAATCGCATTCGAAAGCAGGTTCTGCACCACCTGACGCATAGCGCGTTGATCAGCCACGACGCGCGGCAAATTTTCGGGGAATGATTTACGCAGCAACACGCGTGCCCGCGTAGCCTGATCTTGCAGCATTTTGGCAGCCTGATCAAAACAGTCCGGCAAATTGACCGAAGTAAAGTCCAATTCCATGCGTCCAGACTCAATCTTGGAAAGATCAAGTAGATCATCGATCATTGCCAAAAGATGATTGCCGGAAGAATGAATATCATTGAGATAACCACGATATTTTTCATTGGGCACTTCACCAAGTTGGCCCATACGCATAATTTCAGAAAAGCCGATGATGGCATTCAGCGGTGTTCGCAACTCATGGCTGACACGCGCCAGAAAATCTGATTTGTGGCGACTGGCTTCTTCTGCTTCATCTTTGGCCACACGCAAATCATGCTCAGTGCGTTTCCAAGACGTGATATCGCGCACCACCGCGCAATAACTGGCCCCGCCTACAGTTTTTTGCAGACGCCCGATGTTCAAAAACAGCGGAACCGTTCCGCCTTGCTTCACAACAGCTGTGACTTCACGGCCATCGTTGAATACCGAAGCAAGACCTTGGCCTTCCAATCCAGCAAGATATTCTTGCACGACAACTGCGCTTTCGGCGCTGAACAGTTTTGCAAAAGGCTGATGTACAATTTCAGCATAGCGATAACCAAACATGGCTTCGGCTCCTGCCGAAAGACTGGCAATTCGGCCCTGTTTATCCAGTGTGATAATACCATCGGACGAAATATCTAGGATCGAACGCAACTCGTCTTCGTGCCTTGCGGGAGGTGCTACATTTGTCGGTGATGGGCCTGGGTCAACCAATGAACTGACAGCCTGTGCAGGGGGCGGCACAATTACACTGGCTGGTTCCGGCACTTGGGCTGCGGCCTGTTGCTCTGGAGCGAGATGAAGATGAAACTGGTCGGCCTTGCCGTTTTTCCAGGGCATCACGTCGCGCTTAACGTGAAGGGCCATGGCAGTGCCATCGGCCTTGATAAAATGTAAAAGCCCGCCCCCCCAAGGAACCGAAGCAAGTGTAGACCAGAATTGAGCATTGCCGAACAGATCAGAGGCTTTCGCAAAGCCTAAAATTTCCGCCAATTTTCGGTTGGCATAGCCGGGTTTGCCATGTTGTGAAATTGCCAGGGCATCCGTGCTGCGATCCAAAGCTTCGACAAGGAAGGGCGGAAGTTCAGGCGGCGGCACAACTTCGACCGGTGGGTTAATAGGGGGTAAAGGTTGCATTGGCGCAAGTTGTGCCGCAGTTTCAGCAGAGACTTTTGCCAGTGGCACCGCAACTGGTGTTTCGGTTTTGCCCGCTGCGGCAGAAAGCGTTTGACCCAACTGTTCAAAGGCGCGTTTTTCTTGTGGTGCTAAAACGCCAGGCACGGCGGCTGGAAGTTGCAAGTGCTTTTCCAGCTGTCTGCGCTCTGTCACATCTTCAATCGCTATTAATGCAAAAACCTTGGCACTCTGCTGCGGCTTGCGCAGCGTGAGGCGTGCTTCACGTGGTCCAAAGCGACTTTCATAGGTACTGATAGCACTGAACATCCGGCTCTGGCCTAGACGGTGAAAGAATTTGTCAGCTTGCGTTATGCCAACCAGTGCCGCGAGATACTCAACCTTACGCACATCAATCAAGTCTCGTGCCAACTCATTGGCAAAGACCAATGCACCGCCCTCATCAACAGCAAAGATAGCCACGGGCAAATCTTCGAATAGGCCAGCCTCATCTAAAATTGATGCTGCCGCATTCTGCCGCTGCTGCGCCACAATGCCCATGCGTCCATCTGCCAGTTCATGCAGCCAGCAATCACAATCAATGCCTTCGGATTTATCGAGTGACGGAAATTCCAGAACAGCAGATTGGGCTTCGCTCGCCACAAGCTTGGTCTGCAACCCTATCAATGTTTTCAAACCGGGCTCAGACGGATCAAACACCCGGTCAATCAAATCAAATAATGACGATGCCTCAAACGCCGCTATACCAGTGACATTGGCCCAGACAAGGCGGGCGCGTGCCACATCCCAAAGCCATGCAGCATCCTGAGACTGGCGTAACTCATCCAGTGTTAGCGGTGTTTTCGGCATGAAGGATCTTCCCAAGAACGCGCTATCTATGCCAATTTGAACGACATCGTCCAGCTTTTGTTAAGCTTTATATACCGTGCTCAACGCCAAACTCCTTTGCGATGCGGATATTTTTGGTGGTTGAAATTTGAAGCTCTTGCCGCTACAGCAAGCACAAGCGGATAAATCCTGATGGTCGCCAGCGGGATGTTGTACCGTCAGTCATAAGCCTATGCCGCCATAGCTCAGTTGGTTAGAGCGCTAGATTGTGGATCTAGAGGTCCCCCGTTCGAGCCGGGGTGGTGGTACCATTCTGTCAATTTTAACCTTGATGGCAAAAAACTTTCGAGCTTTTCAGAATAGCTCAATTTTGATATCATATTTGCACGTTATAATTGTAATTTTTTTTTAACGATAAATTCATTTACCTTAATTTAAG
>JAYVCU010000268.1:0-6804 GCA_043749835.1 Hyphomicrobiales bacterium
ACACCTTTTGCGCGAGATAGAGACCGGATTATTCACGCAACTGCCTTCCGGCGGTTAAAACAAAAGACTCAGGTCTTTGTGGCTCATGAAGGGGATCATTTCCGCACCCGTCTCACCCATTCATTAGAAGTGGCACAAGTGGCCCGCGCCATGGCCAGAGCTTTGCATCTGGATGAAGACTTAGCCGAAGCCCTGGCCCTGGCACATGATTTGGGCCACACCCCCTTTGGCCACGCAGGCGAACGCGAACTTGATAAGTTGATGAAGCCTTACGGCGGCTTTGATCACAACGCCCAGACATTACGCCTTGTCACCAAGTTAGAGCACAAATACGCAGCGTTCGACGGCCTCAACCTCACTTGGGAAACCCTGGAAGGCCTGGTGAAACACAATGGGCCTTTGACAGACAGTGAAGGCCACGCCATTGGCCCCTATGCGGAAACGGGGCTTCCCGCTGCCATTATTGAGTATACCGAAGCCCATGATTTGCGGCTTTCAACTTTTGCATCAGCAGAAGCACAAATTGCGGCCGTGTCTGATGACATTGCTTACAACGCCCATGATATCGACGATGGATTGCGCGCCAAGTTATTCAATCTGATTGATCTGGGTGACGTACCACTTGTAGGGCAAGCCTTAGGCCAAGTTCTCAAAGCCTATCCAAAACTTGAAACTCATCGTGTGATTCATGAAACCGTCCGTCGGCTCATCTCCGCTATGGTGATTGACGTGCTGGAACAGACTGAACGAAACATCAAATCCGCAATGCCGTATTCAGCCGAAGATGTTAGAATGCTGGGCCGCACACTAGTTTCATTCAGCGCTCAAAGGGCCGAGAACAACCGTGTAATGCAGAGCTTTCTTTCGTCTCACATGTATCGTCATCCGCAAGTGCTGGAAAGCATGGCTAAAGCTCAGCGCATCATTCGTGATCTATTCGAAGCTTATATGAATGATGCTAAGTTACTGCCGCAAGAGTGGCGCGATGAACATCCGAAAACTGCGACACGGCATTATGTTAGACAGGTCTGTGATTTCCTTGCCGGTATGACGGATACTTTTGCCTTAGAACAACATCGTCGCCTGTTTGACCTAGGCCCGCTTTTTCGTTAGGGCAGGGTCAAAGGAAATTCGATCTGTACAATGAATATATTTGCATCATTTCAAACCGTGATTGAAACAGCAGTTGCACGCCTTGTTGCTGAAGGAAAATTGCCATTTGGCGTTGATATTTCCAGGCTCACGGTTGAGCCACCACGCGATGCAACACATGGCGACGTGTCCACCAATGCCGCTATGGTTCTGGCCAAATCGGCTGGCATAAAGCCGCGCGATATAGCTGAACTGCTGATGCCAATTTTGAACGCCCACCCCGATGTTTCGCGTGTTTCAATTGCTGGGCCAGGCTTCATCAACATTGCACTGAAGCCCACAATATGGCCAAACGTTTTACAAGACGCGCTGGTTGAAAAAGATCGCTACGGATCATCGCAATTGGGCGCTGGCGTAAAGGTCAATGTAGAATATGTTTCGGCCAACCCCACTGGGCCTTTGCATGTAGGCCACTGCCGCGGCGCTGTTTTTGGTGACGCTCTGGCGGCGTTGCTGGCCTTCGCAGGCTTTAACGTGAGTAAAGAATACTATATCAACGATGCGGGAGCCCAAGTTGATGTACTCGCGGCGTCAGTATACTTGCGTTACTGCGAGGCATTGGGAGAAAAGATTGATCTCATCCCCGCAGGACTTTACCCAGGTGACTATTTAAAGCCAGTTGGTGATGCACTTGCAGCTGAGTATGGAGCAAGTCTGCGTGAACCCTTCGACTGGCAACCCATCGTACGCGACAAAGCCATTTCTATGATGATGGACATGATCAGGAATGATCTTGCCGCACTTGATATCAAGCAAGAAGTTTTCTTTTCTGAAAAGTCGTTGCAAACGTCGGGTGCAGTCGTTGGCGCAATCGAAACGCTGGAAAAATTGGGTTTAGTGTATCAAGGAAAATTGCCGCCGCCCAAAGGTGAAATTCCTATCGATTGGGAAGACCGCGATCAAACACTTTTTCGCGCTTCGCAATTTGGCGATGACACTGACAGACCACTGAAAAAATCAGACGGTTCGTTCACCTATTTCGCCTCTGACGTGGCTTATTCCAAAAACAAAATTGATCGCGGCTTTAAGCAGCTTGTTTATGTGCTGGGCGCTGATCATGGTGGATATGTCAAAAGGCTTTCCGCCGTAGCCAAGGCCTTTGCCGGTGATGCGGTGCAGGTGGATGTGAAACTTTGCCAGCTCGTAAAACTGTTCCGCAACGGCGAGCCGGTGAAAATGTCGAAGCGGGCGGGCGAGTTTGTAACGCTTCGTGAGCTGGTGGATGAGGTGGGCGCAGACGTGGTTCGCTTCATCATGCTGTACCGCAAAAACGAAGCGCCATTGGATTTTGATTTTTCTAAGGTAACCGAACAGTCCAAGGATAACCCCGTCTTTTATGTGCAGTATGCCCATGCGCGTATATCCTCCGTGTTGCGCAACGCACCGGCAAGCTTGTCTGGCAAAGTGGATTTCGCAATCCTGCAAGACGAAGCGGAAATGGTTCTGATCCGCCGCATCGCCGAGTTCCCGCGTCTTGTAGAGGCGGCGGCCACTGCGCATGAGCCCCACCGGCTGTCGTTTTTTCTCTATGATTTGGCAAGCGACTTCCATTCTTTGTGGAACCGTGGCAAAGAACTGCCGCAATTAAGGTTTATTGTTACAGGTCGTGATAATGTAACTTTGACCCGTCTCGCTTTCTTAACTGCGATTCGCTATTGTCTGGCTAATGGCCTCAAGATTTTGGGTGTTACACCTGTGGATGAAATGTAAGGTTGGAAGTTGAATGGACGACAACTCGGGCAACTCCTCTGATAAACGCAACTGGCGCGAAAGGCTGGGAATTGGTAAAACCACCAGCGCCGGAGATATGCCAAAATTAGCTGCTGATTTCAAACCCATAGAGCCGGAAGCTAGTAAAGCAGTTCAACCTCCTAACAAGGCTGACAAGCCAGCTGAATCAAAGCCAGCGCCTTACGCCCCGGTAAAAGCGGCACCTATGGCACCGCGAACCGGAACAAAGTCTATAGTTAAAGAGCCTTTGGGAACGCCTTCTCTTGCACCAAAACCGGCTGTGGCAGCACCACTGTCTGTTGCACCTGTGAACGTTACGCAGTCACGCCCTTCAGCTTTGCGCACGCCGCCTTTGCCGACTGACGCCTTGGCAAAGAAGCTTAAGGACCAGCGTGACGCCGCTGAACGTTTGGCTTTGCAGCGCGTGCAAGCTGCAAAAAATAAAGCGGAAGTGAATTTGAATGCGGGCGGCGCAACAACCAAGCCCAAGTTTAGTTTTGCAGACGAATCTGCGCAGTCAAATTTGGCTGGATCAGCATCACCGCAAAGTGCGCGACCAGCGGCATCACCAAACCATGGCGCAATGCCTGCTCAACCAGGTGCCTTTCCATCTCACCAAATCCAGCCGCCACGCCCACAATTAGGCGGTGGAGGATTTGGCCCGCCCCCTAACTTTGCGCCACAAGGGCAGGGCTATGTTCCTCAAAGTGGATTACAACAAAAACCATTCCAGCCCAACTATGGCTTTCAACAGCCGCCGCCTTATCGGCCGATAGAACCTAATACCAACTATGCGCCGCCACCGTCGCAACTTTATATGCCGCCACCAATGCGCCAACCATCACAGACCACGATGGCACAGCCAGCGCAGCGCCGCCCAACGGTGCCCACACGAGCTGTGGCTCCAGAGGGTCGCGCTCCATCAGCGCCACGCGGGCCGCAAGTGGCGTTAGGGCCGACGATCGGGAGGTCCAATGCAAGTGATGATGTATTTGAACCTGCACCCGTGCGGGCTACGGGGAGGCGTGCCACTGCCAACGAGTATCGGCAAGCTTACCGCGATGAATTGGGCTACGAGCAAGAGGCACCACGCTCACGCATTCTGATCACCTTGTTAAGTTTTCTGGCACTGGGCCTTCTTGTCGCCTTTGCTGCAGTTTATGGCTATGCGCATTACTTCAAGAACCTGCGGGCTACCTCGACAAGTAATGCGGTTCCCGTTGTCAGCGCTCCAGCCACACCAACCAAAGTAACACCGGAAACGCCGAACCAAACTGATACTGCAAGTAAAAAACAAATCTATGACCGCATCGAAGGTGATCATGAAGTGCCAGGCGGGCTATTAAAGCCTAGCGAAGAAATTCCATCAATCCAGCCTGGCGCCGCAAAAGCGATAACGCCTCCGGGCCAAACGCCAAACGCGGCTGGCGCAACAGAAGGCGTTCCACTGCCATTACCCCCACCACCTGGAGGTGGCACGGGCCAGCAGGGATCATTGGCGCCTAATGACAAAACTGATGTGTCAAATATAACCCCAGCCGCCGAACCGAGTTCGGCGGCAAATTCATCATCAGCTCCGCCTGATGTGCCTCTACGGCCTGATCAAACCAGTGTTATCCCAGCTTCCACCCAGGCAGCTTTGCCAATGCCAGAGCCGCCGGGATCAACGCCACCGCCAGAAGCCCCATCAGGCACTGCACATACAGTTTCACCTGATCTTGCAAAGCCCGCAGTAGAGGCAATCCTGCCCCTCAAGCCAACTTCAAATCAGCCCACGCCCTTGGCAACTGGCACACCGCAAAATGAACCACTTCAAACACCCGTAAAAAAAGTGGACAGATTGAAAAAGCTTGTCTTGGCCAAATCTTTAGGAGCAAAACCTGTTATTTTGGTACCCCCTGCTAAACCTCTAGAAAAAAATCGGGTTAATTTAGAAAGTGTTCCAGCGCTGCCGATTGCGGCAACAGGCGGCAACAGTCTTTATGGTGCTGGCCCAACGCAGACTGTTTCTGCCCCAACGCAGGTTGTTTCTGCTCCACCACCAAAAGCCGCAGCATCAATTAATCTAAACCCCACCCCAAAAATAGCTTTGTCAACGCCTGCACAGCCGACTCCTGCAGGAACTGGCTACGTCGCACAACTCGCTTCGTTTAACTCAAAAACCGAGGCAAACGCTGAATATCAGCGGTTAAGCGTCAAACATGGGACAATAATTAGCCGTTACGCGCCGATTATTATACAAGCACAAATTGCAGGTGCTACGCGATATAAGTTGAATTTAGGGCCTATGGCCACCAATGACGCAGCCTTAAGCGTGTGTTCCGCCTTAATTTCGGCGGGAGAAAGAGATTGTGTGGTTCGTCGCCAGTGATATAACACGGCAAAAGCGGGGGCTTTGCAAAATTGAAATCTACTGCACTCATCTTGGGCTGCGCGTCGCTGAGTTTAACTAATCATGAGACGCAGTTTTTCAGTAAAGTAAAGCCATGGGGGCTTATTCTCTTTAAGAGGAACTGCGAACACCCAGACCAAATTCGCGAATTGATTAAATCATTTCGAGCTGCAGTTGGCCGCGTCGATGCGCCTGTTTTTGTTGATCAGGAAGGGGGCCGTGTTCAGCGACTTGGCCCGCCTCATTGGCGTAAATATCCCGACGTACGTGCCCTTGGGCAACTGTACAGCATAAACCCCGGCTTGGCCTTGCGCACAGCGCGTAATCTGGGCCGACTAATGGCGCAAGAATTGCACGATGTCGGCTTCACCGCAAGTTGCCTTCCCGTATTGGATGTGCCGCAACAGGGCGCCCACGATGTGATTGGCAACCGTGCTTACGATATGCGTCCTGAGCGTATTATCGTTCTGGCCCAAGCGCATATGGCAGGCTTAATGGATGGCGGCATTTTGCCTGTGATGAAACACATTCCCGGCCACGGCCGCGCTGGTGTTGATAGCCATCATGCATTGCCGGTTGTTACGGCATCTCGGCTTGATCTTGAAAGCGTCGATTTCGTGCCTTTCACCGGACTGGCAAATTGCCCCATGGCGATGACGGCGCATGTGATTTTCTCCAGCATTGATCCCGCTATGCCTGCAACTTTATCTCGCAAAGTGGTGCGCCACGTTATCCGGCGAGTGATTGGCTTTAATGGGCTGTTGATCACTGACGACCTTTCAATGAAGGCCCTCAGCGGCACATTTGCGCAAAAAGCCGCTCAAGCTTACGATGCCGGTTGCGACATGCTTCTTCATTGCAATGGCGTTATGGCGGAAATGGAAAAACTGGCCGCAGCAGCAGCTGAGATTAATCCCAAAACAGCCCGGCGCGCCAAAACGGCGTTGAAATTTAAACGTAAGCCGCAGCCCTTTGATGAAAAGCAAGCACTGGGCGATCTTGAGGCCATTATGAGCAGCCATAGCAGCTGATAAGACACTACTGATTGTGGAAATAAAACGGCTAGACTATCGAATCTTAGGGTATAATCCGAGAAACGCAGTTCGCAAGAGAGGAGCCGTCGTGAACCCAAATACGTTAGAGCAATGGCCGCAAAGTGCTGCATCAGAACGGCTTCAAGTCCCTGCGGAAGAGCTTGTGGTTGATGTGGGCGGCTTTGAAGGGCCACTTGATCTGCTGTTGGAACTGGCCCGTGCTCATAAAATTGATTTAGCGCAGGTCTCGATTCTAGCTCTCGCTGATCAATACCTCGCCTTCATCGACCAAGCGAAAATTTTGCGCATCGATGTAGCAGGCGATTATCTTGTTATGGCTGCCTGGCTGGCTTACCTCAAATCGAGACTTCTGATCCCTCAACCTGCAACGAATGAAGAATCGACACCGCAAGACATGGCGGCACGATTGGCCTTCCGACTGCAACGTTTGCAAGCAATGCGCGACAGCGTTGCCAGGTTGATGAAACGACCGCT
>JAYVCU010000269.1:0-16791 GCA_043749835.1 Hyphomicrobiales bacterium
ACTATGAAGAAGACTAACAGGACCGGTACACTTTTGCGCCGCCTTCGCGCGCCATAATCCCCCGGTTCAGTGGTACACTTTATCTCCGCTGTTTATAGACAATCCTTACGCCATGTCTGCTACGCGTTTGAGAGCGGACAAACCACAGCCCTGCAATCACCAACAAAATGACAGTGGATCAGTTTTCTGAGATTCAATGCCAGCACAAGAATGGCTGGCGGCGAAAGCTTCGGCTCAGCCCTCCGCTGTCCAGACGAGGATGGCCTTTCGTGCCGACGTGCCGGACATTCCCGAAATAGACCGCAAATTGACGCCCTTCTTGGCTAGCTTCGACAGGTAGGCATGCAGGCTGCCAGGCTTATTGGGCATCTCCACGACCTCAGCTTTGCCTTCGCTAAATGTGACGCCCGCTGCTTTGAGAGCTTTCGTCGCCTTGCTCGGATTATCGACGATAAGTTGCAGATCGCCTTGCGGGCCGTTGCCGAAGATTGTTTCGATATTGACTTTGGCGGTGGACAGCACCGAAAGGATAGCTGCTACTGTACCCGGCTTGTCCTCGACTTTGATCACGATCAGTTTTGCTTTAGCCATTTCGATCCCCTATTGGTTGGCGCCCCGTTAGTTGAATGTATGTTGCGCCAATTGGTAGATATTGGCTAGGCCGAACTTTGTCCTTGCGGTCGCCGTAACGCTACGTCTCCAATGCCGATGTTTTTGGACAAGTCCCTTGCCGGACTAGTAGTCTCTAACGTGCCAAGAGCCGCCATCCATCCGCTACGAGACGGCGTTTCGATACCTGTCGCACGCACCATGCACACCGATTGCATCCGTGGGAGATGGCGACCCTCGGAAGAAACCGAACCTGACATGGATTACTAAAGTTTCTCACACCGAACCGTAATTGCAATTCGCTGAAACTTCAATAGGGGCGTCCGCTGTTGCCCTGATAACGGACAACTTGCGATCACTCGACGACTTCTCAAATGGGCCAGAATCGGACAATTGCAACTGCATGGATTAGCTAGACGGACAGTGGTACACGAGTCAGCTATTGGATAATTATACCATCGACCGCGCCCAATGTGAGAACGTCGTTATTGAAGCTGTCTTTGGATGTTTCGGGCAATGGACGATATAAAAACCATAGCCTGGAAGAGCAGTCTCAGAAAGCCGTATGAGTTTCCCGCTGGCAAGTTCGGGACCGACCAGAACATCACTGCATATCGTCAGGCCCTGTCCTGCGATAGCCGCTTCGATAGAGTGGTTCTCCTCTTCAAACCGAAGGCTTACAAGGTCTGCCAAACGGGGCACGTCCCCATGGGCAGCTCTGGCGGAGATGTCATGTTAATGAGCGGAGGGTTGGGTGGGGTGGCTTTGTCAAGTTAAACAACCTAAGCGCGAAAATGAGAAACGCTAAAACTCGTAACTGCTTGATCTGTAGCGTGTTAGGATTCAGCTTGTGCGTGCAGCAATACCTAACTTGACAAGCCCCAAGGTTGCAAGGCGGATCAATGCCATTGGTGTGATCGAGACTTTGGCAGATGCCATGTTGTTCGATGGCTTGCCAACTTACATCCGTTCCGACAACGGGCCCGAGATTGTCGCAAGGGCCCTGCGAGAACCGATGGCGCCGCCTCAAAACCCTGAAAGGCCTGACACCCTACGAATACATCTGCAAAATCTGGACAACAGAACCAAAAGATTCATCATAGAGCCAATCCATCAAATGACGGGACTAACACCTAGAGCGTAAAAGCCGCGCGGAAACTCTCAAGAGCTTGCAGAGGATCGCCTGAAGCATAGGCTTCCAAGCCCACGGCACCCTTATAGCCCATGGCGTGAAGCGCTTTGGCGATGCCGTTATAATTGATCTCGCCTGTGCCCGGCTCCATGCGGCCCGGAACGTCGGCCACTTGAATTTCACCAATCCACGGCAGCGCGCGCTTGCACATGTCGATTAAATTCCCTTCGCCGATTTGCACGTGATAGAGATCAAGGTTCAACTTTAGGCGTGGGTGGTTGATGCTGGAAACCAGCGCCAGCGTATCTTCGGCCCGCCCGAACGGCACCCCCGGGTGGTCCAAGAGAAGGTTCAAGTTTTCCAGCGTGAAGGTAACGTTCTCTTTGTCTGCCAGTTCCGTGACACGGCACAGGGTTTCGCGCGCTTTCAGCCACATGGCCCCCGTAACAACGTCGACGGGCTGCATTGGCATCCCACGGTCACCCAAGCCCGTGCCGTGCAAATTCAACCGCGCCACGCCGAGGCGCTTGCCTACCTGCGCTGTTTCACGCGCGGTTTTGATCAGCTCATCAGCGCCGTCATCATCGGTCAAACGACCACGCGAATAGCCGTTCATAATTGAGAAAGCGGCACCGGATTTTTCCAACGCATTCAGATCATGCGCAGGCCAACTCCATAGGCCCACTTGAAAGCCCAATTCTTTGAGCTTGGCACAACGCCATTCAATGGGCTTATCGCGCCAAATCATTTCGGCGCAGGCAGCAAGCGTAAAAGCCATTTTCTGATTCCTCAAACAAAATATCTAAATGCGAACAACACGGCCTTCGTTAGCGCTGACGCGTGCAGCATCAAGAACCGCGAATGTCGCAGCGCCCTCAGTGGCCGTGACCGGTAGTGCGCCACCATCGCTAGTCAGGTCCTTCGTTACACCCTCCAACTGATTTAACCGGCCAGCAAAGATATGGAACCTTTGCCAGACAAACCGCGTGTGATACTTCCATTTGTTGGGAGGAGCGGGATAAGCATTTGACCGACCACAAACTAGGGTGAACAAATATTCTTCGAGGAGTTTCCTGTTCGCCACAGTGGTGATAGATTCTCTTCATGTTCAACATGCCCCGATGGCACGGACCAAAAACCGTCTGCAGACCCGGTATTTTGACGCTGCATAACCATTAAACCACTTTCATTCTTTAGAAGACAATAAACAGCCCAAAATGGTCTTTGCCGTCGACTGTTCATTACGGTACCCTCAAGCTAATTGAGCGACGCGATATGTGGCCGAGATGACCGTCGTGCCGAATTGATGTTGCGAAAAGACTATTGGGCACAGGGTAACTGGGTATCCGGCAGTTACGCGCCGCGCATGAAGTCATCTTTTCCAATCTTAAGCCCGTTATGGCGGAGGATGGCATAGGCAACTGTCAGGTGAAAATAGAAGTTCGGCTGGGAGAATTGCAACAGATAGTCCGCGCCCTTAAGTGTCATCTTATCCGACCCAACGGGGAAAGTGATATCACGGTCTTCCATTCCCTCCATCTTTTTGGAATCGACGCTTTTTATAAAGGAATTAGTTGTCTCGATACGCTTGACGAGATCTTCCAAGCTCGCCTCCTTGTCTTCGCGCTTTGGTGGCTCCAATCCTGCAAGTCGTGACGTTCCCCGCTCGGCATGGCTGCAAGCGATTAGAACTTGCCACATGAATGGCAACATATCGGGATAAAGACGAGCTTGCAGGATCGCTGCAGGGTCAATTTTTTGCTCCGCGCAATAGCTGATAGCCTTCTTGATGATTTCGCTGAGGCCGTTGAGACGCCGCGTATAGACTGTCACGGAACCTTGAAACAAAGAAACGCTCATAGTGGTAGACTCCCTAAACGGTGCTGCAATTGAAGAAACGAATTATGTTTGTGATACTTACAATCGGGGCTCAGGCTTGCGTGTTGCCCCGTCTATGTGGTCATTCTGCTAAAGTAAACAAGTGTGCATGTGAATAAGCACGCAACATTGACCCGCATCGGCGTCCAATCGTCACCTCTGAAAATCAGTGGTTTTATCAATCGAAGCTAAGTCTAAAATTCCACATCCATGGGTCAATGTGCAGTTCCGATGCTGGGTCTATCGGTGTGCCGTTTCACAGTTTCTGCCAAAATACTGGCTTCCGGCATAGATGCTAGCAGCCAAGACCTCGCGCCAAGTTCGCTTGGTCAGATCGCTGATCGTATCCTCGCACAGGATCAAATCAAACTGAGCAACCCCATTAGTCAACCGTTTGGGTTTGTTCGCAATTATTACCGCTAACTGCGTGATGAGCAGCTTGTCACTTTCGCTGACTAAGGCGAGGAGGAGACCCACTCTACTATCATAATAATTGTATACGTAACTGCAGAGAGATTGGCTTCGCTGGCGATCGCTTCAATCGTGACGAACGAGATTGACCAGCTCGGAATTTTTCTACTAACTTGAAGCTCAAGCCAGATTGATGAAAACTTTGCCAGCCTCGATCTTTGTAGGGTAAGTCTTTAAGTTTACGCATACTGGCGCACCTTTGGCAGCACCGGTCGTGTAGTCGAAGCGCCCGTTATGCTTTGGGCATTCGATTATGTGATCCATTACCAGCCCATCCGCCAAATGCACTTTTTCATGGGTGCAAAGTCCATCGGTGGCGTAAAAATTGTTAGATGGTGAACGATAGATCGCGAAGGTTCGCCCTGCATGATCGAAGCGCCTCACTTCTTCTTCGGCTATTTCGTCTGTTGTGCAAGCTTCGATCCAATGCGTCATTTGTTATCCTGTTTGCCATTACAAAAATTAATTGACCGGCGGGTTCGTCTTTGTGATGAGTTCCATCCACTGTGCGTGATATTTGTCCAGCTGATCAATCTTGGCAGGTTGAATCAGGGATAGATCAGGCGTTATTTTCTTGAGGGGCCACTGCTCCAATAGTGCAGCGCAATGCGCCGTGCTGGTCTGAACCACCGAAACAAAAATCCTCTGCCGCGGACGCATTTGTGCAAGCAAGCCAGTGAGTGCTGAATTATGCGCAAAATTCCCTTCGACTATTATGTCGCCATGCAAGGCATCGAGATTGTTGAGGATAACATTGCACATCAAAGCGCAATAAAGCGTCGCGAGATTGGAACGATCTTTCGCCGCGCATTCTCCAATGATTTCACCCTTATGCTTTGAATAAGGCCCGCCACTGGGGCTAAACGAGGGAAGAGCAATGACTCTATCTCGAATGAGCCTTTGAATTCCCTTCATGCTTGGTTCATCACTGCAATCGCCCGCAATTACCGCAAACTCGCGCCCACCCATAAATCGCGCACAAGCAGTGGCCCTGCCGACGGCATCGATATTGGCGTTCATATCCATATCTCGGCGAAGACCGGAAAGTGAGTGCCCCAAGGCCATCGCCACGGCCCATGTGCCCGTGGACAAGATCGTCAACGGTTTTTCTTTCTCGCTCATATAAGGCAAAAGAGACGCATTCGAATCGTGAATGCCGCACAACACCTTGATGTCATATTTCAGGCCGAACGCATCAGCAACTTTTGGCTGAATATTTCCCATGTTTTGCCAAGGCGGTTCAATCGGCGACAACAGCGCAGCAACGCCCAAGGCTTCAGCTAAGCATGACGGCCTATTTTCGAGCGGTAACCACAAATCAGTGTGACAACCCAGCGAGCATAGGTCATTTGCAAACTTGCCAGTTAATCGCCACACCCAATATTGCGGATAGGCCACTATCGCCGTTGCCTTTTCAAATGCGGCGGCGTTATGCCACTTTTGCCACGCCAACTGTCGCCCCCAGTTCAAGCCAAAACTCATGTCGGGTGAGAACGTCTGGTTGAATTCGTCACGCAACTTGCCATAGGGTTCAGCGATGGATTGCAGCCCTGCGAACTCATAATCCATGATTGGCAAAACCAAACCATCACCAGTCATCACGGCACCTGTGGCACCATGGGTTGTGGGCACTAGCGTATGAATGTCCAATGATTTGCTAGCCTCACGTAGTGATGCACCAAGAAAGGCCCAGATCTTTTCCACATCCACATGCGGATAGGGTGGGCCCGGCAAAACGACATTAGGTATTTGATGCTCAAACTTTACATCTCCCGCAGCGCCAAACACTGCGAATTTGATGTTTGTCTTGCCTATATCAAGAACAGCAATATTCATGGCATGAAAAAGACTTCGTCCAATGCTTGACCACAGGCAACCCATCTGGACTGCACCGCATAATATCGCCCATGTGTTTCCACCACTTTTTTAAAATGGGATCATTGGGCAGATCATTCATGATGTGATTATCCGTTCTCTCCAAGTAGCCGAGCGGGGTTGAGCTCTCCTCATCAAGGTGAATGGAATAATTGCTAATGCCAGCATTGCGCAGTAACTCAACAAGTTCTGGCCAAATCTCGTCATGGCGTTTTTGATATTCAGCTTTCATGCCGGGATACAGTTTCATCTTGAAGCCGTGGCGTTGCATCTCGTCGCTCTTTATCCCGTAAGAGCTTTCACTCGGTCGACACTTTAATTTGCTTGCCAAAGAATATCTGTGCTCGATCAAGAAGGTTAGGTACTAGAACCGAGGAGATCAACAACATGCCAATTACTGCGGTTTGACGGTGGCCATCGATGTTCAACAGCGACATACCATTGCGCAAGTTGAGAACAATCAGTATTGAGAGCACGACACCCAACATAGAGCCCTTGCCGCCAAAAATACTGACGCCGCCCAGCAAAACCATGGTGATAATGTCAAGTTCAAAGCCATAAGCTGCATCACCGCGAACCGAAGACAATCGCGCGGCATAGAGCAAGCCAGCCATGGCGGCGATTACACCAGACATGATGTATATTGCCGTTTTCATATTCGCGGTTCGGACACCGGAATAGCGCGCCATTTCGGCATTATTGCCGATCACGAACACTCTGCGGCCAAAACTTGTGAAGTGAAGAACATAACCAAGGAGCACAATAAGCACCATGAATAGCGCGATCGAAAACGGCAATGGACCCAGGAAGGGATCGCGTGCCAAGCCATTGAACCAATCCGGAAATCCGTTGATACCCCGGTCTTCCAGCAGCACGCGAGCAAATCCGCGGAAGCCGATGAGCATGGCAAGAGTGGCTACGAGCGAGGGAATACCGACATAAGTGACCCAGAAGGCGTTGAACGCACCGGCGGCCGCTCCTACGACCAAGCAGATGACAATTGCCAACGCAGGATCCCAACCACTAGAAACCAGTGAACCGAATACACAAGCCGCCAGCCCCATGACGGATGCCACAGAGAGATCAATTTCGGCACTTATGATGACAAAAGTCATGATTAGAGCGACAATGGCCTTTTCAATGGAAAGCGAGAATAGGTTGATCTGATTTTGTAGTGTCAGGAATTCAGGAACGACCAGCGCATTTGCGACCACCGTTGCGCAAAGGATAACAAGCAACAGACCTTCCCACGTTTTGAAGAATCTTTTCATCTCAAACATCCTTCTTCGCACGCAGACGCGTAAAGGAACGCGTCATGAATGTATCGGCGGCAACCGCCAGGATGATGAGCATGCCGAGCAAAGCGTCGCGCCAAAACTCGCTGATGACCTGCCACCGCAGCAAACTATTTTCAAGCGTATCAACCAGTACCGTGCCGAGAACAACACCGAGCATTGAACCAGAACCGCCAAAAATGTTGACGCCACCGACCACAATTTCACTCACCGACTTGAACTCGAAGCCAAGTCCTGCGCCCACAGTGATGTTGCCAAAGCGCACTAAGAACATGAAGCCGCCAAGGCCTGCCATCATGCCGCTCAAAACGAAGGCGGTGAATACCACGCGGCGGCTGTTGATACCTGCCATCAGGGCCGCATCAGGATTAGAACCCACGGCATAAAGCGCGCGTGCAGATCTTAGGCGCGACAAGGCCACCCCGAAAATCAGTGCTGCGACCAAGGCCAGGGCCACGGTCAGACGCATATCGAAACTTCCAATCGTAAAGAGGCTTTGCTGAGGGAAGTCTGCCACCCATTTTGGCATGCTGTCCGTTGTGATGGTTCGAGATCCGGAATATTCAATCAGCAAGGCCCGAAAGAATGCGAGCGTGCCAAGTGTCACGATAATCGAGGGCACTCTACCGTAAGAGACCAAAGTGCCATTGATCGCTCCAAAACAGCCCCCCAAGATCAGGAAGGCGAAGACCGTGAGAACCGGCCCCAAGTCATAGTGGCCCAGCATATCCCCCATAAAGAACGCCAAAAAGCCAACAAGTGATCCCACTGAAAGATCAATATTGCGAGTGATCACAACTAGCGCCTGGCCAATGGCAATAGGGAGGAATAACGCAGCGCTGGTGGCGATGCGGTTTAGCATGCGTGGGCTCAGATAATTATCAATCTGGGTGGCGAAAAACAAAATAAGCAAGACAAGTACGATCGCCAAAGCGATCAGGCGTAAATTCTGTGGGTGGATTTTTTGAAGAACAGACATCATGATGCCAGAACCGCCTTTTCGTTCTCGGCCGTGGCAATGGCCATGATTCTTTCAGGATTAGCATCGGCGATGTCAAAGATCGCCATTTGCAGGCCTTCACGCATCACCAGAATGCGGTCTGCCAAGGCCAGCACTTCCGGCAGGTCGGATGAGATCACGATGATGGCTACGCCCTGAGATGCTAATTCACGGATGATGTTGTGAACCTCTGTCTTGGCGCCCACGTCAATTCCGCGTGTGGGTTCGTCAAAAATCAAGATACGCGGCTTGGTCTCAAGCCATTTGGCCAGCATGACTTTCTGCTGGTTGCCGCCGGAGAGCTTGCCCACTTCGATGACCACATTGGGTGAACGGATAGAGAGTTGCTCGCGATAGCCTTCCGCCATTATGCGTTCCGCCTTGCGGTCGACGAAACCCAAGCGGCGGGTAAATTTATCCAATGAGGCGAGCGAGGCGTTGATGAAGATAGGCATCAGCATCGCGAGGCCGAGTTTCCGTCGATCTTCGGAAACATAGGCGATGCCATAAGCCATACTATCTTGTGGCGTCTTAATGTTCACCACTTTGCCGTCGATTTCGATGGTACCGCGATGTGCTGGTTCGACACCAAAGACAGCGAGGCCAATGTCAGTGCGACGCGAACCAATCAATCCAGCGAAACACAGAACTTCGCCCTTGTGAAGGTCAAAAGTAATATCGCGGAACACGCCATCGCGACCCAAGTTCTTCACAGACAGAATTCTATCACCAACCTTGTTGGCGGCTTTCTTCACCGCGAAATCATCGACCGCGCGGCCCACCATGTCGCGCACCATGCCGGCTTGAGTGACTTCAGCGACCGGCTTGGTGGATATGAGCTTACCATCGCGAAGCACGGTGACGCGGTCAGCGGTGACGAAAATTTCTTCAAGGCGATGACTGATATAGATGACTGCCACACCGCGTTCTTTCAGCGCCTTCACGATGACGTGCAGGCGGTCTACTTCATGTGCCGAGAGTGAAGCTGTCGGCTCGTCCATGATCAGAATCTTGACATTGAGCGAAAGGGCGCGAGCAATCTCAACGGTCTGTTGCTCAGCTAATGTCAGACCAGACGCTGCGCGTTTCACTTCAAGCGAAACACCCAACCGTTTGATGATCTCTTCGGCCTGTGAATAGAGCTTGTTCCAGTTCATCACCGATGAGAGCGCACTATGGCTGATGAAGATGTTTTCCGCCACGTCGAGATCGGGGAACACCATGGGTTCTTGAAAAATAGCAGCGACGCCAACGGACTGAGCGTCTTTCGTTGTGTTGAGCGTGACAGGCTTTCCTTCCGCGAAAAGTTCGCCGGAATCCGGTTGGTAAACGCCGGTCATAATCTTGATGAGCGTTGATTTTCCCGCACCGTTCTCGCCAACAATGGCGTGCACCTCTCCCGGATATATCTCCAGCGAGACGTCCGACAACGCTGCCGTCATCGCAAATGACTTTGAGATGTGGCTCAGCTCAAAAATAGGTGTGATCATGGGTAATCTGCAAAAAAGGAGCCGCCACCCCCAAAGATGACGGCCCGACAATCCATTTTAGATCAGGGCTTGTCCACGTTGTCTTTGTTGTAGACCGTGAAAGGGCCCATCAGGATGCGCTTGGCACCTTTGCGGCCTGGATCTTCTTCAATCTTGAAGCTACCCATACGACCAGCCTTGAACTCTTCACCGACGTCACCCTTGATGGCTCCGGTGGCAAGTGCATAGGCCGTCTGGTAGGTCAGGTAGCCAAGATCAACGAAGCTCCAGAGAGCGAACTCAGGTGCGCAGCCTGACTTGGTGTAGGTCACCATGTCGGACGGCAGGCCTAACCCCGACACCTTGGTCTTGTCGCAGAGCTTTTCGTCCGTCATGGCCTTTGATGCAGCAACGATGCCCACAGTAGTCGGCGACATGATGAGCTTTAGGCCCTTGTGCTTGTCGACGAGAGCCAGAGCGGCGTTGTAAGACTTTTCAGACTGATCATCGCCGTACACAACGTCAACCAGCTTGATGCCCTTGTACTTGTCGCCCTTCAGCGTTTCCTTCATAGCTGCAATCCAAGCATTCTGGTTTGCGGCATCCGGCGTGGCCGACAGAACGGCAAAGTCTCCACTGCCGCCCATAGTATGAAGGGCCATGTCGGCCATCACAACGCCAATCGAGCCGAAGTCAACCTGAGCGACGAACACTGATTCACCCTTGCCTGAAGGAATGGGCGAGTCCCAAGTCACAACCTTGGTGCCAGCCTTTTGTGCGGCTTCAGCAGCAGACGCAACTTGATCACCAGCATTGTTCGACAGCATGATCACGGCCTGCTTCTGCGTAGTCGCGTTGGTGATCATTTCGATCTGGCCGGCGACAGAGTCGGTCGGAGGCGGAGCTTCATAGGTCAGCTTGCCAGTATTGCCCAGTTCCTTGGATGCTTCTTCAGCGCCTTGATGTGCCTGATCAAAAACGATGTTGCCTGAAAATTTGGGCAAAAACACCGTGTTGATGGCGGCGCCTGGTTTAGCCACGACGGCATCAGCAGATGCCGCACCGGCCATCAAGACCGAGGCGAAAGCAGCCACGCAGCCATACTTTACTATATTTTTCACGTTCAGCATTGGTTTTCCTCCTTGTTTGCTGTTTTTTTAAACACACCTGCGGCGCTATGCTGCCGACAGCGATTTCGTAAGTTCTTGTTTGGCAATAACGATCTGAACCCCCATCGACCTGATGTGATTGAGAATTTGTGGTGGTGCACCTGCATCGGTGACCAGTGTGTGGACTCGCGATAGCTGGCAAACGACCATACTTCCGCGCACTTCAAATTTTGATGAGTCAGCGACTACGATCAATTTTTCGGCGCGTTGCAAAAGCTTTGCTTCAGCCCGCGCAATCAGCGGATCGCCCTCGATAATGCCCATGGCTGTGACTGAAAAGCAGCTCATAAACATTTTGGATGCAATGAAATGCTGCGTTGAATCTTCATCAAAGGGCGAAAGCACAATGCCCTGCTCACGGTAAATCTCACCGCCGGGAAGCACAATGCGATTTTCGCTTGTGGCCAAAAGTTCTTGCGCAATCGGAAATGAGTTGGTGAGAATTTGCATGCGTCGTTCACGCAGGAATTCCGCCATGCACCAGGTTGTTGAGCCAGCGTTAATGATGATAGACTCACCATCGGCGCACATGGCCGCTGCGGCTCTGGCCACATCACGCTTATTATCGGCATTCAGTGTTTGACTGATGTTGAAGGGGCGCGTAGCGAGATGAGACTGCTCGATTTCGGTATTCGCTTCCGCTCCGCCATGAACGCGGTGCAACTGCCCCATCTTATCGAGTTGCACTAAGTCACGGCGCAACGTGGCTGGGGAGGCGCCCGTGATTGCAACGAGTCCAACAATATGAACTACGCCGCGGCGGCGCACTTCACTCAAAATATGTTGCCATCTTTCACGTTCATGCATGTATCGAAACTTGCATGATCGCTCAACATCGTCAACGGTATTCAATCATGTTGCGACGCAAATCGTCGTTGCGGTGCGACATTTACTCACTTTGCGGTTGACCATGAGTGTTCGTGATCATAGTTTGAAACATCATGACAAATCCTCTTCTTAAGTCTCTCTGGAACGACGCGCATTCAAAGTCTCTCGATGAACCCGGCCTGCTGCTCTATCGCTCAAACCTCTTAGGCAGCGACTTGCGCATCACCAATTTCGGCGGTGGCAACACATCGGCCAAAGTGATGATGGAAGACCCGCTGACGGCGCAAGATGTCAAAATTCTCTGGGTCAAAGGTTCTGGCGGTGACATTGGCTCGATGAAGCTGGATGGCTTTGCAACAGTCTATCAGGACAAATTGGAAACTCTCAAAACGCTTTATAAGAATATCGGCCAAGAAGACGATATGGTTCTGTCGCTCAATCACTGCGTCTTCAATCTCAATGCACGGGCACCCTCGATTGACACCTGCCTTCATGGCTATGTGCCTCACCCTCATGTTGATCATGTTCACGCCGATGCCGTTATTGCCATTGCTGCGGCAAAAGATTCAGAGGCTCTGACTAAGCAAGTTTTTGGTGCTGAAATTGGTTATCTGCCTTGGCAGCGGCCGGGTATTGATCTTGGCATCAAGCTTGGCAAGATGGCCTCAGATAATCCTAAACTCGTTGGTGTCGTTTTGGGCAGCCATGGGCTTTTCACTTGGGGTGATACTTCAAAAAATTGTTATGAAACGACTCTGCGGATCATTAACAAAGCCGTAAGATGGTTAGACGCAAATATAAATAAGCCTGTGTTCAACGGCGAAGCCGTCAAACCGCTCCCGCCAGAAAAGCGCCACGCTGCGGCCCTTCGCCTGATGCCGGAAATTCGCGGGCTCGTTGCCACTCATGAACCCAAAGTAGGGCATTTCAGCGATACGCCAGAAGTTTTGGAATTCGTCAATTCCGCCGCACTGCAAGAACTGGCACCACTGGGCACATCATGCCCCGATCATTTTCTGCGCACCAAAATTGCTCCTGTCATTATACCTTTTGAGTCAACAGGCGATGACTTGAAAAAACGTATTGCAGATTATCGCGCTTCCTATGAGGCTTATTACGCGCGCTGCAAGCACCCGAATTCGCCGGCTATGCGAGATGCCAATGCGGTGATCTATTTGGTGCCCGGCGTTGGCATGGTGTCTTTTGCGAAAGACAAAGCCACGGCACGCATTGCATCGGAATTCTATGTGAATGCCATCAACGTCATGCGGGGCGCATCGGGTGTTTCGCGGTATCACGGTTTGCCGCAACAGGAAGCCTTCAATATTGAATATTGGCTGCTCGAAGAAGCCAAACTTCAACGCATGCCAAAGCCAAAATCACTAGCTGGCAAGATTGCTTACATCACAGGCGGTGCCGGCGGCATTGGCCAAGCCACCGCCGCCAAGATGTTATCTGAAGGGGCCTGCGTCATGTTGGCCGATATTGATGCGGCCGCATTGGATGGTGCAGTGGCCGCATTTGGCAAACAATTCGGCAAAGACAATGTGCGCGGCATTGTGTTGGACGTTACCAATGAAGAAGCGGTACAAACAAGTTTTGCTCATACCGCTCTGGAATTTGGCGGCATTGATATCGTGGTGTCAAATGCTGGCATTGCTTCGGCCTCCAATATTCAAGATACAACTTTGGCCACTTGGCAAAAGAACATTGACATCTTGGCAACAGGCTATTTCTTGGTTTCGCGTGAGGCTTTCAAACTGATGTTACAGCAGGGCAGCGGTGGAAACATTGTTTTCGTTGCATCCAAAAATGGTTTGGCTGCATCGGCGGGCGCGTCAGCCTATTGCACCGCCAAGGCCGCCGAAATTCATTTGGCAAGGTGCCTGGCGCTTGAAGGTGCGTCCCATCAAATCCGCGTCAACACGGTCAATCCAGATGCGGTGTTGCGCGGATCAAAAATTTGGCAAGGCGAATGGCGGCATCAACGCGCGGCATCTAACAAAGTGGCCGAGAGCGACCTCGAAGAAGTTTACCGCCAACGCTCACTGCTGAAGCTTTCGGTTTTGCCGGAAGATATCGCCGAAGGGGTTTACTTCTTCGCCTCGCATCATTCAGCAAAATCCACTGGCAATATTCTCAATGTCGATGCTGGCAACGCCCAAAGTTTCACACGGTAACAAATCATGACTTTTTCAATCTCACCCGATTTCATCGCTGCTCAGAATGAAAAAACCATGGCAGCGCACCGCGAAGATTATGCGGCCCTAGCCCGCCAGCTTGAAAGACGCAAGATCAACATTGAAGATATGACAACGCGCACCATGGCCTATGCTGTGGCTGTGCCTACTTGGGGCGTTGGCACTGGCGGCACGCGGTTTGCCCGCTTTCCTGGCGCAGGAGAGCCACGCAGCATTCATGAGAAATTGGAAGATTGCGGCGTGATCAATCAACTCACACGCGTAACACCAACCGTCTCACCACATTTTCCTTGGGACAAAGTGTCAGATTATAAAGCCTTGCGACAAGAGGCGTCGTCGCATGATATCGGTTTTGATTGCGTCAACTCCAACACTTTTCAAGATCAAACGGGTCAGACTAAATCCTATAAGTTCGGCTCGCTTTCTCATGCTGATCAATCCACGCGCCAACAGGCTGTTGAGAACAATATTGAATGCATTGAAATCGGCCAGCAACTTGGCTCCAATGCGCTCACGGTGTGGATTGCGGATGGCAGCAACTTCCCCGGTCAAGCCAACCTTGGCAAAGCCTTTGATCTTTACATGCAGTCACTGGCCAAAATCTATGATGCACTGCCAAAGAACTGGCTCGTGTTTCTCGAACACAAAATGTATGAGCCCGCATTCTATTCAACTGTGATTGCCGATTGGGGCTCCAGCCTAATGGCGGCAACAGAGTTGGGCGACAAGGCCAAGTGCTTGGTCGATCTTGGGCATCATGCGCCCAACACCAACATTGAACAAATCGTGTCGCGCCTTATCCGCGCCCAAAAATTGGCTGGCTTCCATTTCAACGATTCCAAATATGGCGATGATGATCTGGATGCGGGCTCGGTTGACCCCTTCCGCCTTTTCCTTGTTTTCAATGAATTAGTTGATGCAGAGATGAATAAGGCCAAAGGATTCAGCCCCGCCTATATGATTGACCAATCCCATAACGTAACTGATCCAATCGAAAGCCTGATTTCCTCGGCCATGGAAATTCAACGCTCTTTCATCATGGCCTCGCTTATCGACCGCGCTGAGCTTGCCAATCTGCAAGAACAAAGTGACGTGTTAGCTGCGCATCGTCTGGTCAAACTGGCTTTCAACACTGATGTCACACCTATTCTCTGTGAAGCGCGTTTACGCAAGGGCGGCGCACTCCATCCCTTCGCCACTTACCGTGCAAGTGGATATCGCAAGGAAAAAGCCATAGAGCGCCCCGCCATAGCAGGATCAAGCTCAGGCATCGTCTAGGAGAGGCCCATGTCGTCATTCAACGGAAAGCGTAATAAGCGAGGCGATTGGCAAGACGATGCGCCACTGCAATATGCTCCGGTTTTCAAATGGCCGTTTGAGCCGCTATCTGTATTGAAATGGCTGTTTGGATATCCAGGCTATTTTCTGCCTTGGGGCCTGATTTATATGGCAGTACCCATCATCATTTGGGTCCATTTTACACCCGCTTTGGACTCGATGAAGAGCTTTGCTATCGGCTGGGTTACTTATATTTTTCTTCGCAATCTGATCCTGATTATTCTGGTTGCCGGGGCATGGCATTTTCGGCTGTACATTATCAAAGCGCAGGGCACAGATTTCAAACATACCAATAAATGGTTGGCACGAGAGAACCCAATCTTCCTGTTCAGCAATCAACTCTATGACAATTTATTTTGGACAGTGATCAGCGCCGTTCCCATTTGGAGTGCCTATGAGGTTCTTACACTCTGGGCCTACGCCAATGGCTACATCCCCTTCATCGATTTCAACACACATCCGGTCTATTTCATTTTACTGATGTGTTTCATCCCCATCATCCGCGAAATTCATTTTTATCTGATCCACCGTATCAGTCATTGGGGCCCTCTCTATCGCTATGTACATTATCTGCATCATAACAACGTGAATGTCGGGCCATTCTCAGGCTTGGCCATGCACCCAATTGAACACTTACTTTATTTTTCGGGTGTGCTCATTCACTGGATCATTCCCTCGCACCCCATCCATGCGCTGTTTCATTTACAACATGCAGCCATCACGCCTGCACAAAGCCATTCTGGCTTTGATCGCGTGGTGATTGTTGATGGTGTGGAGGTGAAGACCGGTGATTTTTTCCATTACCTTCACCACAGGTATTTTGAATGTAACTATGGTGGTGACGGGCCGGTTCCGCTCGACAAAATATTTGGTACTTTCCATGACGGAACACCTTCTGCCACCGATGCAATGAATGAAAGATTTCTGGTCCGTGCCAAGCAAAAGGCAGCAGCCGAGGGCAACTCCTAATGCGTTACCGCGCCTTTGGCCGAACGGGCTGGCAAGTCAGCGAAATCGGCTTTGGCGCTTGGCAGTTGGGTGGAGATTGGGGCAAGGTAGACGACCAAGATTCAATACGCACCCTGCATTACGCTTTCGATAAAGGCATCAACTTCGTCGATACGGCAGAGCTTTATGGCAATGGCCACAGCGAGGAAGTTGTGGGGGCCGCTGTCAAATCTTGGAAGGGCAACAAGATTTACATAGCCACCAAAACTCGCCCCATCATTTGGCCATCACCTGATGACAATGAGCCCCAGATGCGTGGGCGTTTTCCTGAATGGTATCTGCGCGACAATATTGAAAAGTCACTAAAGCGCCTGCAAGTGGAGCGCATCGATCTATTTCAACTTCACAGTTTCATGCCCAGTGCCATGGTTGAACTCGACTGGCTTGAAACTTTAATGAAGTTGAGGCGCGAAGGAAAGATTGATCGGTTGGGTGTATCACTGCGCGATAACCGCCCTCAAGAAGGTGTGGAGCTTGTTGGTGCGGGCATGGTGGATTCCGTTCAGGTCATCTTCAAC
>JAYVCU010000270.1:0-5901 GCA_043749835.1 Hyphomicrobiales bacterium
GCGCAAAATCACCTTCGATGACGTTGTTGGCAGTTGTTGCCGATGGATTTCCTGCTGCTGGAGACATTTCCGCAAGGCGCTGCATAATTTTTACAAATGTTCCAGTGAGCGGCAAATTAGACCAATCGGCATTGGCTGTTACATGAAAAAGAACGATGCGGCCGGCACCCTGTTTTGCACTTGTTATAAGCGGCGTGCCGTCGGCCAGGCTGGCCCAGGTTTTAGCAGAAAGTTCGACGTCAGGCTCTGCCAGAAGCTGGCGTGTGACCGTTGCTTCGCCGTCCATCGCAATGCCAGCAAGCGGGCCCTCAGGTTCAAGTGGTTTCAATGTTTGAGGCGTTTCCCAGCTGAGAGAAGAACCTAAATTACGATCCCCCTCGCGCAGTTTTACGGGCAAGAGATCATCGCCGCCGGCAGCCAGATGCGGGCCGGAGAAGCGCACCAGCAGCCCACCTTTGTTAACCCAGGCGGCAACTGCGTCGTGATCTGCCTGCGGCAGGCTGCCGATATCGGCTAGAACGAGCATTGAAAGACCGGCGTCCAATGCCGCTTTCAGGTCAATGCTGTTTTCAGGCTTTGAGATTTCGGCGGTTTGATCCAAAGCGGAAGTGACATAGTGCATTGGCGACAGCAAAGGTTGATTACTGCTATCTGCCGCACCGCTCATCACAGCAACGGTTTTGCGCCGCCATGTATCATCCAGCAGAGTTTTGGCACCCGAATGGTTTTCACTTTTTATGATGAGCGCCTGCAATGTGCCACGCAGTTCAACCGGCACAGTGAGACGCGTTTGCGTTGCGCCAGCTGATTTGATTTCGAGTGTGCTTTCGGCCAGCACATGCCCATCACCCGCCAAGGCTTGCACGATCGTTGATTGTTGGCGGGCTTGGCCACTTAATACGCTGACAACAATATCGCCTCCGGCAAGTGAAGGATTGACCAATGCCAATGGCGCCGCGACTTCGGCGGGTGTAAAAATTTGTAACGGTGCAATTTGCATTAGCGCATCAGCAAAAAACTTTGTCGTATTTGCATCCAAACCATCGGCCAGCCAGGCGATTTGTTTTGGTACGGGTGAGAGGGATTTGATTGATGCAAGCGCCTTCATCCGGTCAGTTGGCAAGGCCAACGGCACTAAGGCGCGTAAGTGTTTTTCTGCATCGGTTGTATTTTCGGCCCGCACGGTTTGGGGGTCTGCCGTGCCTGTCACATAAATTACTTCGCCGCCAGCTTCCGCGATCAATCCAAGTGCCGCTTCTTGCCGTTTGCGCCAGTCTTTTGCCGCAGCCCATCCATCATCAATGACCAGCAACAGGGGGCCAGTTTTTCCTCTCAGATTCTGTGCGTGTTGTTGAAAGGGATGTGAAACAGCGAGGATTAACAAAGCGGCAAGTGTAAGACGCAATAGCAACAACCACCATGGCATCTTGTCTGGGGTTGTGTCCTTTTCGCGCAGCTTCATCAGAATACGCAAAGGCGGGAAAGAAATCTCTTGCGGGCGCGGCGGAATAGAGCGCAGCAACCACCAGATGACGGGTAAGGCCAGCAAAGCCCACAAAGCCAAAGGTGTGCCGAATGTCAGTGTGTTGATGAAACTGCTCATGCTGGTCCCATCACCTGATGGAGGGCGAGAACAGCCTGGGTCAGTGGTTTATCCGTACGGTGCAGGCCGAAGGTAAATCCCAAACGGCGTGCTATGCCCTTCACTTTATGACGGTGTTGGATAAATGCTTCGGCATAATCGCTGCGTAACGTTTGCACTTTGCCAGCGCGGTAGCGACCTTGTATATCAAGGCCCAGAAAATCCACACGCCCTGCATAAGGCAGGTTTTCTTCGGCGGCATCGTTCACTTGCAAAAGGTGGCCGCGCATACCGCTTTCGGCGAGTGATGAGAGGGCGAATTGTAGCTCGTCCGGCTCCATCAGAAAATCAGACACTAACAAAAGTGTTGAACGTCGTTGCAGGCGGTTGGGTTTTGGCAATTCGTTGCCATGACCCTGAGACAGATCAAAGGCCAATTTGGACAAGACGTGGCGGCCATAGCTGGCGCGGTTGCCTGAACCCAATAACCCCACCCGTTCATGCGCACGCAAAGCCAACGCCGCCATTGCAAGGCCTAGCACTTGCGCATGATGTGATTTTGTTTCGTTGGCTAGCGACGATTTAAAATTCATACGCGGGCTTGCGTCAATCCAGAGCCACAATGTGTTGGCAGCTTCCCATTCATTCTCTCGGATCAAAGCTTCGTCTACTTTAGCACTTTTACGCCAGTCGATGCGTTGGGTTGGATCACCGAGCGCGTAGTTGCGGTAAGCCCAAAACGTTTCACCGGGCCCGGCACGGCGCAAGCTGTGTGCGCCTAACATCACAGTAGCGGCAATGCGCTCAGCCTTTACCACAAGTGGCGGCAAAGCAGCGCCTAAGCGACGCGCATGTCCTTCAATGTTATGAGCGCTGATCGGCACCTTAGAGCAACGTCTGCGCCAGCCTGGCGACGATGGAAGCAATCGTAATGCCGTCTGCGCGGGCAGCAAAGTTCAAAGCCATGCGGTGCTTCATGATGGGCTCAAGCAATGCGATCACATCTTCAACCGATGGCGACAACCGCCCCTGCAGCAGGGCTCTGGCCTTGCAACACAGCATCAAGCTTTGGGCGGCACGCGGCGATGGCCCCCAGGCTACAGCTTCATTGATGAAGGGTGCGGCGTCACTGCCTGGCCTTGCCGCACGCACTACGTTCAAAATTGCATTGGTAACTTGTTCGCCAACAGGCACCTCGCGCGTCAGACGCTGTGCCGTCTGCAATTCGTCTGACGTAAACACCGCGACAGGTGCATCCTCGTGATTACCTGTCGTGGCAAAGAGCATTTTGCGTTCGGCTTCCAATGACGGATAAGAAATATCAATCTGCATCAAAAAACGGTCAAGCTGCGCTTCTGGCAGCGGATAAGTGCCTTCCTGCTCGATAGGGTTTTGCGTGGCCAATACATGGAAAGGTTCAGGCAGTTTGTAATGCACACCAGCCACAGTGACTTCATGTTCTTGCATTGCCTGCAGCAAAGCCGATTGTGTGCGCGGGCTGGCGCGGTTAATTTCATCAGCCATGACCAACTGCGCAAACACAGGCCCACGCACAAAGCGAAAGCTGCGCTTGCCATTTTCACCGTCTTCCAGAATTTCACTGCCAATAATGTCTCCTGGCATCAGATCAGGGGTGAACTGGATGCGCTTTTCGTCAAGGCCTAAGACCGTTCCCAAGCTTGCGGCCAGTTTGGTTTTGGCCAGGCCAGGTGCGCCAACAATAAGGCCATGCCCGCCTGCAAGAATGGTGATGAGGGCAAGATCGATCACGTCTTCCTGACCGAAGACTACGGCGCCAAGCGCTGCTTGCGCGGCCTTCAGCTTTGCGCTGGTGTCATCCATATCTGAAACTGATTTTTTTGCCATTCCTAAACCCTAGTTTGCGACTCAAAATTCGTTATAGATGGTTCACATGTCATCGGCGAGTGAACCTCTTAAAGGATTGAACGACGTAAGCCGCGAACTGGCCAAGGCCAAAGGTGCTGCCCCGGTTCATCTATGGAACCCGCCGTTTTGCGGTGATATTAACATGCGCATAAGCGCAGATGGTGTGTGGCATTATATGAACTCGCCCATCGGCCGCATGCCTCTGGTAAAGCTATTTTCTTCGATATTGCGGCTGGATGATGACAGGAAGTATTATCTTGTCACGCCAGTGGAGAAATGCGGCATTATTGTTGATGATGCGCCGTTTTTGGCCATTCGCATGCGCGCAGACGGCGAGGGTAGTTCGCAAGTTATCACTTTTGAAACACAGGTTGACGATGAAGTGGCAGTTGGGCCAGAGCATTCCTTGCGCTTTGTTGATGAGGCGGGAACTGATGGTCTTAAGCCCTATGTTTTAATTCGGCGAAACCTTGAGGCTTTGGTGTCGCGCGCCGTGTTTTATGATTTGGTAGCGCTGGGCACGGTTGAAGGTGAATGGTTTGGCGTGTGGTCTTCCGGCCTTTTTTTCCCGATGAAGAAAGCTGCGGATGTTCAGTTTTGATGACTTTTTGGCTCGGGCAAAAACGCAGCTTCTGTCAGAACCTGCGGCCACTTGGCATCGCAGTGACGATGATATGAATGCCAAAGCAAGGCTGATTCCTGTTGGTGTGAAACCTAAGCGTGCTGCTGTTCTTGTTCCCATTATATTGCGGGAAGAGCCCGTGGTTTTGCTCACGCTGCGTCATGCAGGGCTTTCGAAACATGCAGGCCAGATTGCGTTTCCTGGTGGACGGATTGACGACGGTGAAACGCCGGTGCAAGCCGCCTTGCGTGAGGCACGGGAAGAAGTGGGGCTTGAACCATCTTATGTGCAGGTGCTGGGTTATCTGCCAAGCTATCTCACAGTTACCGCCTATCAGGTCGCGCCAGTCGTTGCTGTGGTGAAGCTTGGCTTTGCTCTGAATTTGCAGCTTGAAGAGGTTGACGAGGCTTTTGAGGTGCCGCTATCGTTTTTAATGTCCCCCGAAAATTGTCAGCGCCAATCGCGGGATTGGCAAGGTGTAGCGCGGAATTATTTTGTATATCAATTTGCTGATCGCCATATTTGGGGCGCAACTGCAGGCATGATAAGGAGCCTGCATGACCAAATCTATTCGTAAACTTCCAAATCTTAGCACCGCAAAGTGGCTTAATGAGCCGCGTCTGCAAGCGGTATTAGCGGTGCTGAACACGGGCGGCGGTGAAACGCTTGTGGCCGGAGGGGCTGTGCGTAACGCGCTGATGGGCCTTCCGATTGCTGATGTTGATTTGGCAACTACGCTTGAGCCGCGCGATGTGGTTCAACTTGCCAAGGGTGCTGGCTTTGGTGTTCACCCTACGGGCATTGAGCACGGCACAGTGACAGTAGTAAACCGCGCGGCCGCATTTGAAGTGACGAGTTTGCGCCGCGATGTGGCAACAGACGGCCGCCATGCAAAGGTTGTTTTCACTAAAAATTTTGCTGAAGATGCTTTGCGGCGAGACTTCACGGTAAACGCATTGTATTGTAGTCGCAAAGGCGAAATACATGATTATACAGATGGTTACACTGACATTTTGAGAAGCAAAGTCAAGTTTGTTGGTAAGGCCTCGGCGCGCATTTCAGAAGATTATTTGCGGATCCTGCGCTTCTTCCGATTTTATGCCGCTTACGGCAAAGGTACACCGGATCCCGAAGGACTGGCCGCATGCACACGGCTTCGCAAAGGGTTATTAAACATTTCGGCAGAACGCATTCGGCAAGAATTGATAAAGCTTCTCGTTGCACCGCGCGCTGTCGAAACATTACGAGTGATGGCAAAGAGTGGAATTTTAAAACTTATTTTTCCGTCTACGGAGGAATGGCGGGTGTTGAAAAGACTTCCCGCTGATCCATTTTTGCGGCTGGCTGTTTTGGCGCAAGAGCCCAATGGACTGAAAGATCCTTTGCGGCTTTCGAATGAAGAGGCAGCCCGCATTATTGCAGTCATAAATGCACCGGCTCTAAGCCCCGCACTTCGCGAAAACGAATGCCGCGCCATGCTCTATGCTCTTGGCCCTGAACAATGGCATGATGCGGCGCAAATCTCTTTTGCGCGTTCGCGCGCCAAAGTTGGGGATCCTGCCTGGGCTAAGATTTTGCGCTTTGCTGACCAATGGCAGGCTCCACAATTTCCCTTGAAAGGTGACGACCTTTTGCGCAAAGGCCATGCAGCTGGGCCGTTGATCGGCGAACTTTTACGACGCTCCGAAGATTATTGGATTGCTAGCGACTTCACTGCCAACAAAACAGATTTGTTGGCCTTTCTTGAAAGTTCAGAACTATGAGCATCGACATAATTATCCTCAACACGTCCGGCCCCACAGCGCCGAAA
>JAYVCU010000271.1:0-10981 GCA_043749835.1 Hyphomicrobiales bacterium
CAAATGGTCCGCTGTCCTGGCGCTTCCAAAAGAAAGTTGCCGGCTCTGGCACTGTAGGCGACATAGGAACACACGTTGTGGATTTTGCGCGCTATCTCGTCGGTGAAATTTCATCGGTAAATGCGATGGTGCACACATATGTGAAGGAGCGCCCGCTTCAATCAGGCGGGCTTGATAAGTTGGGCGCCTCCGATAAAATCGGCGTGGGCCCAAAGGGTGAAGTGGATGTGGATGATGAAATGATCACATTGCTCAAATTCCAAAACGGTGCCGTTGGTTCCATCGAAGCCTCGCGTAATGCCTATGGCCGCAACAACTTTCTCACTTTTGAAATTCATGGCACCAAGGGATCCATTGTCTTCAACTATGAGCGGATGGATGAGTTGCAAGTGATGTTCGCTGATGACCCGGTCGATGTCCGCGGCTTCCGGACAATCTATACCGGCCCTAACCATCCGTATGGCCATGGATTATGGCCGATCCCGGCGTTAGGTATAGGTTATAGTGAAACCAAGATTATTGAATGCTTTGATTTCTTCAATGCGATTGTCAGCGGTAAATTGCCCTCGCCCAATTTTGAGGATGGCTATAAGGTTTCAGCTATAGCTGATGCCATTCTTGAATCCGGCCGCACCGAGCGCTGGGTTCAGGTCGCCAACTAATGCCAAACACCGCAGAAAATATGAGTGCCGTCCATATGAAGGGCGTGTCAAAAAACTTCGGCGGTGTGCGGGCTTTAAGTGACGTTAATTTAGAAGTGCGCGCTGGAGAAATCCACGCGCTGCTCGGCGGCAACGGGGCAGGCAAAAGCACGATCCTGAAAATCCTGCGTGGTGTCATTGCACCCACTGCTGGCGCAATTGAAGTGAGCGGCGTTAAGCTGACTGCGCATACACCAGCCGAGTCCAAAGCTGCTGGTATTGCCATGATCTTCCAAGAGATGAGTCTAATTCCCACACTTACCGTGGCGCAAAACATCTTTCTCAACCAGGAAATAAAAAAGGCGTCGGGCTTTATTGATGATGTTGAAGCGGTGAAGCGCGCGCGCGAACTATTTAAAAGTCTTGACGTTGATGTCGATCCAAATGCTCTCGCTGGTAATCTCGGGGCTGGCCAAAGGCAGCTGACTGAGATTGTCAAAGCCATTTCGCAAAGAGCCAAAGTCCTTATTTTGGACGAACCGAGCACGGCCCTTTCAGCCCATGATGTTGAGCGGCTTTTTACGTTTTTGAAAAAGCTCAAAGTCGAAGGCGTCGCGATTATCTATGTATCGCACCGGATGGATGAAATATTGCGCATTGCGGATCGTGCTACGATTTTCCGCGATGGCAGACATATAATCACGGCTCCCTTGTCGGAGCTCACGCTGACCTCAATCATCCAACATATCGTTGGTAAGGAGTCCAAAGGGCTTACTGGAATTACACGCGAGAACACCAAACAAGACAAGGTGTTGCTGGAACTTCGTGACGTTTCGGGTGAATTCAAACCGAAGCAAATTTCGTTCAAACTTCATGCCGGAGAAGTGTTGGGCATAGCTGGTCTGCTCGGAAGCGGACGCAGCGCTATCGCCCGCGCACTGTTTGGTATTGATCCCATTCAATCGGGCGAAATTCTGATTGATGGCAAAGCTGTTTCAATTCTATCGCCTAGTGATGCTATCAGGCGCGGTGTGGCGTTAATCCCTGAGGATCGTCTTCGCCAAGGTGTTGTGATTGAGCACAGTGTGGCAGATAATATTGCCCTCACGATTTTTGATCGCATCAGCGGCAAAGGTTGGATCTCTACAAAGAAACATTCTGATCTTGCCCAAGAAAAAATCGCAAGTTTGAAGATCAAAACTGCTTCAGCAGCGCATGCTGTGCGCACTCTGTCGGGTGGGAATCAACAAAAAGTGGTGCTGGGCAAATGGCTTGCTTCAGATCCGCGCATCGTGATCTTGGACGAACCTACAGCAGGCATCGACATTGGCAGTAAGTCCGAAATTATCTCCCTAATCCGTGATCTTGCCAAGCAAGGCAAAGCCATCATAGTGATCTCGTCTGAACTCAATGAGTTGCTAGCGGCCTGTGACCGCATCATTGTGATGTCTGATGGGAAGCTGGCCAAGGATATTGCGCGGGAAGAGCTTGACGCTTCATCTCAAAAATTAAACGCAGCCGAAGCGATGCAATTTGCCGAACACAAGCTGCAGGAAACACTTCAAGAGGTTCGCAGCTATGTCTGACACATCGACATTATCATTATCTCGCTTTGGTGATTGGCGGCAATATATTATCTATCTGGGGTTTTTTGGCGTGTTCATTTTTTTTGCAGTGACACTTGGCCATAAGGGTTTTCTAGACACAAATAATTTGCTCAACATCATCCGTCAAACAGCGATGATTGCCATCATGTCTGTGGCCATGACTTATGTGCTTTGTGCTGGCGAGATAGATCTCTCGATCGGCGCTGTAGCGGGCCTTGCGTCTGTTGCAACCGCCATGGCCATGGATATCGGCGGCGTGCCGCTTGGACTATTGGCGGGAGTGACTGTGGGTATCGTCGTCGGCATGTTTAATGGCATTCTTACCACTCGCATCGGCATCCCTTCTTTCCTCACTACATTAGCCATGATGGGCATCGCCAAAGGCACATCCATGTGGATAAGTGGCACCAAGGCCATTCCTATTCTTTCAGATGGCTATAATTGGGTGTTTGGCGGCGGCAGCATTGGCCCCATTCCGTTCGTACTGTTTTGGATGTTGGCCCTTGGTACGCTAGGTCATATCGTGTTGCGCAAAACCACCTTCGGCCGTTGGGTTTTAGCTACGGGCGGCAGTGAGACAGCAGCGCGCTATTCCGGCATCAAAACTGCTTCGATAAAATATCGTGTATTGATCATTTCAAGCATGGCGGCATCAATTGCAGGTATGCTCTATGCAGGACGCTTCCAAACCGGCCGCTTCCAACTAGGCGAGGGTGATGAGCTTTCAGTCATCGCTGCGGCCGTCCTTGGTGGTACTAGCCTTTTCGGCGGCAAGGGCACGGTGATCGGGTCCATCATGGGCGCTTTGATGATCGGTCTCATCAACAACGGCCTCATCCTCGCTGGTCTTGAATTCTCACAACAACTCATCGCCCGCGGTGCCATCATCATTCTAGCCGTCGCTATAAGTCAAAATAGGAAGCAATCATGAACAAGCCAGACTGCACCATTATTGGAACTGTTGTCGCCAAGCCCGAAAAGCGCGAGGAGCTGTTGAAAATTCTAGCGAGCATTGTTGCCCCAACCCGCACCGAGCCGGGTTGCATAAATTATGATTTTCACTGTGATGCTGAAGATTCAAATACCTTTGTGTTTTATGAAAACTTCGTGAACAGACAGGCCCTCGATAAGCATCTCGCCATGCCTTATCTTCAACCATTACTTGACCGCGCCGATGAGCTTTTGGCTAGGCCCGTCAGCATTCGCTATCTGACGATGTTAAGTGAACTTTCAAAGCAATAACTTGTTCGGAAGTTCCACGGTTCTCAAATTTCTGTCTGATTTCTGTTCTCCGAATTGCTACGATGAAACATAGATCTTCTTTTATTCAAGTCAGCCAATCTGTCCCATGAGTGCTGACGCCCAACCGCTGCGAAACATCAGCAATAGAATGTCCCCGTTCGGTGATCTGCTTGATTGCATCAATCCTAAAATCGTCTGTAAATCGTGGGTGGCCCATAATCGTCTCCTTGCCTCATTTTAAAGGGGCAAAGTGTCTACAAATCTAGGGGCTATTCAAAGTTCCATTGGCATGTCGAAGACAAGGGCACTCGTCATGCCTCCATCAAGCCCAATTCACTACACCTCAATGGCAAGGTCGAACGTTCTCACAGAACTGATGAACAGGAATTCTACCAGCTGCTCACCTACAAAGATGACGTTGATCTCGGCGCTAAACTGGCCGAGTGGGAGAGCTTTTACAATCTCTCGCGGCCACATGGTGCATTCAATGGAAAAGCACCTTACGAAATCCTGCGCGAGCGGCTGTAATTAAACATCAATCCTGTCTCACAAGTTCGCCAATGTTACACGCCCCAAACTGACAATCGATTGAAGCTGGCTGGGGCCTCGGGGCGATTAGCGCAAGCCAGTTCTGTTTTTCACCAGTTCAGATGCAAACCAAGTTCACGCGTGACAGGCATTTTGGTTGAAGCTAACCTTCACTACATTGTTCTGCCGCGTCTGTCGTGCCAGAACTGGAAAGATGCAGGTGACATTCATGGCCAAGGCCAAAGTGAGCGCCAAGGAGGCAGGCACGGGTTATGCTCGACCAGCTGCCGTAGCTGCTTTGCCGTGGTTGAAAATGTATCCACCCGGTGTGGAAGCCATTCCAATTTTTCCGGAAAAGCCGCTGTTTGCCCTGCTGGATGAAGCTGCTGAAAAATTTACCGCGCGGCCTTGCGTCGAGTTCCGTGGGCGCATTTTCACCTATGCCGACATCAAGAAGCGCAGCGATCAAGCCGCCAAGGGGCTGGTTGCGGCGGGCTTCAAACCCGGCATGAAGTTGGGGTTGTTCCTGCCGAACTGCCCTTATTATGTAGTGTTCTATTTCGCAGCGCTTAAGGCAGGGGGAATAATTGTGAATTTCAACCCGCTTTATTCTGAAGATGAAATGGCGCGCCAAATCATCGATTCCGGTACCGACTTCATGGTCACACTGGATTTAGTCGCGCTGCTTGGCAAATTTTCGACACTGTTCGAACGGACGGCACTCCAACGCGTCATTGTGTGTTCGCTGGCCGAGCAATTGCCAACCATGACAGGCCTATTGTTCCGCGCCCTGAAGCGCCGTGAAATCGCCGGCCTGCCACAGAGTGAACACTATATTTCCGCGCGCAAGTTGCTGAACAATAATGGGGTGTTTTTGCCTTTACCCGTCAAGCCGAAAACGCAAATCGCACTTTTGCAATACACCGGTGGCACCACAGGTATTCCCAAAGGAGCAGCACTCACACATTTTAATATTTACGCCAATGCGCTGCAGTGCCAAATGTGGTTCGCTCTTGCGGCTATGCAAGACAGCAAGACGGTTGGCGTTTTGCCACTGTTTCACGCTCTGGCAATGACAGCTGTGATGAACTGGTCGCTCTTGGTTGGTGGTTCGATGTTGCTGGAGCCGCGGTTTGAAGCGCCACGCTTGCTGGCACTGATTCACAAGCGCAAACCCGGTGTGTTGATCGGTGTGCCGACGTTGTATACTGCGCTGATGAACCAGCAGGACTTTGCTTCCTATGATCTGTCGTCGCTCAAATTCAGCATCTCTGGCGGAGCTGCGTTGCCGCTGCAGGTACAGGAAGAATTCAAACGCAAGACCGGCGTGGCAATTTTGGAAGGTTATGGCTTGAGCGAGGCCTCACCGGCCTGCTGCATCAATCCGGTGCATTTGCCCAATAAAACCGGATCGGTTGGGGTTCCCATTCCCGGCACCTTGTGCCGCATCATGTCCCTTGAAGACGCCAAGACGGAAATGAAGCCAGGGCAATGGGGCGAGATCTGCTTTCGCGGGCCGCAAGTGATGCAGGGATATTGGCAAAACCCTGCCGCCTCCGCCGAAATTCTCATTGATGGCTGGCTGCACACTGGTGACGTTGGCTACATGGACGCAGATGGCTATGTGTTCATCACGGACCGGCTGAAGGAGATGATAGATACCTCTGGCTATAAAGTTTATCCAAGACAGGTTGAAGAAGCGATTTACCAACACCCGGCAGTCAAAGATTGCGCCGTGTTCGGCATTGCTGATCCTTATCGTGGGCAGGCGATCCGGGCCGCCATCTGCCTCAGGGAAGGCATGACGCTGACGGCAACCGACCTCCAGGTGTTTTTGGAACACAAGCTTTCGCGCATCGAGATGCCGCGGTCCTATGATTTCCGAAGCGAATTGCCAAAATCAGCAATTGGTAAAATTCAGAAGAAAATTCTGATTGATGAGTACAACTTGAAGAACAAGGAGACCCACGCATGACCCAGGCCGTTATTGCAGGCTATGTCCGTTCCCCGTTCCATTTCGCCAACAAAGGGGCGCTGACAAAAATGCGGGCCGATGATCTTGCGGCGGCGGTTATCAAGAGCCTCGTCAGCGCGACAGGCGTTAATGTTGAAGACATTGAAGACGTGCTTCTGGGCTGTGCCTTCCCGGAAGGTGAACAGGGGCTCAACGTGGCGCGGTTAATCGCGTTCATCGCCGGCCTTCCGCAATCGGTTGGCGCAGCAACCATCAACCGGTTCTGTGGCTCTTCGATGCAGGCCATACATTCGGCCGCCGGGGCCATTGCCATCGGCGCTGGCGAGGTTTTCGTTTGCGCCGGGGTCGAAAGCATGAGCCGTGTGCCAATGATGGGATTCAATCCTTTGCCCAATCCTGAGCTGGCCGAGCGCATGCCTGCAGCCTACGTTTCCATGGGGATCACGGCAGAGAATGTCGCAAGGAAGTATGGCATCACACGCCAGGCGCAAGAGGAATTTGCAGTGGCCAGCCATGCCAAGGCCGCAGCGGCCCGCGATCAGGGCAAACTGAAGGACGAGATCATCGCTGTAAGTGCGACAAGTGAAGATGGCTGCATCCGACCCGATACAAATGTGCAGGCACTCGCTGGCTTGAAACCGGCCTTTGACAAAGACGGGGTTGTGACGGCGGGCACGACGTCACCATTGACCGATGGTGCCGCCGCCTGCCTTGTGGTTTCGGAAAGCTATGCCAAGAGACACAAACTGCCTATTTTGGCGCGCATTAAATCGGTCGCCATTGCGGGATGCAGCCCGGAACTGATGGGAATCGGCCCCGTGGCTGCCACGCGTAAAGCACTGCAGCGCGCTGATCTTTCGATCGACGATATTGACATTATTGAATTGAACGAAGCATTTGCGTCTCAGGCCATGGCGTGTCTGCGCGATCTTAATATTGATGCCTCGCGCGTAAATATTGATGGCGGCGCCCTGGCCATTGGTCACCCGCTCGGCGCCACGGGTGCGCGCATCACCGGCAAGGCCGCAGCGCTCTTGAAGCGTGAAGGCAAGCGTTATGCGCTGGCCACGCAATGCATTGGCGGCGGGCAGGGTATAGCGACGATCCTTGAGGCGGTGTCATGACGATTGAAAGAGTTTGTATCGTCGGCGCGGGGGTAATGGGCGGTGGCATCGCTGCCCAGGTTGCCAATGCTGGTGTGCCGGTATTGCTGCTGGACATTGTTCCTGCAGGCGCAACCGAGCGCAGTGTATTGGCCAAATCTACGCTGCTCAAACTGGCAGCAGCGGAACCGGCCCCCCTGATGTCCAAAGCTGCGGCGCAACTCGTCGAAGCGGGAAACCTTGAGGATGATCTCAAGCGCTTGGGCGAATGTGACTGGATCATTGAGGCGGTAACAGAACGGCTCGATGTCAAACAGGCGCTTTATCACAAGATTGACGCGGCGCGGAAACCGGGGTCATTGCTTTCGTCCAACACCTCGACCCTGCCTTTGAACATGTTGATGGCAGGGATGCCGGACGGGGTGAAACGCGATTTCTGCATCACGCACTTCTTCAACCCGCCGCGCTACATGCGCTTGCTCGAAGTTGTTGCTGGACCACAAACAAGGCCTGGTGCAATCAGTGCCATCACTGAATTTGCAGATCTAAGGCTCGGCAAATCGGTCGTGCGCGCCAAGGACACACCCGGCTTTATCGCCAACCGCATTGGCATCTATTGGATTCAGTGTGCCGTCAATGCCGCACGTGAATTGGGCCTTTCGGTTGAAGAAGCCGACGCTGTTATGGGCAAGCCCATCGGCGCGCCAAAATCAGGCGTCTTCGATCTTCTCGATATTGTCGGTCTCGACCTGCAGCCGCATATCGACGCATCATTGCGCGCGGCTTTGCCAGAGAGTGATGCCTATCAAAGGCTTTCTGCCGATTTCCCGCTGCTTCTGAAAATGATTTCAGACGGTCTCACAGGCCGCAAGGGCAAGGGCGGCTTCTATAGGTTAAGTAAATCCGGCTCCAAAAGAACCAAGGAAGCGATGGATCTGAAAACGGGCGAATACCGCCCGTTGGTGAAGGTTTCGCTTGAATCAGTGGACGCTGCCAAGGGCGGCTTGCGGGCGCTGGTTTCGCATCCTGATCGTGGCGGCACGTTTGCGTGGACGGTCCTCAGCCACCTGCTCAGCTATGTGGCCGAACTGGTTCCCGAAATTGCCGATGACGTCGATGATGTTGATCTGGCAATGCGCACAGGCTTCAACTGGAAGCGCGGGCCATTTGAATTGATTGATGAAATGGGAGCTGCGTGGTTTGCTGAAAAACTCGCCGCGGAGAAGATGACAGTGCCGCCATTTCTGGCGATGGCCGCAAAGCTCGGCGGCTTCTATCAGGCCTCCTCAGACGCACGGAAGCAGTTGAGCGTTGATGGCGCGTATAAACCGATTATCCGTCCGCCGGGCGCCTTGCTGCTTGCCGACATCAAGGTGAAAGCCATGCCCTTGGCGAAGAATGGATCTGCGAGTGTGTGGGATCTCGGCGACGGCGTGGCCTGTCTCGAATTCCACAGCAAGATGAATAGCATTGATCCTGACACATTCGCCATGGTGGCGAAGGCTATTGACCTTGTCTCAAAGAACATGCGCGCATTGGTGCTGTACAACGACAGCGATAACTTCTCAGTTGGCGCAAATATCGGCTTGGCGCTTTTTGCAGCCAACATCGGCATGTGGCCCGTGCTTGAGGATTTGATTACGCAGGGCCAGCATCTGATGAAGGCGCTGAAGTTTGCGCCATTTCCAGTGGTTGGCGCGCCCAGCGGCCTGGCCCTGGGTGGCGGATGTGAATTCCTTCTTCATTGTACAGCGGTTCAGGCCCATGCTGAAACCTACATGGGTCTTGTCGAAGTGGGGGTTGGCATTGTGCCGGGCTGGGGTGGCTGCAAGGAGATGCTCATCCGCCACAATTCGGGCACCGCGCCCCACGGCCCCATGCCTTCTGTGACAGCAGCTTTTGAAAACATCTCGCTGGCCAAGGTTTCAAAATCAGCCGCCAATGCGAAGGAGCTGAAATATCTGCGCACGACCGACGGCATTACCATGAACCGGGACCGCCTCCTGCCGGACGCCAAGGCCTTGGCTCTGAAATTGGCGGTGGGCTACAAGCCACTGCAGCCAGTCGAGCTGCGCCTTCCCGGCCCCAGCGGCAAGGCAGCCCTGAACCTGGCCATCCAGGCCTACGCCCAGCAAGGCCTTGCCCTGCCGCATGACGTGACTGTTTCAATGCACCTTGCAAGGGTTCTCAGTGGTGGAGATACCGATGTGACCGAGATAACCAGCGAAGACCGCGTGATGGAACTGGAGCGCGGGGCTTTCATGGCACTGGTCAAAACAGAACCCACTTTGGCGCGGATTGAGACGATGCTTGCCACTGGCAAGCCGCTTCGGAATTGAGGTTAGCGATGCACGGTTACACAGCCCCTTTGCGTGACATGAAGTTCCTGCTCTTCGACATCTTGAAGATTCAGGATTTGGCCAACGCCATTCCTGCCTATGGCGAAGCCAGCCCGGATGTCGTCTCGGCTATTCTTGAGGAAGCAGGCAAATTTTGTTCCAATGTATTGCAGCCACTGAATCGCAGCGGGGATGAAACGGGCTGCACCTTTGAAAATGGTGTGGTTACAACAGCTCCCGGCTTCAAGGATGCCTATGCAAAGTTTGTTGAAGGCGGCTGGCCGGGCCTGGCGTCTGATCCGGCTTATGGTGGGCAGGGGCTGATTTCTCCTGTCAACTTCGCCTTCGACGAGATGATCTCCTCGGCTAATCTTTCTTTCGGACTTTTCCCGTTGCTTACCCAGGGCGTTTACTACGCATTGAAAGCACATGGTACGGACGCGCAGAAAGAGCTCTATTTGCCCAAGCTGGTGGCCGGCACCTGGTCCGGCACCATGAATTTGACCGAGCCGCAATGTGGCACTGACCTTGGTCTGATCAAGACACGGGCCGAGCCACAGGCGGATGGCACCTACAAAATTTTTGGCACAAAGATTTTCATTTCCGCTGGCGAACACGACCTCACCGAGAACATTGTGCATCTGGTGCTGGCGAAGATCCCCGGCGCGCCTGCGGGCGTAAAAGGCATTTCGCTTTTTGTCTGCCCCAAATTTCTTCCCAAGGGGGACGGTTCGCTCGGTGAGCGCAATCCTGTGACGTGCGGGTCACTCGAAAAGAAAATGGGCATTAAGGCTTCGCCCACGTGTGTGATGAATTACGATGGCGCAACCGCCTGGTTGCTTGGCCAGCCCAACAGGGGTCTGCCTGCCATGTTCACGATGATGAATGCCGCCCGCCTTGCCGTGGGCATCCAGGGCCTGGGCGTGGCTGAAGCGGCCTATCAGGGTGCTGTGGACTATGCGAGGAACAGGCTGCAAATGCGGGCCCCCCGTGGCGCCAAATATCCTGACAAGCCGGCTGATCCCATCATCGTACATCCCGACATTCGGCGTCTGCTGATGCGCGCGCGTGCCATGGTGGAGGGCTGTCGGGCGCTCGCCATGTGGATCGGGCAGGAGCTTGATGTTTCTCTCCACCATCCCGATGCCGAAAGGCGGCAGGCGGCGGAAGACCTGGTCGCTTTGATGACGCCGATCGTCAAATCCATGCTCACCGATCTTGGCTTTGCCACCGCCAATGATGCCATGCAGGTTCATGGTGGCCATGGCTACATCCGGGAATGGGGCATGGAGCAACTGGCCCGTGATGCGCGCATCACCCAGATCTATGAAGGCACCAATGGCATTCAGGCCCTCGACCTGGTGGGTCGCAAGCTTCCCACCGGCATGGGGCGGATGGCGCGGCGCTTCTTCCATCCGGTGGGCGAATACATCGACAAGCGCGCCGCCAATCCCTTCACTGCCCCGCATATTGCGCCCTTAAACAAGGCCTTTGGCCGCCTGCAGCAAACCACCCTTTGGCTGGGCAAGGCGGGCACTGCCAATCC
>JAYVCU010000272.1:0-4769 GCA_043749835.1 Hyphomicrobiales bacterium
TCCATAGCGTTTCACCATCAAGGCCTCCTTCAAGAAGGCTCCCTATGAATCACGCTTCAACTGATTTGCGAATCCCCTAATTGACGACACGCCCTAGTTAAATAGCCTCACAATTGGGCAACACGTCTGACGCTAAACGCGGCCTTAGCTGATATGGAAGTCAATAGAATGCACTGTCACCGTAATTACTACGTAATTCTTCACTAGGACCCTATTTTGTCTCGACTATTTTTCATTCTCCTTAGCGTCATGATCGTAACGAGTTTGGTGCTTTTCCTAACCCAGGGCGGGTTTTGGTTGACCGGGCGGGTTGCTTCGCAGCCGTTGAAACTTATCGGTGGAGGACCAGTTGTCTTGCCTGCATCACGCATCTGGATAGATACTGATGCTGCTTGTGGTGCCACGCCCCGGACTGATCCTGATGATTGCTTTGGGATTGTGTGGCTCGCTTCGAGCGGCTTTAACATCGTCGGGATTTCAACCAGCTTCGGCAATGCACCGGGCGGTGTTGTCGAGCAGACTGTGACGTCGCTGGTGGCCCTGATGACAAAAAACGGCATGACACCAATTCCAGTCTATAGGGGGCTTTGGCACGCACTGTCCAAGGCAGGACCCGAACCATCCGGTGTGTCTGCCCTGCGTTCGGCATTGGAGGCCGGACCTCTGACAATTCTGGCATTGGGGCCACTCACCAACGTCGCCGCTGCCTTGGATGGCCATCCTGAGCTTCAACGCAATGTGACGCGTGTTGTTGCGGTGATGGGCCACAGACCGGGACATCTATTCCATCCGAGCGAGGGTGCTGGACATAAAGCAGTTTTCGGACATGGCCCAATCTTCAGCGATCTGAATTTTTCAATGGATGTCGGAGCTGCCAATCTGCTGCTATCGATGCATCTTCCTGTTACGCTGATCCCCTATGATGCGGCAAGCCAAGTGATGATCACCCGAGTCGACCTCGAACAATTCGCCCGCCGCGGACCTGTCTTTGCGAGTCTTGCCGCGAAGTCTCAAGAATGGCTGGCTTTCTGGAACAACGACGTCGGCTTGCCTGGATTTTATCCGTTTGACCTTGTGGCAGCGGGCTACCTCGCGCGTCCGACATTATTTGATTGCGCACAGACAAATGCAGGCATTGCGCGCGAATGGCCTTTCTGGCTGATCCCGCATCAAAGCCTACTGGTGCCCGCCCCTCAAGCGGCCGATTTGACTGACGTTATTTACTGCCCTCAAGTTTCAATGTTGATTCATGATATTCTGATGTCCGGAGCTACTATTCGACATTAACCCGGGTTAGGCATTGATAATTCATTTACGGTGGGATTACGGTGACAGTGCTGGACTGCACCCTGATTACGGTGACAGTGCATTCTATTTCATATTGATCCAAACGCCGTTTGAATTATTGTCATCGTCCAAAATCTTAAAAGGTCCCTTCTCCACAGCCATACCCTCACCCCAACTCCGCCTTCACCTTCTCCACCAGTTGCTTCAGCGAAAACGGCTTTTGCAGAAACACAAAGTCAGTTGGAAAGTCGGGAGTCTTCTCAAACGCGTCTTCAGCATAGCCGGACATGAAAATAAACTTCATCTTATGGCCGCGTTTGCGTAATTCTTTCAGCATGGTGGGCCCGTCCATTTCCGGCATTACCACGTCTGAGAGGATCAACTCAAAGCCCTGGGCATCGCCTTCGACCACTTCAAGCCCGACTTCTCCGGTGTTGGCCTCAACCACGGTGTAGCCACGCGAGGTGAGTGCGCGCGATGCGAAGGCGCGAACGGAGTCTTCATCTTCGACAATCAACACACGGCCACGGCCAGAGAAATCTTCGCGCTTGGCCTCGATTTCAACAGGTTTTGCAATTTCAACAGGTGCCGCTTCGGCGATGTGGCGTGGCAAAAATATGCGGAACGTGGTGCCATGGCCCACTTCACTGTCGCAAAAGATAAAGCCGCCGGATTGTTTGACAAAGCCATAAACCATCGAAAGGCCAAGGCCTGTGCCTTTGCCCACTTCCTTGGTGGTAAAGAATGGATCCCAGATTTTATCCACAATCGCTTTTGGAATGCCCTGGCCAGTGTCCGATGATTGCACCACGACATATTCCCCCGATGGCAAGCCGTGGCCAACGCCATGCGACTGCTCAAGCGAAACATTCGATGTGGAAAGCAACAGTTTGCCGCCAGTTGGCATGGCATCGCGCGCATTGGAAGCGAGATTCACAATCGCCTGCTCCAGCTGATGAATGTCCACCATTACCGGCCACAAATCGCGGCCATAGGTGATCGACAGGTCAACCTTGTCGCCCACCACGCGTTTGAGCAACACACCCAGATCAGCCATCGATTCAGACAGGTCATACATCTTCGGCTGCATGGTCTGCTTGCGCGAAAAGGCCAGCAGATGCCGCACTAAACCCGCCGCCCGATTGGCATTTTGTTTAATGCTCATCACATCCTGGAAAGAGGGATCAGTGGGCCGCATTTTGGTGAGCAACAAATCTGCAAAGCCAATGATCGGCGTGAGCATATTATTGAAATCATGGGCAAGGCCTGACGAAAGCTGGCCGATGGCTTGCATTTTCTGGCTTTGCGCCAGTTGCGCTTCCAGTGCACGGCTTTCGGTTTTATCAATCGCAAAAATCGAAAATCGATCGTGGCCTGCAACTTTGCTGAACGATAAATGGGCGTTGCGCGGCTCCGCCCCTTGAAAACTGCAATCAAGATTAAATGCGGGTGAGAGTTCAGATGCTGCCATCGACCAGAATTTTCGGAACCGGGTTGCCCCCTCTGCGTCTAATGCGGATGCAAAAGATGCACCCCGCCGTAGCAGCGATGAAAGCCCCAGAAATTGCGCGTTGGCATTTTCCAAATGACCTTTCGCATCAAGTTCAGCATAGCCAATGGGAATAGACGATATAAAATGTGCCATGCCGGCTGATGGTTCTTGCGCAGAGATGCCTTCGTCTGCGCCACGCATCACCATACAGCGCGATGGCAGCGGATTTCCTGTGCCGTCAAAATCTGCGCGGTTCATCAAACTGAAAACTTCAACTTGCCCATTTTTCGATTTCAGCGGCAGGCGAAAACGGTCCACTCTGTGGCCCGACGTAACAGGTGCCAGCGCCGAAAGAACTTTCGCCGCTTCGTCTCCCAACAGTTGCCGCACGTTCAATTTGCCAGATTGCACATCACCCAGATCAAACCCCAGCCAACTAGCCAGAGTGGCATTCACATAATCAATTTTTCCACTGGGCAAAGCTGAGAAAAAACCAACAGGTGCCTGATCAAGATAAGAGATAATAAATTGCAGTCGGCTGAAGGCTTCTTCCTGGTGCGCGCGGTCTCGCGTAATATCGATCAGGCGCCAAAGGTTTTTGCCGCCGCGTGAATTATCGGCCATCGGTGCCACGCAAAGCCGCAGCCACTTGGCGTCGTCGTGTGCAGCATAAGGGGCTGAGCTTCCCGCTTGCACGCGTAGATCGCGCGAGGCGATGACGCCGCTCTGAGCCGCTTGCCCTAACTGATAAATAGGCTCCACAAAATCCGGATAACCCGCATAAAGAACATCAAATCCAACAAGCCGTGAAACACCAGCTTTGGAGGCCAGTTTAATAAACGGCGCATTCGCATAAACAGCGCGGCCCTTGGCATCCAGAACAACGGCAGGATCACCAAGCGCATCAATTAACGTGTCACAAAACTGACGATCAGCGTTCGGATGCGGCTTGAATAAAAAGTGCAAAATCAAATTGAAAAGCCAGACCAACCCCAAGAAGCTAAAAACAGCCATAGCGCCACGCGATACCGACGCTGAAATAAGCGGGCTGTTGTCAAAGAAGGCAAAATAACCCACAAACACAATAGCCGCGCAGAGGAACGACAGGCCAACGCGCCCAATTGCACGGTCTGATCTTTCGCCTGTCATCTGTCCAAACATGTTCAACCCCGAATCGAAGGCGAATATAGGCGAAACCGCTGCCAGCATACTGCTTCTTCCATGCCTAATGAAGTTTCATCCACCAGAGGGTGGTAATCGCATATTTTCATGCTATTCTGAATGATCAATCCGAGGAGAAAAGATGCAAGATATTCAAGCCTACATTCCCTATCTCGCTTATGCTGGCATTGCCTTGGTTGCTTTCGTGGCGTTAATTTTCATTTCGCGCTCTTTCGGTCGCCGTTCTCGCGGGCGCAAAGGCGTGCGGCTGGGCATTGTTGAATATTGCGAAATTGATCAAACGCGCCGCCTGGTGTTGCTCAGGCGCGATGATGTAGAACATCTGATATTGATTGGGGGCAATCAAGATGTGCTTGTGGAAGGCAGCATCGGTATAGACGTGCATGCCATGCATTCGCGCGCTCATGTTCAGTCAAACGATGATTCCATGCTGGCTGATGAGATCGTGCCAATCCGTCCACCACGTGCACCCGTTTTCGGCGCGGCCCGAAGGCCAATTCTTCGCCCCGTGCGCAATACACCGGGTGACGATGATCCGAACCCAGCGTAACGAGCTATTTCTTTAATTTGAGAGCCACGAACCGCGTATCTTGCGCATTTCCGCCGTGTGCAACCAACATTAAAATAGAATTTTTGCCATCTTTGGTAGCTTGATCAACGGCTATTGCAACGTCTTGAGTATTGGTCACCGGTTTTCCACCTGCATCCAAAATCACATCACCCGCAGCGAGGCCCTTTTCTGAAGCCGCACCATCTTTGGCCACATCTGAAATGACCGCACCTTGGATCTTGTCATCTAACTTGAATT
>JAYVCU010000273.1:0-36185 GCA_043749835.1 Hyphomicrobiales bacterium
CGGGTTCGTTCTTATTCATGTCAGACCCTTTCAACATTGCCATCCACTCCGAGCGATTGAACTGATATATTCATTCTTGCATCTGACAGCAGGAAGGCCACCATCGTGGCGACGTCGAATGGACTGACCATGCGGCGCAGCGATACTTTCTCCAGACACCTGCGGTCATAAGTACTCGCTGTCCGCATACGCCTTTGATAAAGTCTGAAGTAATAGTGTCTGCTAAGTTACTCATGGAATATATCTCACACCTTTCTTCGCGCGGGGCCACGACTGCGGTCAACACAACAAGTCCGAACAGAATTGTGCCGGCTGCGTTTAAAGCATGGTCATCAAACCAAATGCACCAGAGCCTCCATTAACTCACGCCAGCAGAACTCCCGATGTATCTGACGGCAGACAAGATTTAGCCGGAGCCTCGGTTGACTTAAATCGTAAAACGTTCCGCATTATTTAACCACCGAGACATTTTGGGCTTAGCGCTCATGGCGGTTTGATCTCTAAATTTAGACGATTGGCTAGCAACACTATCATATCTTCGGGTAATGTTCGGCATGATCACCTAGTGGCTCAATCCGGCCAATGAAGCGTGATCGATCCGGCAGACAACCGAAAATGCCGGGTTGAATACGTTGGCAACATCATACCTCACAGCCTGCCCCATGATGTGGCTGGCTGACACAATATTAAGCCCATAGTCTTGTGTAAGCCAATCCAACATTTCAGTCGTGGCATGCTGCAGAGCTTGGTCCAGTGGGCGCGCATTGCCTATTGTGAATATCCCGTTGGCATTGCGTCCTCGTGGCCAGCCGATAAGCTTTTGCTTCACGACGTGCACGGCGAAGTGCACCTCGGCGGACGTTTCGATGCCCGTGCCAACAATCTCGCCATCGCCCTGTGCGGCATGGACATCGCCCAAAAAGAACAGGGCTCCTGCCACAGAAACCGGAAACATAACCTCCACGCCAGCGCCAAAGCCCCGGTAATCCATGTTGCCACCATAAGGACCGCTTGTGGCCGTCGAGATTGACTGACCCGTGGCGGGTGCTACGCCGAAGCAGCCGATCATTGGCTCAACCGGTACCGACCAATTCTGCAGAGATGAAGGAGGGTTCTTAAGTCTTGCGGTACCCTTGTTGGTATCTAGGAGCCAATCGGTCACCTCTCGTTCCGGGAAACGCGAAACCGCAGCAGGATTGACTACGTTGCTGCTGAGAACCTGGAACGTCCAGCCGGACGATCGGGTCATGGTTATGCGTTCTAAACGCACCACGAGTACATCACCAGGTTCAGCACCGGTGACGAAGAACGGCCCTGTCATGGGGTTTGGCCCGTCGGCGCGCTTGCGTCCCTCATGGTCGAAGCCACGCGCATCAAGGGTTTCGGTAACAACCGTGTCCCCATCCGCCAGCACAAAGGCCGCAACGTGGCTGCCAATGGTATTGTAAAAACTGGTAGGTCTGAATCGATGTGTCGCCACGGGCTGCTTTCAAACACCACGACTGAGGTGCTGTCAAGTAAACGAGCCCGCCATACTGTTTTAGAACGATTTAAGAAATCGTCCAACGCCAAAAGTTCTCAACTTTACTTTGTCTGCTGCACCAGCTCTTATTGTGCGGTAAGTTCCTTATACGTCGCAATCAAATCTTCAGCATTCTCTGGCTTTGCTTCACGCGCACCGCGTTCAATTTCAAACGCCACTTCAACAACGCGCTGGTTCATTGGAGCGCTACGACCATGGGCTTTGAGAATGTCAACAACCCAGCCATTTACATCCTGCACTTCGGCCCGTCGGCCTTTACGCCAATCTTGCAGCGAAGTGACAAGCGTGTCGGGTTTGGAAAATGTTTTCAACACTTCCTCAAAAATCTTATCCACATAGCGTTCAGGATGATTGGTGGTAACGGGCGGCATGCCGATGATGGGAATGATTTTTGCGCCATCTGCGAGAGCTGCCTGCATCGCCTCGTAGCCAGCTAAACGCATCACTTCCAACATGCCAGGAGCATTGGCCGCATCATAAAGCGGTAAATTGACAATCGACGATGGAATGAGTTCTGCGGCATTCACCACCAGCTTCATCCATTTGGCTGACCTTATATCATCCATCACTTCAACGCGGCCCGAGTTGCGCAGCAGCCTGGCAATTTCCTCTACGCGGATCTGTTGATTGAGATCCAGCGCACCAAGCGCAAACCATGATTCATCAACATCGTTCTGACGATTGGTTTCACCCGGTATCCACATGTTTGAAGCGATTTCAATGACCGCACCAATAGTGCGCTCCCGCCCTACAATGGTGGCAATATCTTCATGTGTCATGCCATTCTGCAGGCCGACGATAAAGCCGTCTTTGGCCAGCACCGGCTTGATCAACTCACAAGCCCATTTCGTGTCATAGGCTTTGACCACCAGAAACACGATATCGAATGGCTCTTTCACCTCAGCCACCTGACAAAGATGAAGGGCTGGAACTTTGACATTGAACTTGCGCGTGGGCATGTTGACGGTGATGCCCCTGGCGCGGATGGCTTCAATATGTTCAGGCCATTGATCGATGAATGTTACATCCAAACCCGCTGCCGCAAAATCAGCTGCAATCGAAGCGCCTTGCGCACCTGTACCTAGAAAGGCAATGCGGGGCCCACGCTGCTTATTCCAGCTCATGGTTTTGCACGCCATGCGCGAATTGACGTATCCTTCTCATAGCCTAACTTTTCGAAGCTCGCGATTTCGAGCATTTGGCCCCAGGGTGTCCTGAAATAGATCCAACTGAATCCGGCCAGCGGCCCTTCTTCAACAGTGTTGGGGCCTTCGAGAAATTCAATTCCATGATCCTTCAAGCGCTGGGCCGAAGCAAAAACATCCTCAACTTCAAAGCACAGATGCATGCCGCCAATTTCTGAGACGCGTTTGGGGTATGCGTTGCTGTCTTCTCCACTGTATTCAAAGAGTTCCACACTGGGTCCCAAACCGCAGCGCAAGAAAACGAGATCACGAATTTGCGTATGGGGCGCAGCACCTAGCCTGCGCTGCATGAACGCATCATCAACATCAAACGGGCCTGTTCGAAACACTTCCACTGCACCAAACACGGCCTTAAAAAATGCTATGCCTTCTTCGATTTTAGGCACCGTGATGCCGATGTGGTGCATCCCGTAAACATTCTCTGCCATAAATTCTCTCCCTCATGCATTACTGGGCAGGACTTGACGATCTCGGCCGTATTTTGAATAGCCCTGCCACTTAACAATATCCGTGCTTGGATGGTTCTTGATCGTTGTTATTCTCAATTTGAGAAAATCACGAATTCAGCTAGACTTTGTGGCAAATCCGAAGATTGAAGACCAAACCCGTTAACAACTGAACTGCCAGGTACAACATGACTGAATATGAGTTGTTACGTATCATCTCTTTTTTAGAGCGTATGCGTACGCCCTATGACAAGCTTTTAAAAGCAGCAGAGCCTGATCCCAATTGGAACATCGTTCTCTTCTTGGTGAAGCACCACTTGCGCGGCGAAAATGTAACCATGTCCACTTTGGCCTCAGCAGCCGATGTGCCTTTCGCCAGCGCCATGCGCCGTATCCACAAACTGATCGATAACGGCGACATTCAAATGCGCCCGCGCGGAGCCAGTGGCAAATCCCATTATCTCGAACCTAGCCGCAACCTCACACTGAGCTTTATCGACTATGCCACCAAGATCAAGGCCCTGCTGGCAGAGACGTTCGGACTGAAGAGTGGAAGCTCTGATGCAGAGGATTATTATTTTGGGGGATCCTACCTGGCTGGCCAGATCATCCCGCCACTGGAAATTATGGAGAAGAACAAGGAAAGCGGCTCTGACCTCCGGTTTCTGCTGCATGACGACAATTACTTTTCTGGCATGCGCGACATGTGGTCAGATTTTCGCAGCAAGCTGTCAGCGCGCAAGAACTTCAAGCTGCTGAACCTCCCTGAATTGGGTGCGGAAGTTTTTGCCAATGGAAAGCGAAAAGACAGCCAATATGATGTGATTGCCGTCAACATGCCATGGCTGGGTGAAAGTGTCGTCAATCGTCTCGCACAACCGCTCACGGATTTTCTAAAAAGTAGCAGTATTAATCCCATGGACTTCCATCCCAACATCTGGGCCACAGGAAACTGGAATAATACACAGTTTGGCATTCCGATTTATTGCACAATCGAAGCGCTTTGCTTACGCAAGGATTTGTTTGAAGAACGCGGCTTGCATCACCCTACAAGTTTTGAAAAAGTCATTGAAGCCGCAAAGTTGCTGCACAATCCTACGCGCGGCATGCAGGGTATGGTTTGGAATGCCGCCAAAGGTGTGCCGATTTCGCATTCATTCATGTTCTTCATGGGATGTTGTGGTAGCCCGGTGATTGATATTCCTGCCCCGCGCCTGCACATTGAATATAGCAAGCTAAAAGGTGAGGCCATGCGACCGCGCATTTTAAGCCAGGCGGGTAAGCGCACGCTTGAATATATGCACGAACTATTAGCCGTTTCGCCCCCCGATATTTTATCCATTGATTGGAACAAAGCTCTGGATTATTTCATGGGTGGTCACGCCGCCATGATTTATTGTTGGACAATGCGGGCGGCTCGGTTTGAATATGATATTCATTCAGCCGTGAAACGAAAAGTGGCTTACTACCCTCACCCGCATGGCCCAGGTGGCACCAGCGTATCACCCATTGGCGGATTTCTATTAATGGTGCCCCCATCTTTAACGCCGGAGCGCGCCCGTCTGGCTTTTGACGCGATCTCATGGATGGCGTCTCCCGCCGCGATGAAAGAGCACGTGAAAAATGGTTTTCCCGTTGCACCGCGTTTCAGTGTGAGCGCTGATCCTGAAGCAGCAGCAACAACGCCTATCGTGAGTTTTGTGGATAGGCTTGCCAAACAAAATAAAATTCAAACCTGGCAACGACCACCAATCCCGGAATATCGCATCATCGAAGATATTTTAGGCAATGATATTTTTGCGGCGCTCAATGGCGAGTGCTCTGATACTGAAGCCCTCACTCGCAGTCAAAACCGCGTCGATGCTGCCATGCGCACCGCTGGCTATTATTAGATTAAGCTGCGGCGCGTTTGCGCACTGTCGAATAAATGAGGGCAGACACGACGATCAGCGCGCCTTGGAAAACATATTGATAAGTCTGTGTGAAGCCTAAGAAGGCGACGGCATTGAGAACCTCGGTTAGCAACACGGCACCCAACACAGTTCCAATAAATGTGCCGCGCCCACCTCGCAAACTTGTGCCGCCCAGCACAACAGCCGTGATGCTCGATAAAGTATAATTGATCCCCTGCCGTGGGTCGCCAACACCAATCTGCGTCATCAACATGATTGCACCACAGGCGGTGAGTAAGGATGAGGCAATGTAGCCGTAAACAAAAGTGCGGTTGATGGGCACGCCAACACGCCGAGCTGACTCTTCTTCCGAACCCGCAGCGCGAAGCTCCCAGCCCTTGCGCGTTTTGCGCAATGCGTATTCGCCGACAATTGCAACAACGACCAAGGCCGCAAATGCCATTGGTATGGGCCCCATCTGCCAATTTATCCAATCGGTCACTGTGGCGTTAATGTAGCCCCCGGGGGAATCACGCAACAGAAAGCTCATGCCCTGGATACCGATATACATAGCCAGTGTTGCAGCAATCGGCGTGAAATTCGCGAAGCGGATCAACAGTCCATTAATAGTACCCACTGACAGTGCGGCCCCAAAAATCAACGTAAAGCCAGCGATAATAGTGGTGGCCGAATTATCGTCATTGATGAAGAACGAGGCGACCACAACAAGAAACCCCGCAAGCGGGCCAACTGAAAGGTCAATGCCCGCCATCAGCAGAGCCACAGTCTGACCCAGTGCAATGAAACCCAAAGCGGTGGCGAGCAAGAGAATATTGTAAATATTATACGACGTCAGAAAATTCGCATTTTGAAATTGAACATATAGCCCCAGCAGCACTGTAACCAATGCCAGGGGAACTGCTGGGGCATTATCGGATTGCAATAGGTGGCGCCACTTTTTTGCTGTGGAGGCCAGGTTGGACCGGGCAGTGTCTGCGCCAACATGGGTCGTAGCCTGAACTGCTGCAGCGATGATCCGGGCTTCCGAGATATCCTTACCCACAAGCGTTTCAACCACGCGCCCACGCGACATCACGATGACTTTATCACACAGCCCTTCAAGTTCGGCGGCATCTGATGAGTTCACAATAACCGGTGTGCCAGTTCTCGAAACCTCACGCAAAATGCGGTAGATTTCTGCGCGAGCTCCAACATCGACGCCTTGGGTCGGCTCGTCCGCTACAATCACGCCCGGATTAGAAAGCAGTGCCCGCGACATTACAACTTTCTGTTGGTTACCACCAGACAAAGACAGGATCGGGGCCTCCATGCTGGGCGCTTTAACAGCTAGCGATTGAAAGGTTTTATTGATCTGCCCGAACTCTATGTGCCGCCGCATAATGCCACTGGTCGCAAATTTTTCGAGCGCGGAAAAGGCCGCGTTTTCACGCACTGTAAGACCAGCAGCCAGACCTTCAGTATGCCTGTCGGATGGCATGAGAGCAGCTTCGCGGCGAAGCTCAGCGTGGCTTAGCGTTGTGCCGCGCAGACTGATTGTGCCTTGAGACGGGTGCAGCCCTGCAAGCGCCTTCATCAATTCGGACTGACCGTTGCCTGCCACTCCGGCTACCCCAATAATTTGCCCCAACGCCGCATCAAAAGAAATATCGCTGAAGCCCTTTCCACTGAGCGATGCTGCCGAGAAAGCGACCTCGGCCGACTTCAGCTGTGACTTAGGCGGAAATGTCGAACCCAGTTGACGGCCAACGATCATTGTCAGCAGTTCGCTATTGCTGATCTCGCTCACCAGACTTGAGCCCCGGAATTTGCCATCACGAAGCACGGTTACGCGTTTTGCAATCTGACGCAATTCGGCCAAACGGTGGGTGATATAAATCACCGAAGTTCCGGTTTTGACAACATCGCGGATGCGGCCGAACAGCATATCAGTTGCATCTTGATCAAGTGACGCCGTTGGCTCATCCAGGATGAGAACCTTTGGCTTGTTGGCAAGAGCTTTGGCAATTTCCAACAAATGTTTCTGGGCCACCGTCAGTCCATCAGCGCGCATTTGAAGTGGCACTTGCAGTCCCACAGCATCCAGCATCTTGCGCACGTGCGCTTGTACCGATTTGCCTGTGAAAGCCCAAGTGGGCAGTGCGACTTGAACGTTTTCAAGCACAGACAGATCATCAAGGATTGCTGGATGCTGAAATGATATTGCAATTCCGAGAGATTTTGCGATCTCAGGCGTCATAAGCGGAATAATGCGGCCCTCAAAAACAATTTGACCTTGCGTCGGCTGAAAAGTTCCGGAAATAATGTTCATCAGGGTCGACTTGCCAGCGCCATTTTCTCCTAAGATGGCATGAACTTCACCTGAATAAAATTCAGTGCTGATGTCAAAAAGTGCTGGAACCGTCGAAAAGTATTTCGAAATATTGGTCAAGCCAAGGGTCACACCAGCGTGCGCAGCGCCATTCACATTCTTTTGCCTGTGATTTTCAACATTCACGTGTGATGGTCCGCATTCTGCATCTCAGCAAAAGTGCCCCGGAGGGATTTCTCACTCCGGAGCCTATAGGGGGGATTGGGTTTATTACTTACCTACGGCTTTAGCCTGATCTGCTGCTGGCAGTTCAGACGACAGGTAAATCGCACCTGGCAAATCCTTTTTACACTGCACAGCATTTGGCTTACCCGATACAGAGTCTTCGAAGGCTGGTGCCTTGAAGACATTGTCTGTTGGGTCTTTGCCGCCGGTTACTTTGGCAACAGCCCACTGCACAGCCAGGCGAACATTGTCGTTGCCGGTTGCGACGGTGAAGAGCTTGAAGTCTGGATTATCTTTGTTCTGGTTATCAGCCCAGAAACAGCCCAGTGAGTTGCCGTCTGACGTTGCTAGTGCCGGAATAGAGCGGCCCGACTTGTTGAACAATGGCAAAGCGCCCACCAGTGATGGTCCGAAGTCTGATACGATCACATCGATCTTGGCATTCTTGGCGATTTCAGCGGTCAGAACTTTTTGCGTCAGAGCCGGATCCCAATTTGTCACATCAAATGGTTCGGCATTCAGAAACTTATATTCAGCTCCCAAAACTTGCTTCAAACCCTTGAGTTCATCAAGGCCCTGGCTGTTGCCAGCAGGACCGGAGATGAACAGAACATTGCCTCCCTTTGGCAACACACCCTTGATCCAGTTACCCCAGGTCACACCGTCGTCCACGAACGATGAGCCGATGAACTTGGTGTAGTTTTCGCCCTCTTTGCCGCCAACATTCACACGGTAAGGAACGATGGTTTTACCAGATTTGAACACCGACGTGATGGCAGGTAAAACGGCTGGGCCAGCATCACCAAACACCACCAGTGCATCGATGCCTTTGGCAGCGAGACCCTTGATGTCTGAGATGGCCTTTTGCGTATCGCCATTGCCGTCGGCATATTCATAACTGGTGATACTGGGGCAGAGCGCAGCGGTTTGCTTGCCAGAAGCGGTTGTCACTTGGCGCCAGCTGTTGCCACCATACCCATCGAGCAGGGCGAGTGTAGCCTTATTTGGGCCGCACCATGACGGTGTATCTGCGTGAGCCATGCCAGTGGCGGCAATGGCGAGAACTGCCGTCGCCGCAGCGAACGTCAATTTTTTAAACGTGTTGTTCATGTATTCCTCCATTTGGTTTGCGTTTTTTGGAAAGGTTCACTGTCCACTTGATTGAATAAACAGCGATGCCAAAACCCAGGGCGAAAGCCTGAATAATGGTTTGAGCCGAATAGGGCACGCCAACGGCGAGCGCGAACTGGCTCAATTGGTTGAGAAAGAACGCCGCAATAACGGTCGAGATCGGAAATCCCCGACCGCCGAGCAGTGATGTTCCTCCAAGAACGACAACAGCAACCGATGGCAGCAATAGCGAGTCGCCTTGAAAGGCGGTTGGCTCACGCGTTATGCCGGCAATAAGTATGCCCGCCATGCAATAAAGCAGCTGCGCATAAACATAGGCCATCAGTTGATGGCGCTGGACGCGAAGACCAGCGGCCTCAGCAGCTAAGGGATTGGCACCGATGGCTTCGAAGCGCCGCCCAACAACCGTCTTCTTTAAAATGAATGATACGATAAGGAGAGCAGCCACAGCGAAATAAACTGAGTTGGGCATGCGCAAAGTCTCTCCGCCCGCGATATCAGCGAGCAATTTTGTGGTAATTGAAGGAGTGCCGCCGCACACCGCAAATACACCGCCATAGAGAAGCGCATTCATGCCGATTGTAGCGATGATCGCGTTAAGCTTGAAATAGGCAATGAGAATGCCGTTGGCGATGCCGGCCGCAAGGGCGAACCCAACCGACAAGAAAACTGCTGACAGTAGCCAGCCATTGTTTTGATGCGCCTCATGCGTGGCAGTCACCACGGCCAGTGAAACAGCACCGGGCAGCGACAGATCAAAGCCACCCTGTTGCACAACCAGCAGCTGGCCAAGACCCACAATGGCAATGACGGCAGCAAAGGGCAGACTTCCAGAAAATGCGTTCCAAGACACAGCCGAAGGTGCAAACACCAGGCATACAATAACAAGAGCCACCGTGCACACCACCACCGTCACAAAACTCCGCGTCAATGGCGTGGATAACAGGCCACGCTGCTGAAACAGATTTGGTACCGGGGTGGCGAATTGGCTCATCGCGTCACCTATGGCAAAATCTTAGCAGCGCGAAATTTGTCAAAGGCATCGGTAAATGAGTGAATTGAGTTCTGATAAGCCGTGAAGCCCATGTCCCGGCTCTTGGTCATGTCGTTGAAATTTTCAATGACGCGCCCAAGATCGGCATCAGAATGCCACCATGAGGCAACAGTACTCAAAGGGTTTTTCTCAAGCCCGTGTTTGGCGACGATCTTGTCCCAGACAAGCTCCATGCCAGCCATCTGCTTTTCAAGTGGTTGAGCATGGCCCGGATATTCGGCCGCCTTTACACCGAGGTGGGCAGCCAATTTTGGCCAGAGCCAATTCCAGCGAAACACCTCACCGTTGGCGATGTTGAAAGCCTGATTGCGCGCGACTTTTTTAGTAGAAGCCCAAACCAGCTGCTTTGCGATGATGCGGCCATCGGTAATATCAACACAGGCTTCATATTGTTGCGGTGAGCCAGGGAACACGAATGGCTTGCCAGTTTCTTTGCAAATCGCAGCATAGGCACCCAGTGTGGCCGCCATGTTCATCTGGTTCCCAACCGTATAACCAATCAACGTATGCGGGCGGTGCACTGACCAGCCGAAGCCCTGCTTTTCGGCAGCTGCGAATAATTCATCTTCCTGATCGTAATAAAAATTCTGGAAGGGCAGCCGCGGCATCTCTTCGCGAAAAGGTGTCACCATCTTGGTTTTCGCATAGGCCTCGAAAGGGCCCATATAGTGTTTTGCACCTGTGACAAGCGCCGCATGCTTAATCTTTTTACCTTCAACAGCAGCCAGCAAATTGCGCACCATGCCGGCATTCACGCGGCAATTTTCAGCTTCCGTTGCCTGGCGCATCCATGTGGTGATGAACACATCCGTGGCAGCTATTTTTTTGAGTGCGGCTTTGGTGGCTTCAGCATCGGTAAGATCAACCGCGATATGCTTCACGCCTTTTGGTAAATCATGCTTGTGGCGCGAGATTCCGGAAACCGTCCACTTGCCGGTTTCAAGCAAATGCTCGGCCAAATGGCGACCGATAATTCCGGAAACACCGGCAATAAGTGCGTGGCGCCTCATTAGTGCATATCCTTTGTTAAAAGCGTAATCTTGATGCAGGCTTTCGGGTCTTGCCCAAGTTCGAAGCCTTTCACCGCATCGGTGAGGGAGAATGTGTGGGTTTGGATTGGCGAGAGATCAATGCCAGTACGCTCCAGAAAGCGAATAGCCGCAGGCCACACACCAGGTGAGCCAATGCAGCCGCGAATGGTCAGGTTTTTGAGCTGCATCAAACCGAGGTTGGATGAAATCTTACGGCCGATATTGATACCCACCATGGAGATGCGGCCATCTTGCGCGACATAATCAAACACTGCAGCCAGTGACGCATCGTGGCCAGCGCATTCGATGACCAGATCAGCTCCCTTGCCACCGGTGAGCTGCATAATTTGTTCGGCACCACGATCGGTTGGATTAACCGCTTCCGCGCCGAGTTTTTTGGCAATATCGCGGCGCTGCTGGATAGGGTCTACCACAATCACGCGCGCTCCCAAGCCGAGTGCTGCTGCAGCAGAAACCAAACCAATCGTGCCGCCACCCGAGACAACAACAGTCTCTGATGCATTGGTTCCGCCAGAGCGCAACACTGCATAAAAGCCGCAGGTGAAGGGTTCGATCAATGATCCGCGCATATCATCGACGGAGTCTGGCAATTTGTGCAGCCAGTCTGGATTTACGTTAAAATATTCACGGTCAGCACCATCCATCGAAAAACCAAAGTGATGCAGCCGGTCTGGGGTTCGCACCACGCATTCCCCAACCACCCGGTCGCCCACCTTGTAATTCTTGACGTTTTTGCCGACTTCAACAATTTCGCCGCACCATTCATGGCCGGGTGTTACAGGATAGGAAATCGGAATAATGTAACGGCCGGCAAGCAATTCATAGTCCGAATGGCAAATGCCTACAGTGTGGGTCTTGATCATCACTTCCGTGTCAGCGATTTTTGGCATCGGAACATCGCTGATGATCGGTTTGTTGGGCGTTTCAAAAATAAGCGCTTTCATGAGCTTCCTCTTAAACCTTCACCACAGCACCATTCTTGGCGGCAGAGGTGATGATGGCTTCCAAAATCGCAATATTGTTGATGAGATCTGTGTGAGTGATCGGATAGGGTTGCACCTTGCGAACGGCGCGTGCGAAGGCCACGAGATTGTCTTTCACTGGTTCTGCCGGTGGCAATTCCTCCACTGTAATCGGGCCACCCACCATGGCGGAGGTGACAACCCAACCCGCTGGCGATTCGACATGGGCCTTATCGCGGATTTCAATCCAGCCCTTTGAACCAAAAACTGCAAAACGCGAGATAAAGGGCATAGCAAGTGACGCCGACACATATGACGTTCCGCCGCCTTTGAAGCGGATGTGCACGCTCATCGTGTCGCCTTGCGGGATTTTCGAAGAAAGGCTTTCGCACGACACCCGCAAATCTTTGGCAGGGCCGAGCAATACCACAGATAAATCAGTGAGATGAATACCGGTTGCGGTCATTCCGCCAACCGGGGCTTCTTTTTTATTCAAGCGCCAGTTTTTCTTGTCCAGCGTGGTGAACTTGTCGTGGCTGAAATTTCCTTCTATTTGTTGAATGCGACCGAGTTGGCCAGCGCGAGCCATTTCCAGCATCTTTGCGACGGGTGGGTCCCAGCGTCGTTCATGGCCCATACCGAGAACCAACTTATTTTTCTTACAAGCATTGACGGCGGATTCAGCGCCCCTTTTGGTAAGGGCCAACGGCTTTTCACAAAAGATGTGTTTCTTCGCGGCGACGGCAAGCTTGATCTGCTCCGCATGCAAAGAGTGTGGCGTGGCAAGAATGACGGCTTCCACGCCAGGATGTTTAAGCGCGTCTTTGTAGTTGGCATAATGCGCAAAACCATTAGCTGCCGCAAACTCCGCACCCACTGGATCGGGTTCAGCAGCGCAAACGATCTCAATATCCTGTCGCGCCTTCTGCAAAACAGCAGTCATTTTCTTGCCCCACCAACCGAGGCCGATCATTGCGACTTTTAATGGAGCATGTATCGTCACTTATACAGTCACCAAAATTTTCATATGATTGACGGACTTATCGAGCAGCGCATCAAAACCCTGCTTTACCACATCATCAGACGTGATGTTGGCGGTGATGATTTTTTCGATTGGGAAATTGCCTGACTCCACCATACGGATAATGCGTGGCCAGCATTGCACGGGGTAACACCACGTCGCTTCGATGCTGATGTCTTTTAGGGCCCATGTCATCGGATCAACGCTTGCAGGCTTCATATGCAAGCCAGTTTGCACCACCTTGCCTTGGTTGCGCACCGCGTTTACGCAGGTGTTCAAGCTGGCTTCTAAACCCACACATTCAATGGCTACATCAACGCCCACACCGTCTTCGGTCATGTCTTTGATTGTCTGCACCACATTTTCGGTCATGGGGTCAATCACGATGGCGCTTGGTACTAAGTCCTTCGCCATTTTGCGGCGAAACGCGTTCGGCTCACTCACAAAAATCTGGCCTGCACCTGCTGCTTTCACAGCCAGTAAAGTCAAAGCGCCGATTGGGCCAGCACCGGACACCAAAACGGTAGAGCCGGATTGTACTCCACCACGATCAGCCGCATAAACGGCAACAGCGGCTGGCTCAATCATCGCAGCTTGAATGTCGCTCACGCCCTTGGGAACGACAGCCAGGTTGTAATCATTCACGACAGCCAATTCACCCATGCCGCCCCATGCCCAGCTCAGGCCCACGCAACCCATTTTGGGGCTCAAGTGATAAAGACCACGGCGGCCATAATAATCATCGCGCGGCGAAATCAGCGGCTGAATTGAAACGCGGTCACCCACTTTCACATTGGAAACAGCAGAGCCTTTGTCAATTACTATGGCACTGAACTCATGGCCCAGAATTTGCGGGTTGGTGACGCCCGTATAAACATGCGGTTTGACCGGAGTGACGATGGGCCCTGCAATATATTCATGCAAGTCCGTGCCGCAAATGCCAGTAACCAATGGCTTGATCAGCACATCATGTGAGCCCAATTTTTCGGAAGGGGCTGCAACATCTTCAACTCTAATATCTTTTGCGTTGTGAAATCGAACAGCTTTCACATTTTCCTCCCTGCAATTCATGGCGAACTTGAGTACGCTCTTAGATTTAGATCGCTATTCTATCAAAAAGGCTTGGTTTGAAATTATCGATCATTCTCATTTTGAGAATTTTTCAAAACATACGAGTAGAATTCTTTGGCACAGTGTTCCAAAATACAAACAAAAAAATGGCCATGGGAAAAACTACAAATTCACCGACGACCAGCAATGATGATATTGGCCCTGAAACGCGCCTCGAACTTTATCGCCTTCAAATTGAAATTCGCGATTGTGAAAAGCGCGCCTATGATTTGTTTTTGCAGAATCTAATCAAAGGCACCAGTCATCTGTCACTTGGCCAGGAGGCCATTGCTGCGGGCTTTGGCGTGGCAATGAAGAAGGGTGATAAAACATTCTGTACGTACCGCGGCCATGCGCATACGCTGGCGCGTGGTGTTCCGATGGAAGGCGTTCTGGGCGAACTCATGCTGCGCGATATTGGTTTGATGCGCGGTAAAGGTGGCTCCATGCATCTGACATCAGTTGAACATGGCGTGATGGGATCATATGCCATTATCGGCGCACATCTGTGTATCGCCTGTGGCTCAGCTTGGCGCGCCCAATATTTGGAAGAAAAAGACGTTACTGTGTGTTTCTTCGGCGACGGCACGACCAATATCGGCGCGTTTCATGAAGCGTTGAATTTCGCAGTGGTGTGGAAACTTCCAGTCGTCTTCGTTTGTGAGAATAATCTGTACATGGAATATACGCCGATCAGCGAGGTGACGGCTGTGGCCCATCCTGCCGCTGACCGTGCCTCAGCTTATGGCCTTCCGCGCATTCTGATCGACGGCAACGATGCCGACATAGTTTACCGCACCGCGATTGAAGCTATTGAAAAAGCCCGAAGCGGCGGTGGCCCATCGCTCATCGAATGCCTCACCTATCGCCATTCCGGCCATTCACGCGCAGACCCTGGCACATATCGCCCTCCCGGTGAACTTGAAAAATGGTTGGAGCGCGATCCGATTAAAATTTACAAACAACGCCTGAAGGAATTTGGCGTCTCCGAAGATCAAATGAACGCAATGGATGCGGCCAGCATGCAAAAAGTAGAAGACGCCACCGTGCGTTGCAAAGCCTCGCCGTCCGCGCCGGAAGAATTATTGACGGCCGATGTGTATGCCGATGGAGGTTGGGCATGGCGCAATTGAGTTATCGCGACGCCGTCATCCGCGGTATTTCCCAGGAGATGGAACGCGATAAAAATGTCGTCTTTCTGGGCGAAGATATTGCCAAGGCTGGAGGTGTGTTCAAAGCCACGGTGGGACTGCTTGAAAAGTTTGGGCCATTGCGGGTCCGTGACACGCCGATTTCAGAGCAGGCGATTTTAGGCGCTGCCATGGGTGCGGCAATGACCGGCCTTCGCCCCATTGCCGAAATCATGTTCTCAGATTTTGCAGCGGTGTGTTTTGATTTCATTGCAAATGAAATGCCCAAGCTCAATTACATGACCAATGGCCAAGTCAGCTGTCCTGTGGTGATCCGCACAGGCAATGGCGCGGGTGTCCGCTTTGGGGCCCAACATTCGCAGTCGATTGAAAACTGGACGATGATGATCCCTGGCCTCAAAGTTGTGGCCCCTTCATCTCCCGTCGATGTGGTGGGCCTGATGGCTGCAGCAGTTCGCGACAATAACCCAGTGATGTTTCATGAACACAAGGCGCTTTACGCCACCAAGGGAGAAGTGCCCGATGGCGAAATTATTGACACACTTGGCACCGCAAAAATACTCCGCCCCGGCAAAGATTGCACCATTCTGGCACTTGCTATGATGGTTCACCGTGCGATGGCCGCAGCCGAGATTTTGGCACGTGATCATGGCATTGATGCTGAGGTGATCGACGTGCGATCTTTAGTGCCCTTGGATATGCAAACCATTTTAGCTTCTGTAGCTAAAACGGGCCGCCTGTTTACGGTCGAAGAAAACCCGCGCCTTTTGGGTTGGGGTGCAGAGATTGCCTCTATTGTTGCTGACGAAGCATTCTGGGATTTAGACGGGCCAATTGTGCGTATTACCACACCCCATATTCCGTTGCCCGCCGCTGATCATCTTGAAGACCTGGCGTTGCCCAGCGCGCCACGCATTGTGGAGCGCATCGTGCGCACCTTGAACGGGTCGCGCCGATGAGTTCCACGATCATCATGCCACAGCTGGGAGAGACCGTCGCAGAAGGCAAAATTCTGAACTGGTTTAAGAAACTGGGCGATGACGTTAAAATCGGCGATAAGCTTTTTGAAGTCGAAACTGATAAAGTAACCGTTGAAATTGAAGCCACTACTGCTGGCAAGCTTACAGAAATTCGCGTCGGTGATGGCGTGACAGCCAAGATTGGCGCCGTTGTCGCGGTGATCGGCGGCGAAGCCGTTGCTGCCCCAGGCGCCTCAAAACCCGAGGTTCAGCCAGACGTTAAAAAAAACGTTGCCCCTTTTAGATCAGCCTTTGAAGAAGTGGCCACCCCGACTGCAGATTATGGTTCGGCTAAAGGCCCCGGCGATATTCGCATGACGCCGCTTGCCCGCCGCCTCATTGTCCAGCGCGGGCTGGATCTTACAGCGGTGGCGCAACATGCTGCAGCCAAGGGTTTGCGGAAAATAGAAGAAAAAGACGTAACCAGTTTCACGACGTCGTCACCTCCACCATCACCTGTTGTGTCGAGCCATGACAAAATCGTCACACTCAATACCATTCGGGCAAGAACGGGTGAGAGGCTTGCTGAAAATTGGCGCACCATTCCACACGTCTTTCAAGCCATTGATATTGACTTTACTGAAGTTGAACTGGTGCGGTCGCGCCACAAGGAGCGCTTTAAAGCAGAATATGGCTACGCCCTCACGTATCTGCCCTTCATTGTGCGCGCCTGCTGCATCGCACTGCAGGCCTTCCCACATATAAACGCCCGCTTTGATGGCAAGGCGCTGATCCTGTCGAGTGATATCAACTTGGGGATAGCCGTTGATCTCAATCACAATGGCTTGGTTGTTCCGGTTGTCCACGCTGTACAGGATTTTACTCTGCAAGGCCTCGCAAAGGCCATGGGCCGCCAGATTGAAAAGGCACGCAAGGGTAAGCTTACCCCTGCTGATCTTGGCGGTGGCACTTATTCCATCACAAATAACGGGGTATTTGGAACGAGTTTCACAACACCTATTATCAATGCGCCACAAGTTGCCATTCTTTCAAGCGATGCCATTCGCAAAAAGCCCGCAGTGATTACCACAGCGTTGGGTGACGCCATTGTGCCGCGTTTGGTTGGCACTATCGGACAAAGCTTTGATCACCGCGCCTTTGACGGGGCCTATGCGGCGGCGTTCTTGTCAAAACTCAAAGACATAATTGAAACCAAAAAATGGGCCGGAGAACTTGGAGAGAAAATATGAAATATAATAGCCCCTATTCCACCGCCTCTTTTGGTGCCCAAGCGAAAGATTGGGAGCAAGGCATTGATTACTCACGCCTCTCAAAAGAGCGCTTGGCGCGGGCACAAGAAGCTATTCGCTTTGCAGGCTTGGGTGCCGTGCTGTGCTTTAATTTCGATAACATCCGTTATGTCACTTCAACACATATCGGCGAATGGGCGCGCGATAAATTTTTCCGCTATGCCTTATGCCCGGCCAAAGGCTCGCCCTTTTTGTGGGACCCTGCCCCTCCGGCAAAGCGCATTTCCTCGCCATGGATTAAAGACAACGTGGCCGCACCCATCACCACAATGCAAGGAGCCATTCCTCCGGGCCTTAATGTGCAGCACGATTTCGCCAAGCAGATCAAAAAAGCCCTCGTACACTACGGCATTGCCAATGAACCGCTGGGCGTGGATTTGATGGAGCTGTCTATGCTGCGCGCGCTCGAGGCCGAAGGCATTGAGGTGGTAGACGGCCAGCAAGCGCTGCTCGATGCACGCGAAATCAAAACCGGCGACGAAATTGAACTGCTCAAAATGGCTGCGGCAATGGTGGACGCCACTTATGTTGATATTGCCCGCGCTATTCGCCCCGGCACCAAGGAAAATGAACTCGTCGCCATCGCTAATGACCGTCTGTTTCGCATGGGCTCTGAGCGCGTGGAATGCGTTAATTCAGTTTCCGGCCGTCGTGGCCGCCCACACTCGCACACCTTCTCTGACCGCATGATCCAGCCCGGCGATATGATTTTTCTGGACATCATGCATAGCTTCAACGGCTACCGCACCTGTTACTACCGCACCTTCATCTGCGGTGAACCCAACAAGCACCAAATTGACGCCTATGAAACAGCATCAAAGTGGATCAGCGCTTCTATCGATATGATCAAGCCTGGGGTAACGCCGGACGAGGTTGCGGCTGTGTGGCCCGATGCACATGAGTTTGGTTACAAAGATGAAGAAGAGGCTTTCCTCTTGCAATATGGCCATGGTGTTGGGCTTTCGCTGTGGGAACGGCCAATTTTCTCTAAACGCTTTCGCGGACAAAATACGCCTTTAAAGGAAGGCATGGTGTTTGCACTCGAAACGTGGAAAGGCGCAGAAGATGGATCGGGCGCTGCACGCATCGAAGAAGAAGTTGTGGTCACAAAAGATGGCTGTGAAATAATAACCAACTTCCCGTCAGACCGCCTTATTTCCTGCGGGTTGCCGGGCTGCGAAGTGTTCTGATAGAACGCGGCCATGACCGCTGACCCAAAACATAATGTGCGAATTCCCGTTACGTTAGTGACGGGGTTTCTTGGAACCGGAAAAACCACTTTTATCAATAAGGCCCTACGCGCACCGGAACTTTCTAAAACCGTTGTGGTGGTTAATGAATTTGGCGAAGTGGGTCTCGATCATTCGCTCTTTGCCAGCAGCAATGACTCTGTCATCGTTTTAGAGAATGGCTGCCTGTGCTGTACGGTTCGCAGTGATTTAGTCAGTACACTGAATAATTTATATTATGATCGTCAAGCTGGCCGTATTCCGGATTTTGATAATGTGGTGGTTGAAACATCCGGCTTGGCTGAGCCTGCTCCCGTACTCCAGGCCTTCTTATCAGAACCCACCCTCGATGGCCTGTTTCGCGTGGCCAGCGTGATCACACTTGTCGATGCCGTGAATTGGCAGAAGACCACTGAGCAACACGATGAAGCGTTGCGCCAAGTCGCGCTGGCCGATCAAATCCTGGTGACCAAGCTTGATTTGAATGAGGGCGACAGAGCGACAATGCAGGGCGTGCTGTTTGCCGAACTCGCACGGTTGAACGCCGCCGCAAATATTTCAGCTATTGACTGGGATACAGCTGCTATCGCCAAACTTCTGAAATGTGAAAGCTTTGATCCGGCCAACCCAAATGCCAATCCCCTGCCGTGGCTCAACCTCATCGCGCACCAACAGCTGGATTTGGGCGCTGGCGATCCACGTTTTCATCTTTATGCCAAGGGTGTTGAGAGTTTTGTTTTGTTGCGCGACAATCCTCTCTCGCGCGATGAATTACAATTTCTTCTCGATGGCATTTCGCAAAATTTGGGGTCCAGCCTGCTCCGCGTCAAAGGCTTGGTGAATGTTGCCGAAGAACCCGGCAAGCCTGCCATCATCCAGGGCGCGCAACAATTACTGCACACAATGACATGGCTTGATGCCTGGCCAGATTCGGATCAACGCACCCGGGTGGTTTTTATCACGCAAGGCATTGTGCGCGATAGGTTGAAAGAAATTATCGAGCTGCTCGACCGCATGAGCGAACGTACGTTCAAAGCACGGGAGCGTGGACGACAAGCACGAGAAGCTGCGAAAAAGGGAAACGAGGTCGCATGAATATTGGTTGGATAGGCGCTGGCAAAATGGGCTTGCCTATTTGCAAAAGATTTAAATCCGCTGGCCACAGCGTTACGGCCCTAGCCCGCACCGAAGCATCAGCACAGACATTGCGCGAAGCAGGTTTGGGCACTGCGCGTTCCGTCAAAGAACTGTGTAAAACGTCGCAAGTGGTGTTTTCGTCCGTCTCGGATGATGAAGCCTTGCTTGACATTCTCGAAGGAGTGGCATCACTCAATAGCAGCTCCACATATATTGATATCAGCACGGTCTCTCCAACCGCTTCGGCCAATGTTGCCGCCGTTCTTGCCGCAAAGCATATTTCATATCTGCGCTCACCGGTATCCGGTTCAACCATGATGGCCGAAGCCGGCACGCTAACGGCAGTTGTCTCTGGTCCAAAATCCAATTTTGATGAAATGGCTATCATCTTCGAAGTCTTCGCTAAAAAAACCTTTCATGTTGGCGAAGCTGAGGAAGCGCGTTACCTCAAGCTCGTACTCAACAGCATTGTGGCCGCAACCTCGGCCTTGCTTGGCGAAGCTTTGGCCTTCGGTAACAAAGGCGGGCTTTCTAATGCCACGATGCTTGATGTGATTTCACAAAGTGTAATCGCTTCGCCGCTCATTAACTACAAACGCGATATGATCGTGAGTGAGGATTACAAGGCTGCAGCCACTCTGACAATGCTGGCGAAGGATCTCGATTTGCTACTTACCGTAGGCCGCGCAAATCACACGCCCCTGCCGCTGATTGCAAATATCCGCCAAATCTATGAGGCAGCTATAGCACAAGGAAATAGCGAGAAGGACTTTTTCATCCTCGTTGCAGAAGCCGCGCGTGTATCAGGCCATGGCTGATTCCGCTGACGTTTTAGTCATCATCGCTGGTGTCATTGGCCGCGCTGTCGCACGAGAATTGGCCATGCAAGGCCTGAATTCACAAAGGCCTGCGAAAGCTTATTGAATTACGTTTAGCGCGAAGTGAAAAAGAAGCTCAATTCGAAAAGGCGTAAAGTAAGCGGAATTTAGGGCCGTAAACCGCGTGGTGGGCCAAGTCCCAGAATTGCTCTTGCCTGCCTCCAGCCCGCTACCGGACGGTTGTTCTTGTGACATATTTCAACGGCCCGCTGCACCAGCGCGGCGTTCGATGAAGCAAGCGAGTTCTTGTCTATGCGGACATTATCTTCCATACCTGTCCGCGTGTGGCCACCCTTGGCAACAGACCATTTGTTGATGATAAGTTGCGCCGGGCCAATACCAGCCGCGCACCATTGTGCGTCAGGCGAAAGCCGCTTCAGCGTTTCAACATAGAAATCAAAAATGCGCTCGTCGGCGGGCATGGCGTTTTTGACACCCATGACGAACTGTACATAAAGCGGACCTTTCAGACGGCCATCTTTCTGCATCGCTGCGGCCTGAACGATGTGTGATAGGTCAAACGCTTCAATCTCCGGCTTGACACTATATTTTAGCATTTCAGAGGCCAGCCAATCCACAAGGTCTGGCGGATTCTCATAAACGCGGGTTGGGAAGTTATTTGAGCCGACCGAGAGCGAGGCCATGTCGGGCTTTAGTGGCAACATACCGCCGCGCGCCTGCCCTGCCCCTGACCTACCACCTGTTGAAAGTTGGATGATCATTCCACTGCAGTATTTTTCGAGGCCTTCTTTAAGTTTTGCGAATTGCTCCGGATCAGATGTCGGCTTTCCATCGTCATCGCGCACATGACAATGCACAATAGCAGCGCCTGCTTCAAATGCTTCCTGTGTGCTTTCGATCTGTTCAATGACAGTAATGGGCACCGCAGGGTTATTTGCTTTAGTTGGCAATGAACCCGTGATCGCTACGCAGATGATACAGGGATTACTCATTTCACCTTGCTCAAGACAAAGTCCCATTCCACTGTCTTGAATGGGTTGGGTAGACCTCGCTGCTTTGCACGCTTGGCGTTATTCACATCTTTGAAATCGGCAATCAGGCTTTCTTTAACGCCAAACACCGCATCTTCTTTTAGCCAAGGACAATCCGGTGTGAAAATATGGGTAACGACAGTTTCATAGCCCGGTGCTGACACGATAAAATGCAAATGCGCCGGGCGGTTGGGGTTGCGATCTAGCGCTTTCAGCATGTCACCGACGGTACCATCGTAGGGAATGGGGTAAAAACGCGGATAGGCTGAGCGGAAATAATAGCGGCCCTTCTCATCAGATGTGAATATGCCGCGCAGATTATTTTCAGGTTGCACACCCTTTTGCTGCACGTCATAAAAACCATCTTCATTAGCTTGCCACACGTCAAGTTTGGCACCTGCTATGGCTTTGCCTTTGGCGTTGCTGACCCTTCCGAACACCCATACGGCCTCGCCTTTGCCATCCAGGCAGATGTTCGCTCCATTTTCAAAATGCGGCACATTGGTAACGTGAAATGGGCCAAGCACAGTTGATTCCGTTTCGCCCTGCGCTTTGTAATTGTTAAGCGTTTCAACCAACATAGAAATGCCAAGCGTGTCAGACAGCAAAATAAATTCCTGGCGCCAATCGGTGCTGAGGTGGCCGGTGCGGGTGAGAAAGTTGATGCCGTACATCCATTCGTCCATCGTCGGCTTGGTTTCTTTTATGAAGGCGTGCAGGTGCTTCACCAAACTGTTCACCAATAGGTTGACCCGTTTGTTGGCCTTTGGGCCGGCACGGTCTTGCACGACTTTTACCGAGTCTTTCACGGTGAAATAATATTTTGCTTTAGGCGTATTGGACGTTTTAGTCGGTGCTTTTTTCTTCGCTACTTCGGCCATAATCATTGTCCTAAAATGTGTTAAGGGCTGCACTCAAATCTTTTTCCGCACTAACAGACGCTTCGAAGGCACGCCATGCATGCGGGGCCTACTACCATGACATCAGTTACTATATCGGCCATGTGGTGTTTCTCTCAATTCGGCCTACGGCCATGAAATGCGTTGTCTAATAATTCGCGAATTGCGGCACGTTCGATAACACGCGGATTGGGATAGGGACTGGCGGCGGCAATATCTGCGGCTCTATCTAAATCGTGTTCCTTCATCCCAAAATCTTTGAGTGCCATTTTGGCTCCTAGCGATTTGGCGAGATCATAAAGGCCTTGTGCGGCACAAGGCGAACCAAGCGCACAGCAAATATGGGCCATGGCCTCCGCTGAGTTTGAATTATAAGCCGTGGCATGCGGCAGAATAACCGTGTGCGTTTCTGCATGGGGCAAATCAAAACTTCCCCCCAGTACATGGCAAAGCTTGTGATGCAACGCCATCGAAACGCTGCCCAATACCGTGCCGCAAAGCCAAGCACCGTAAAGCGCTTCTTCATAATCGTTCGTGGGCAATGCTCTGGCAAGTGCTCGAATGCCTTCCTCTGCCATCAAGGACACAATTGGATTGCCATCTACGGCATAAAGTCCTTCTACCGCATGAGCGATGGCATTCATCCCTGAACTGGCCGCGAAGTTTGGAGGCAGTGTCACAAGGAAATCAGGATCGTAGATCACTGACTCAGGTTGAATTTTTGTATCGCGCTTGGTGGTTTTCACCCCATCCTGCGTTTCGCCCAGAATGTTTGTCATTTCAGAGCCTGCATAACTTGTGGGAATTACGAGTTGCGGCAAATCTGTGCGCAATGCGATGGCCTTGCCCAAGCCGGTGGATGATCCGCCGCCCAACGCAATTGTGCCATCACAGCCTTGCGCTTTAGCAATAGCCAGTGCTTGTTCTGTAACGCTCACTGGCGTGTGCATCGCGGCACCGGCAAACAGCACGCCGCTCGTGTCGGCCACGATCTGCTTGGCGGAATCACTTTGATGCGCTGTGGTGATAACCAGCGGATGCTTCATGCCAAGACGCCTGGCTTCGGCCGCCGCTTCCGAGATTTTGCCGCGCCCGAAAATCACACGCGTTGGCAGGGCTGTGTAAATGAATGGTGTCATACTAAAAGCCTACCCTGTCGCCGCCTTTGAGCACTAGAATTTCACGCGCCGCTTTCGGCGCTGCAATTTCCATTCCCAGCCTGCGATATTTTGTACAAGATGTTACGCCAGACGTTATGAGAGAGTATTGCATGTGTAACCTCTCGTCGAAACAGATTAGTTTGGGGTGATGGCGACCTTCGTCATCGACAGTACGCCACAGATACATTTAATCCTCACACTTCTCGTTGAAATGCCAGTGGGCAGAAGGTGCTGGTCTTGATTTCCGTAAGGAATCGATGGCAGGCAAATGAAACGTCTTTCATGGTCTGCAATGACTTTCAACGGCCATACGCATCATTCTGCCTTAACAGCATACTGTCAACGACAGCTCCTGCGGGCCCGTGTCACAAACAGACACTGGAAGACAAACGACAGAGCGGGTTGCTGAAAAAGGCTTGGGCAGACAGTGGCAAGGTCTATGGCTATCGCAAGCTGCATGATAATCTCCAAGACCAAGCCTTGCTCATGGCAGTCTGGCGGAAGAGGCCAACAACCAAAGTCCTTATCCATTCGGACCAGGGCTCACAGCTTACCAGCATCGACTGCGCATGGCGCCGGAAGATAAGCGACATCTTGCGGGCAATACTTCGGCTATCATTTTCCGAATACAATTCTAAAATCAATCCTCGCATAACGTCGTACATATACAGAGAGATTTTCCACATAGGGGGAGCGAGGGTAGTACCTTTTGCTGCCACTTCTTCGAACGACTTACAAAGCCAGTATAATTCTTAAAATTAGTTAGCTCTTAGAGATATGTCCTACGCTGCCCCTAAGTGACTCAGTGATACTCACAGAGAGCCGCAGCCAACTAATTCATCCTCTTTAGCTCCCAGTGCTCGAATGACTCCCAGAGTGCTCAAGTGCGCTTTAAAATCGATGATAGCAGATGAGTCGATGCTAATTTTGCAGACTTTCTCGGCAAGGAGTCAATTATGTAATAAGATCTTATAAAGTTAATGAAATAATTTAAGTCGGCCCATAGCAATAATCGGAGGGACGCTTATGAAAACAACCATACTAAAAATTATGCATCTCACGCTGTGAAGGGATTGATGCAGGGTTCGGACCGGGAAGCCGCCGTAGAGGCGCTGTATGAGAGCGTTGGCGACAAGATGACGAGTATCATGTTTACCCGCGGCGCATATGATGTCGTCATCCAAGGTGAAGTTCCGGACCAGTGCGCTGGGATGGGATTGGCCCTGGCCGTCCGTGCCAGCGGTTCGCTGACCGACCTCGTGGTCCTCGAAGAACATGAAAGCCGTACTCGCGGCGGCTAATAAAGCTGCTGGGCTTACAAACCTGCGGGCTGATTAACCTTCTCACCTATTCAAAACAAGGCTTGAGTTTGCCGTGCTATCGTGGGCGGCTTTTTTGCGCTGGCCTGCTCAATATTATGTACCACACCAATTGCCCGATTACTGCACGTTTGACACCTCGCTGAGATGACCTCATTAGACATGCCCCATGGCGCAAGGCTTTCCTCACAGAGGTCGCTGGCTTTCCCAACATTCCTGACAAGGATCAGGTCGACAGCATGACACAAATCGTTGGCAACCTTGACCACGTCATAATTTGGCGCGCTATCACTAGGCCAGAAACTGACGCCGCTGTTTGAACCCAATCTCCAAGTCGACGCATTTGCCTAGCCAACTTATTTCTCGTTTCCAGTTAGATCCACTCACAGCGCCTGGTTCAGAAAAGCCGGTCAGGCCAATGAGCTAACGAATACATCGGCAGCTGCTTCGAGCAGGAGAAAGCCTTGCTCAACAGGTTCGGCAATCGAATTGGAATCAAATTAATGACTATCCCATTTTCTGATTGAATTCATTTCGCGTTCGGAGACAACACCAAACCATCTTTGGAAAATATATGGATCTGTTGCGGGGACAAGGCCAGCGACACCGTCTCGCCGTTGCCAACCGAAGGTTCACCATTGACTTGGGCAACGATCATTTGTCCACTAGGTAGCGACACATGCGCATAACCAATTTCACCAAGTCGTTCAATAATATCGACTTTTCCCTTAAGCTGCATTCTTCCTTTTACGCCAAATTGAATGTGCTCTGGTCTGCTGCCCAGCGTAACCTTGTCACCTGGTTTGCAGGCCTCTGGAAGCGGCACGCTCATAGTCATGCCCGAGCCGAAATCGAGCTTGTCTTTTGCTGAAACTGTCGCTGACAGAAAATTCATCGCTGGCGAACCAATGAATCCAGCCACAAACATATTGGCAGGTTTGTAATAAAGATCGAGTGGCCGACCCGTTTGTTCAACGTGGCCATTATTCATCACCACAATTTTATCGGCCAAGGTCATGGCCTCAACCTGATCATGGGTGACGTAGACGATGGTTGCTTTCAACAACTTGTGCAGCTTGGCGATTTCAACACGCGTGTTGATACGCAAAGCGGCATCAAGATTGGACAGAGGTTCATCAAAAAGAAAAACCTGTGGCTTGCGCACGATGGCGCGGCCAATGGCAACCCGCTGACGCTGTCCGCCCGAAAGTTCGCGCGGACGTCGCTTTAGAAGAGGTTCCAATTGGAGAATGCGCGCAGCCTCTGAAACGCGCTGTTCAATTTCAGCCTTGGGCATGTGCGAAAATTTCAAACCAAAGGCCATATTGTCGTAAACATTTTTATGCGGATAGAGTGCATAAGATTGGAAAACCATAGCGATCTCACGCTTGGCCGGAGGTAGATCGTTCACTTGCTTTCCGCCAATATAAATGTTGCCGGAAGTGATCGCTTCAAGCCCGGCAATCGAACGCAACAGTGTAGACTTGCCGCAACCCGAAGGTCCAACTAGCACGACGAAGCTGCCATCCTCCACCAGCAGGTCGATGTTTTTCAGCACTTCGACAGGGCCATAGGATTTGCACAGCTTTTCAATTTTAACTTCGGACATGAGGCCTCACTTCACAGCCCCCGAGGTGAGACCGCGGATCAACTGACGAGAAAAAATAACATAAAGAATGAGAACGGGAATAATCGCTGTGGACAGCGCCGAAAGAACCGAATTCCAATCGGTAATATATTGACCAAGATATTGTTGGATGCCCAGCGTAATGGTTTGCTTGCCGCCCGTCGGAGCCAGCAACAGCGGGAACCACAAATCGTTCCAAACAGGAATCATGGTGAACACAGCCACGGTAGCCATGGCCGGACGCAACAGTGGCAAGATGATATGAAAGAATATATTATATTCGCTTAATCCATCACACCGCGCCGCTTCGCGCAAATCTTTCGGAATTTGGGCCATGAATTCGGAAAGAATAAAAACTGCCAGCGGGAGGTTTTGCGCCACATAAACCAGAATGAGGGCGGTGAGCGTGTTGATGAGATTCAGTTGGGCGATAAGTTGAATCAGTGCAACCGAACCCAATCTGATCGGCACCATGATGCCGATTGAAAGATAGATTGCCAGCAGCGTGTTCCAACGGAATTTATATTCGGCCAGCGCCCACGCGGCCATGGAACCAAATAACAATGTGAAAAAGATGGTGCCGCCCGTCACGGTGACTGAATTTATATAGTAGCTGACAATCGAGGAGTCGCTGAAAACCTTGTCATAACCAATCAGCGAAAATGTCGAGGATGTAGGCGGCATCAGGGGCGAACCGAAAATCGCCTTGCGTTCTTTGAATGAATTCATGATCACCAGAATAATGGGCGCCAACGCCAAAGCCGTGTAAGCCAGCAAGACAGCGTGAACGGCAAATGCACTGGTGTGCTTACGGACATTCATTTTAGAATGAATACCTTTGTATGCGACGCTGTATCAGGAAGAGATAGACCATCAGACCGATGAGGATGATCAGGAACATCATGGTGGCAATTGTCGACCCCATGGACGCATTGCCTAGCTGAAGTTGATTGCCAAAGAAGGTCCGATAAAAAAGCGTACCCATAATGTCAGACGCGAAGTTTGGCCCGGCCAGCGCGCCCTTCATGGCATAAATCAAGTCGAAGGCGTTGAAGTTGGCTACGAAGGTAAGAATTGAAACAAGGCCAATTGCCGGAATGATAAGCGGAAGTTTCACCCAGAAAAATGTTTGGAACTGATTTAAGCCATCAACTGTTGCCGCATCGACTAATTCATCAGGAATGGCGAGTAGCGCCGTGTAAATTAATATCATCGGGATACCGACAAATTGCCAGACCGAAATCAACGAAACAGTAATGAGTGCCGTCGATTCTTGGCCAAGCCAAGGCGCAAACAATGAGCCGAGACCAACAGTTTGCAACAGCATTTTTGAAATACCCCAGAGAGGTGAAAGAATGAGTTGCCAAGTGAAGCCAATAATTACCACGGAAAGCATGGTTGGCATGAATATGAGCGTGCGATAAGTCGCGCGAAAGCGCAGCTGCGGCAAACTTAGTATTGCAGCCAGGACGATGCCAATCGGATTTTGAACACACATGTGAACCAGAAAAAACAGGAGATTATTTTCCATCGCGTTCCAAAATGAAACTGACCATGTGGTGTCAGTCAGCAGGATATTGAAATTGCCAAGCCCGTTGAAAACATAGCTGCCATCAGTTTGTTGCAAATAAAGCGAACTGAAAATTGTGGCGAGCAAAGGATAAATAGAAAACAGGGAATAGACGATAACAGCGGGGGCCAAAAAAAATGCCAGCAAGCGCAGATAATTTGTGCGCGACATGCCCATGAGGCCTGCATCTGATCCGGTTGCCACGTTGATAGCTCCTAAAAAAATGGCCGCCGACACTGTTGTCGACGGCCCCTTGTGCGTCAAATCATCATTGATGTGGCTTATACCACTTTTTCAAACCGTCTTCGAGCTGCGCTGCTGCCGCCTCTGGTTTCATGGTGCCGTTCAAGACCTGTGCGGAAACATTCCACATTTCATTCTCGAGATTTGGCGTTCCACGCGACAGGATTTGATAAGAGTCGCGGATGGTGGATTTACATTCGCCGCGCCAGCTTACAAATGTTTGAGCTACATCGTCGCTGATTGTGACTTTCGAATTTGAAAGTGGGAAGAAGCCGGGCAGAGCGTTAGCAAAAATGCCTGCAAATTCATCCGAGCCGATCCAGTCAAGGAACACTTTTGCATCAGCAGCGTTGGCTGACTTGGCATTCATGCCGATGCCGATGTCGGTGTGGTCTGAGATGTAGCAATCTTTGGATCCGGCTGGAGCAGGAGCCTTGAACGCCCCCATGTTGACCTTCTGGCCCCGAAATGTGGAAATGTCCCACGAACCGGCAGCATAAATCGCACCCTTGCCAAGGCCGAACAGGTTTTGGCTGTCAGGATAAGTTTGTGCCTTATAGCCATCGCCCATATAGGGGGCCCATTTTGCCAGAGCAGCGAAAGTATCCACATAGGCTTTGTCGGTCAGCTTGCCTTTGCCGTCGATCAAAGCTTTGCGGCCCTCTTCGCCCTTCCAATAGTTGGGACCGATGTTTTGGAAACCCATGGTGGCGGCTTCCCATTGATCATTGGTGCCGAGAACCAGCGGAACATATTTGCCGTTCTTCTTAATGGCTTCGAGCGTTGCCAAAAATTCCTCTTCAGTTTTTGGTTCGGTGAGTTTCAACTCAGCAAAAATATCTTTGTTGTAGATAAAGCCATGGATAACTGAACCCATGGGCATGCAGAACGTCGTCTTGCCATCGTCTGTTGTCCAAGCACTCTTGGCCACATCTGAAAAGTTCTTCATGCTGCCCAAATCATTCAAGCCGGCCAGAAAGCCTTTGTTGAACAGTTCCAGCGAAGCATCAAAGGGGCGACAGGTGATAATGTCACCAGCGGTGCCACCAGCCAATTTCGCGTTGAGTGCGGCGTTATATTCTTTTGGCGCGGTTGGAGTAAATTCCACCGTGATATCAGGATGTTTTGCCATAAAAGCTGGAATGATTTTTTCTTTCCAGATCGAGGCATCATCATTGCGCCAGCTTTCGATGGTCAACTTTCCAGCCGACGCAGCGCCTACGCCTGCTGTTAAGGCAACTGCTGCCAGCAGCAGTGTTTTCAAACTCATTTTCAACATTTCCTTCTCCTGTTTTTTCATGGTCTGCACTTTAAATCTGAGGTGGCTTGAGTTGCGCCAGTGCCAGTCGCAAATTTCCTTTGGTTCCTTCAAGTAACGTTTGTGCGGCTGCAAAATCTGCTGCACCTGAACATAACAAAACAGCAGGCTTCACCTTTTCTTGCGCCTTGTCGAGCGCCAGTGTTGCCTTTTGCAACTCCACGCCTGCAATTTTTGCGACAATCTCGGCGGCACGATGCTTGAGTTTTATATTGCCTGCCTGCACATTCACCATCATGCCATCATGCACCGCGCCAAGGCGAATATGTGTGAGTGTTGACAGCAAATTGAGAGCGGCTTTCTGCGCGGTGCCAGCGCCCATACGGGTTGAACCTGCAATCACTTCGGCGCCGGTATCAAGCACGATCTCAATATCGCCCAGCGCGCCCAGTGCGGAGCCGGGGTTGTTCACAACAGAAATGACATAAGCGCCCTTCGCTTTGGCCGCCTGTGCCGCCGCTATCGTATAGGGTGTGCGGCCTGAAGCTGCGACAGCGATAAGAGTGTCCACAGGGAGGAGTTGAGCCGCATCGCGCTGCCCGGCTTTCACATCATCTTCTGCGTCGGCCAGAGTATTGAACATCGCGGCCTTCCCGCCCGCGATGAGATAGATTATTTTGTCTTCCGCCATGCCAAATGTCGCAGGCAATTCGCTGCCGTCTTGAACAGCGATGCGAATGGAAGTTCCAGCCCCAGCGTAAGCTAACCTGCCGCCTGCTGAGAGCCGCTCGGCCAAGGTTTCGGCTGCCGCTGCGATGCGCGGCAAGGCACCGCGAACAGCTGCAATAGCGCGTTCCTGGCCTGCGATCAGTGCTGCGAGAACCTCAACATTTCCCCACGTGTCAATGCCACGTGAGGCATCGATGGATTGTTCTGTTTCGCGAGACTCCTTGATCATAAAGCAACAATACCAAATAAATACCAATTGTCTAGGAGAAAAAATTAACTGTATTTATCAGGTAATATAAAGCTATTTATCGAGAGTGTTAACAAAAAGCTTCCAATTTGGTATTGTTTTGGTATTGTGCGTGATATGGGATCGAATGCGAGATATTTTTTAGGAATTGATGGCGGCGGCAGTCGTTGCCGCGCCCGCATTCGTAAGCAAAATGGCGTGTTGCTTGCTGAAGCCATTGGCGGATCCTCAAATATCTATCAGGATTTTGAAAACGCATTGCGCAACATTACGGCGACCGCCGCCGATGCCGCAAAGCAAGCCGGATTGAATACGTCGGATTTGCACGCAGGCCTCGGATTAGCGGGTTTGGTCACATCAAAAAGTGCAGAGCCTATCGCGGCAGCCCATTTGCCATTTGCTTCGGTGACAGCAGACAATGATGCCTATGCAGCTTGCTTGGGTGCCTTTGGTGGCGACGATGGCGGCATCGTCATTGCCGGTACAGGCTCTATCGGCTTTGCATTAATCGGCGATCAGCGACACATGGTTGGCGGCTGGGGGTTTGCCTTGGGCGATCATGGTTCAGGGGCATGGACCGGCCATCATGCGGTGCGCCGCGCCGCCTTGGCCATTGATGGCTTGTTGCAACCCACACCTTTGATTGATGCGGTTCTCACAAAGGTAGGGCACACAAGGTTTGAATTGTCACGCTGGTCAGAGAAGGCCACGCCAAAAGATTATGGTCAGATGGCACCGCTGGTTTTTGAAGCAGCATCTAGAGGCGATGTTGTTGGCATGACGATTGTGATTGAAGGTTCTCAAGCGATTTCAAATTTGGCACGTGCTCTTCTATCAAGGGGCGCAGGGCAAGTGTGCTTGTTGGGTGGTCTGAGGGATGTCTATCCGCCTTATCTTGATGCGGACGTGAAACGGGCCCTCACAGCACCGCTCGCCGACGCGATGGATGGAGCCATGATGATGGCAAGGCGCTCACAGGGCCTAAGCGAGCGCTGGTCATGAGCCATAGTCATAAGATATTTATTCCCAGTCGCTTCGATCCCAGTGGTAGTGCGCCGCTTTATGCACGGTTGAAAAATTTGGTTCAACAGTCGATTGTTTCCGGCGAATTGAAGATGGGCGATGCGGTTCCTGCCGAGCGTGATGTCGCTGAAATGCTATCGATCTCACGGGTAACCGTGCGCAAGGCGTTTACCGAACTAGTTATGGAAGGCGTGTTAGTGCAGCGCCGTGGCTCGGGCACTTATGTCAACAGCCCAGGTCGCCGCATTGAACAGCCGCTGTCGAGGCTTACCAGCTTTACGCAAGATATGCAGTTGCGCGGCATCAAAACCGATGCTGATTGGTTGAGCCGTTTGTCGGGCTTGCCCACGCCGGACGAAGCATTGAAGCTTTCCATCTCGCCGAGTGAGCGCGTCTCGCGTTTTCATCGTCTCCGTCGTGCCGATGGCATTCCATTGGCCATCGAAAAGGCCGTCATTCCCAATAAATTTTTGTCGGATCCAGAGCTTGTTGAAGGCTCACTTTATGCCGCTTTGGATGCGCGTGGATTAAAACCCGTGCGGGCCTTGCAACGACTTCATGCCTCGGCACTTTCGACTGCGGATGCGAAACTTCTTGATCTTTCAACCGGAAGCCCCGCACTTTTCATTGAGAGAATATCTTATCTTAGTGATGGTCGAGCAGTTGAATATACGCGATCGTGTTACCGGGGCGACTCCTATGATTTCTTGGCCGAGTTGACGATTGCTCCCGAGGCAAAATCATGAGCCATATGGCACGTGAATCGGCCGAGGCACCTGAAGCCGTCGCGCGGTTTCTTGAACTCAATAATGCGAAACTCACTGAGATTGGCAAACATCTGCGCAAGTCTACTCCGCAAACTATTCTCACTTCGGCACGCGGCAGCTCAGACAATGCGGCTGGATATTTTAAATACGTCGCCGAAATTCTAACCGGCATTCCATGTTGTTCAATTGGTGCATCGGTAGTTTCGGTTTATGGCGCGAAGCTGCAGGTAAGGGGTGGTCTTTGCATAACCATTTCTCAATCAGGGAGAAGCCCGGACATTGTGGCGCTGCAAGAAGCCGCCAAGAAATCTGGCGCGCTAACAGTGGCTCTGGTCAATGTGGAAGGATCGCCAGCGGCAACAAGCGCAGATATTTATTTGCCACTCTATGCTGGGCCTGAACAAAGTGTTGCGGCAACAAAATCATTCATCGTATCTCTAGCGGCGAGTGTTGCAATTGTGGCGCATTGGTTGAACCAGCCAGGACTCTTGAACTCCGTATCTCGTCTGCCGGACGTTTTAGCGCGGGCCGCAAAGATCGCGTGGCCCGAGGCAATCGATTTGGCTGTGGCGAATGACTCACTTTATGTTTTAGGGAGGGGTCCAGCCTTGCCCATCGCCGCCGAGACAGCATTAAAGCTCAAGGAAACCTGCGCCATTCATGCCGAGGCCTATTCCATTGCGGAAGTGATGCACGGCCCCTTGGAACTGTTGGGACGAGATTTTCCAGTGTTGGCCTATACGCAGGAAGATCTATCGAGCGTTACAACGCAAGTTGCCATTCAGAAGATGCGGGCAACAGGTGCCAAAGTTTTGGCAATTGGCAAAGATGGACTTACTTATGCAAAATCTGACCACCCGCTATTGGATCCAATTTCAATGATCCAAACGGCTTATGGATTTATTGAAGCCACTACCCAAGCACTTGGTCGAAACCCTGATCATCCGCGGCTGCTCCAAAAAGTGACGGAGACAGTGTGATGGCTTTTGCGCTGACAGGAGCTAGAGTATTTGACGGCGCAGACATGTTGGATGGCATGACTGTAATTATTGACGGCAGTTTCATTGGCGACGTGCTTCCAGCTTCGCACCTGCCGCGCGACATTGAAGTTTACGACCTGAAGGGTGGAATATTGACTGCCGGATTTATTGACGTTCAAGTGAATGGCGGCGGCGGTGCGTTGATGAACGATCGGCCTACCATTGAAACCGTGAGGCGAATTGCTGAAGCGCACCGAAAATTTGGCACCACTGGACTCCTGCCGACGGTAATCACCGATGATCAGAAGGTCATCGACCGAGCAGTTGCAGCAGTGCAAGACGCAATCAGCAATCACGTTCCGGGAATTTTGGGCATCCATTTGGAAGGCCCTTTTCTCGATGTTATTCGCAAAGGCGCACATTCCGCGAATTATATTCGCGCCATGACGCAATCCGATGTTCAGCGTATCGCCGCTATAGCCTGTGGTAGCGTGATGCTCACGCTCGCGCCAAATAAGGTTTCTACGAGATTTATATCCGAACTTGCGCAGCGCGGCGTTTTAATCAGCTTGGGTCATGCCGAAGCGACGGTTGCGGAAGTTCAACAAGCATTAGAAGCAGGAGCGCGGGCATTCACCCATATCTATAACGCCATGAGCCAATTGAACGGCCGTGAACCGGGCATGGTCGGTGCATGTCTCGCTGACCACGAAAGTTTTTGCGGTGTGATCGTTGATGGATTGCACGTCGCTGAAATCGCTCTTAAAGTTTTGTTCGCCGCCAAAGCGAATAATCGTATCATGCTGATCACCGATGCCATGCCGTCGGCCGCAGGTGGGCCAGAAACGTTTGAATTGCAAGGACGCACCGCACGTCGTGTTGGTCATGGCTTGCAGTTAGACGATGGCACACTGGCAGGATCGATCGTCACGATGGATGAGGCTGTGCGGCGAAGCGTGCAGCTTGGCGTAAGCCTGGAAAATGCACTACGCATGGCATCTCTGGTGCCCGCACAGTTCTTACGCAGAGAAAACAAATTGGGGCGTGTCGCCAAGGGTTTTGTCGCTAGTATGGTTCACCTGAGTGACGATTTGCATGTCGAAAAAACGTGGATTGATGGACAATGAAAAAGATCACAGTTCTGGTTGTTGGCTTGGGTAATATGGGCCTGAGCCACGCGCGCGCCTATCAATTGATCGCCGAGTTTGAGATTGTGGGTCTTTGCAGTCGCGGTATTGACTCGCGAGATGATCTAAAAAGAGAATTTCCAAACACCCCATTATTCTCCGATTATGAAGCTGCACTGGCCGTGCTGAAGCCCGATGCCGTTTCTATTAACACATGGCCGGACACCCACGCTGCCTACGCCAAAATGGCATTTGCTGCGGGTTGCCACGTTTTCATTGAAAAGCCTTTGGCCAGCACGGTTCAAGAGGCTCACCAAATCGCCGAACTAGCAAAGAAAGCAAATTTAAAACTCGTCATTGGCTATATTTTGCGCGTCCATCCATCGTGGATAAAGTTTGTTGAAGTTGGCAAGACTTTGGGCAAACCGCTGGTCATGCGCATGAACCTCAATCAGCAATCATCAGGTGAGCAATGGCAAGTGCATAAGCATCTGATGAATTCAATTTCGCCTATTGTTGATTGTGGCGTGCATTATGTGGATGTGATGTGCCAGGTCACGGGCGCTAAACCTGTTCGTGTCCACGCGATGGGCGTTCGGTTAACGCCTGAAATCGATGCGAAGATGTATAATTATGGCCAGCTTCAAGTCAGTTTTGATGATGGCTCCGTGGGTTGGTATGAAGCGGGTTGGGGACCAATGATGAGCGAAACGGCCTTTTTTGTGAAAGACATGATCGGTCCAAAGGGATCCGTTTCCATTGCAATGGAAGAATCTAAAACGTCGTCGTCTGATGTAGATAGCCACACCAGAACCAACGCCCTTCGCATTCATCACGCCAAACTGAATAAACATGGGCGTTTTGCTGTGGCTGATGATATTATCCATATGACGGATGAACCTGGTCACCAAGATCTGTGCAATCGCGAACAGGAAATTTTCCGCGACGCTATAGTGCACAATCTTGATCTTACCGCACATGTTGACGATGCCATTAATTCGCTGCGCATTGTGTTGGCTGCCGATGAAAGCATTCATACAGGGCAAGTGATCACACTATAAAGTTGCGGTAACAAAATTGCTTCTGACATAACTGAGCCGTAGCTAAGTGGAAGGCAAATTGCCCGGAGTAGCACCGTATGGCTTATAAATTCGAGCGGCAATCGGGTCACCGGATGCGCCTGGATAGTTTAGATAGCGGGAGGTAACGCCCGTGTCTTTTTTCATCTTTTCAGGATCTATGCCCTGATGGCCCTGTCACAACGCGGCACTCTGTGGAGGAGCGAAAGTCCGTAAATGTCAAAGCCTTCGAAAGACAAAATATTATTATTGCTTTCTTAAAGCTGGCTTCGATCCGCATTTGGTTACGAGTTTGCGAGCATATTTCCACCACGTTCCAATCAGGAGCAAGCACTGAGGCTTGGGAAATCCCGTTGGGCCGATATAGCCAAGAACAATTGCCTCATATCGTTAGGTTCAAAAAGGGCTGATTAGGTCGATTCTATTCATATGAATGCTCCAGCCACTTGGCACATTCGCGGCCAAGTTCTTTCTGGGCCCTAGCCTGATAGGCTGCATTATCGGCAGGTGTCAGCACGTTGTGCCAGCGGC
>JAYVCU010000274.1:0-4736 GCA_043749835.1 Hyphomicrobiales bacterium
CGTCAGGGTGAAAGGCCTCGCTGCTGGCTCCGCTCTCGGATGTCATTAACCTTGCCCCAGTGAAGTGCTCACCGCAGGCTGCGCCACGCGGAACTGGAATTTTCCGGGATTTTGAAGGGCACACTAAATCGCCCAAAAAATCTCAAAATTGTCATTGTATCAGCTGTATATGCAGACGTGGTGATGCTTTACATTACCCACAACTGCCCTCCGAAGGCAGAGGTCACAGGTTCGAATCCTGTCGGGTGCGCCAATTCTCGTTTAATATCATGGTTTTAAAGTGTTAATGTAAAATGAAATTTAGTTGACTGTTATCACGGAAGCATGGCGGAAGCAGGAAAGCGTACAATCCAGCCTACTGGGTAAATCCTGGTACATTATAATTTGTTTGCGCGATGCGGAACCAACACGTCGCTAATCAGCGGTTTCCGAAAAAAATCCACAGCTTAATTGTCCGGCAAAGACCTGCACTGGCATTATGCAAGATGGGTTATACATTAGGCTTATGCGAGCCCTAGCAGGCATGAAGACCCAAGTGTGAACCATCAGTTGAATTGGATATGTCTAAAAGACTTTAGAGCGCGTGTGGCGCATTGGGCCAGCGAAGAGGGGTTGTGAAGGTGCTATCACCCTAATAACGCTTGTAAAGCAGTTTGTGAGCCATTGAAACGAAGTTAAACTTGATGAGAGTGGTAGCAAGGTAATAACCTTTAGGTTTAAAGTTTTAAGTGTTGTTTCTACCGAAATTGATTGCATTTGAGTGATGCCTGCAGAAAAAATGCTAGCCACTGATGATTGCCCGGCAGTTTTTCTAAGTCTCGTTAACAGGAAAATGGCAGGAGACATTTCCGGTCTGTCTGAAATTTGCAAACTGTTGCTGTCCAATGCCCAAAGCTTGAACAAGAACGATCTGACAAGAGTAGAAGCAACCCTAATAACTCAAGCCACCGTTTTATGCCATACCGAAACGCTTGGAAGGGTGGTACACGTCCCGCGTTCAGAGTAGAAATGTGCAAACTCAGAACAGTATTGAAAGCATTATCGTGTTTTGCACTGATTGAGTGACTTGCCAGTCTTCAGAGGCCTGCCAATGGCTTTAGGGATGGCTATGGCGCATTTGTAACCTTCGGTTAACGTCTAGCAGAAAACTGCAAATGGCGCTCTACACGCATTTATGTGGCAGGCGCCTCTATGGTATCAATTACCGTGAGTAGTTTTTAACCCCGTTAACGGCTCAATCCCGCATAAGGCCCATGTGCTGCCCCCAGTGCATGGGCCTTATTGCACATCCCAAGCTGATTTCAAAGTTGAATGGTGACATGCGGCCATAGGGTGGTACACCGCCGAGCCGATCGTGAACTTGCTGGTCAAATTGGCAATGTCGTAAAGGTTTTAACTGGACATAGTTAATTCTGCACTAAATAGTCATTTGCATGCCGAGTTCAACAACGCGGTCTGCAGGGATGCGGAAGAACTCAATTGCACGAGCGGAGTTGTTGGCCATCATAATGAAGACTCGCTGTTGCCAAAATGGCATCGAGGAGACGGCTGATATCTTGATGACCCGCCGACCGAGGAAATAAGACGTGTGCTGCGGATCAACCTCCAGGCCTTTTTCGCCACAGGCTCGAAGCACCGCCGGCACGTCCGGCTGTTCCATGTAGCCAAAACGCGCCACAATGATCGACGCCCCTAAGGGTGCCTGGGTGATTGTGACACGATTATCCTCAACGCGCGGCTGATCCGCTGTTTTGATGGTTACGAAAAGCAGCTTGTCGTGCAAGACGCGGTTGTGCTTCAAATTGTGCATCAAAGCTGAGGGTGCGTATTTGGAATCAGTTTGTAAGAACACCGCTGCACCTGCCACGCGGGTTGGCTGACGGCGCTCCAAGCTTTCGAGGAGACTTTGCAGTTCCACCGATTCTTTTTGCAGCTTGGTGGCAAGAAGCCTAGTACCGCGCATCCAAATGAGCATGAGCACGATAATGGTACCACCGATCAACAAGGGCAGATAACCGCCATTGGCAATCTTCAAACAGTTGGCCGCAAGGAATGCACCTTCGACAAACAAGATGAAAGCCAGAACCGAAACGACGACATACCTGGACCTATGGCGCAAATGCCAGAAATAGACGACGGCCAAAATGACGTTCACCATCATCGCGAGGTTGACGGCAATGCCATAGGCGGAGGCAAGGCTGTCGGATGACTCAAAGACCAAGACCAACATGATCACACCAAACATCACTAGCCAGTTGATTTGAGCGACGTATATCTGACCACTCTCAGTCTCGGAAGTATGCTCAATGTTCATGCGGGGAAAGAGGCCAAGGGCAATGGCCTGCTGGGCGATTGAGAAGGCCCCGGTGATAACTGCTTGGCTGGCGATGACTGTAACGCCGGTGGCCAAAAGCACGAGTGGCACGAGACCCCAAGCAGGGATCATCAAGAAGAACGGGTTCGCTGCTGCTGCGGGGTTAGCAATGACAAATGCACCTTGGCCCAGGTAGTTCAGAATAAGGCTTGGGAAGACGATTGCCAGCCACGCCAAGCGGATGGGCTTCTTGCCAAAGTGGCCCATGTCGGCATAAAGAGCCTCACCGCCAGTGACAGCGAGGAAGACTCCACCCACCACTAGCAGGGCGAGACCTGGTTGGTTTAACAACATTGAAACGCCATAGGCTGGGTTGACAGCTTTAAAAACTGCGACGTTATCGGCGATGTGTAATAGGCCAGCGAAGCCCATCACAATGAACCAGACCAAAGTGACCGGGGCAAAGAGTGCGGCAATGCCAGCTGTGCCCTTATATTGGAAAACAAAAAGTCCGATCAGGATGCCCAATGTCAGTGGCAAAACATATGGCGCGAAACCTGGATTGATTACTTCAAGTCCTTCCACTGCCGAAAGCACCGATATAGCCGGGGTGATCATCGCGTCCCCAAAGAAGAAAGCCGCGCCGACGATGCCTAGAGCGAGAATGATGCCACCTTTCTTCTTCAGAATATTTTGAACCAACACCACTTCAGATAGGATGCCACCTTCTCCATGATTGTCGGCACGCATGATGATGACCACATATTTTATTGTGACGATGAGGAACAGGGCCCAAAGGAGGAGGGATACAACGCCAAGCACGGCCGTGTTCAAATCAACGCCCGCCTCGGCAACCGGTTTCAGGGCTTCCCGCATGGTATAGATTGGGCTGGTACCAATATCACCGAACACAACACCGAGCGAAGCGAATGCCAGTCTCAGATTAATCTTGGAAAAAATCGGGGAAACAGAAGAACTGGCGTAGCTCATAGGCCCCGAACTTTCTCTTAGCACAGGCCGTCTATATGATCACGGTGCTGCAGCAAGCGCGGCATTGAGCAGACAGGGCCGCGTGAGTCAAGCGGCGGTCGCACGTTCTCTGGCAATTCAGAGCAACTCCTTCCGCTTCAAAAATTCAGTGGCGATCCGTCGCAGCGCTTCCGAGCGGCTTGGCTTATCCGCTTGCTTTGGCATGATCGATGTTTATGGATACATGTGCTAGCGTCGGGGTTGTGATGGGCCTTCTACAGCAAAGCACCTACCGCGTTGTCTAAAAACATTTCGCAGGTCTTGATATAACGGGAAAGCATCGCATCACTGGCATGTCCCGTCTGTTGCCTGATCTTCCAGCTGGAAACTCCTGCTTGTGCTGCACTCGTAGCAAAGCCGGAGCGAAGACTGTGGCCGCTGTAGCCTTGGGGATCAACGCCAGCTGCTTTGACGCGGGTTTGCACCATCCGGCACAGACCGTCAGTCGAAAGGCGCCCCCCCATTAATCTTTCCGTGACGGCTGACGGGCTTAAAGATCGGGCCCGTGCTGATACTGGAAGTGTTCAGCCAGCTTTCTAATGCCAACACAGGACAATAGCGGGTGCGACCAAAGGGAATACCAATCTTGCGACCTTGGGCATATTGATCTGTCTTGCTGCGTTTCAGGGTGATAACCAAGCCTTGGCGCACGAATTCAATGTCTTCCACATCAAGCCCCACCAGTTCTGACCTGCGGAATCCTCCGGCAAAGCCTAACAGGAGAAGGGCCCGGTCGCGTATGTCCTTGGGGCGTTGTCCCATTTTATCGAGAACCAAAAACAGATCATCACGCAGCAAGGGCTTGGCAGCTTTTTGGGGCTGGCCATAGGACCTTTTGATGCCGTTCAGCACGGCCTTCACTAACTCGCTTTTGATCGGCGACGGCAATCCTCTGGCCCGATGAGCCTTACCAATTGAAACGAGTTGCCGCGCCAAGGTTGCGGGCTTCAGGCGGGTGGCATGGTCAGCCAAATAGGCGGCCACAGTATTTTTCGTACAGGGGACTGTGCCGCCCCAAGCCTCAAACTGCGCGAGATCAGACAGGTAGGGCTTTCGGGTATTGGCCGACAGGCTGGCCTGAACATAGGTTGCAATTGCAGGAGAGAGATTTAAGGTGCAATTGATTGCATGTCGCGAATTGCACAAAAGATCAATTTGGTTCTCCGTTTTCTGGTCGGATAAGAGCGAGTTATCCGAGGTTAGACCTGCCATTGTCTGGCCCTCACGCTATTCAGAAGAGGAACATCGGCGCGCGCTAAGCCCAAAAGCGCGGTGGCATCGCGGCAATAGGGCCCATGGCATTCAATATCCACCAACCTCCGCAACGTGTCGCCAAGCTCCCAGTGCACAAGATTTACGCATAAGCGGCCTTCAATGCGAAACAGCACATGGC
>JAYVCU010000275.1:0-6103 GCA_043749835.1 Hyphomicrobiales bacterium
GACTATGAAGAAGACTAACAGGACCGGTACACTTTTGCGCCGCCTTCGCGCGCCATAATCCCCCGGTTCAGTGGTACACTTTATCTCCGCTGTTTATAATCTCTGCAAAAATAGGAAACGGCTGCAAAACCCACAGTTGGTAACATTATCCATTGCAACAAAGGTGAAAGTCCAGTTCCTATTATGGGCAATTTCGGCATCAGATTTGAATAAGCCCAATTTTTGTGAAGAACGGCATTAGCCCATTCACTGTAAATGGTATAGCTAACCCCAATGACGAGAGAGGCTATCATCACAGGAATAAACCTTTCATTTGGCCATGCACGACGACCGAATAGCAGCAGTGCCGCAACGAGCGCTATCGTCGCGATGATAAAATCGCCGGCAGTACAATGAACAACAGCAAAGAGTATATCGCGTGTTGTTCCGGTGCTCCAAATTGTATAAAGTGGCAACTGGGTCACTTCCCAGATCATATTGGCTGTTATTACAGTTGCAATATAAATTCGAACCGAACCCAGCCAATTTACATTTGTTTTCATGCGGGGCCCCTTCAACCGTTATGCAGTTGAGATACAAAAATGGTGGTGACTGTCCAAGTTACGCACTATCATCAATAGAGATGCTGCCCAATCTGAGTGCATTTCCGATGACAGTCACCGAACTTAGTGCCATTGCGGCAGCGGCAATCATTGGTGACATTAAAATTCCAAACACCGGATAAAGGACACCCGCAGCAATTGGCACACCTGCTGCGTTATAGATAAAGGCAAAGAATAGGTTTTGGCGTATGTTACCCATTACGGCCTTAGAAAGGTTTCGGGCGCGAACGATTCCCATCAGGTCACCTTTGAGCAAAGTCACACCTGCACTTTCCATGGCGACGTCAGTGCCGGTTCCCATCGCGATGCCTACATCAGCTGCTGCTAGAGCTGGTGCATCATTGACACCATCGCCCGCCATGGCAACGATCCGGCCCTCTGCTTTCAGCTTGTTTATGACATCGGCCTTCTTGTCGGGTAAAACATCGGCTTCCACGTCGCTGATGCCCAGCCGCTTGGCAATAGCTTCAGCAGTCGCACGATTGTCGCCAGTCAACATCACAATGCGAATGCCTGCTTGGCGCAAGGTGTCTAAAGCCTGAGGCGTTGTTGCCTTAACTGTGTCAGCAATAGCCATCACTCCAGCAATCTTGCCATTGACGGCAACATAGATGACCGTTGCACTCTCTGAGCGCAAGGTTTCAGCTTTGGCTGGGAGGTCCGCAACTGCAATGTTAAGCTCTCCCATGAACGTGGCATTGCCAATGGCTACGCGTTTCTTCTCCACCATGCCAATGGCTCCTTTGCCGGAAGGCGCATCAAAGCCCATGACTTTGGCTAGTTCTAGCTTGCGCTGCTTGGCGGCATTGACGATGGCCGTAGCCAAGGGGTGTTCACTTGCTTGTTCAACCGAAGCGGCTAATCGCAAAACGTCATCTTCCAATTGGCCCGCAACAGTGATGATCGAGGTGACGGACGGTTTACCTTCAGTCAATGTGCCTGTCTTGTCGAGGACAAGCGTATCAATTTTTTCCATACGCTCGAGTGCTTCTGCATTGCGAATCAGTACCCCGGCCTGTGCCCCCCGACCGACACCCACCATAATCGACATCGGTGTTGCCAATCCCAAGGCACAAGGACAGGCGATAATCAGAACGGCAACTGCTGCGACCATGCCATACACCAATCGTGGCTCTGGTCCCCAAAGAGACCAAGACCCAAAGGCTAAAAGCGCAGCACCAATAACCGCTGGCACAAACCAACCTGACACTGTGTCAGCCAAGCGTTGAATTGGTGCACGGCTTCTCTGGGCGTCCGCCACCATTTGAACGATGCGAGCAAGCATGGTTTCGCTGCCGATTTTCTCAGCGCGCATTACAAAACTACCGCTCGCATTGAGGGTGCCGCCAATGACTTTTGCGCCAACATCTTTGCTGACCGGCATTGACTCACCCGTAACCATGGATTCATCCAGTGCCGAATGACCCTCGGTTATCACGCCATCCACTGGAACTTTCTCACCGGGTCGCACCCTCAGCAGATTGCCGATATTGATATGCTCCAAGTCGACTTCTTCGTCCTGACCATCAGCATCAACGCGTCGCGCCGTCTTGGGGGCAAGGCCAAGGAGGGCTTTAATTGCTCCTGAAGTCTGGTCTCGTGCACGAAGTTCAAGCACTTGGCCAACGAGAACCAATACTGTGATCACTGCTGCGGCTTCAAAATAGACTGACACAGCCCCGCCCATTTGGCGGAAAGCTGGTGGAAAGATGTTGGGGGCAATCGTTGCTATGAGGCTATAGGTCCACGATACCCCGACACCCATGGCAATCAATGTAAACATGTTAAGGTTGCGAGTTTTCAAGGACTGCCAGCCGCGTTCAAAGAAAGGCCAGCCCGCCCAAAGAACAACAGGTGTGGCCAAGAGTAACTGAAGCCAATTGGATAGCTGCTGGCCCAATACCATCGTGAGGCCCGTAATCTCGCCTCCCATTTCCAAGACCAACACTGGAATGGCAAGTGCTAAGCCTATCCAAAGGCGTCGCGTCATATCACCGAGTTCATGATTGGGGCCACTATCGGCAGTCACAGTCAGAGGCTCCAACGCCATGCCGCAAATCGGGCAAGTGCCGGGACCAACCTGTTGTATTTGGGGGTGCATGGGACAGGTGTAGATTGCGCCTGAAATGACAGGCTCAGCCACTTTTTCTGCTGCTAAATACTTTGACGGATTGGCCAGAAACTTTGTTTTACAGTTAGCACCACAGAAATAATATGGTTGCCCGTGATGGTCTGCCTGATATTTGGCTGTATCAATGTTAACTCGCATTAGGCAGACCGGATCAATGGCTTCTGCTTCATCTATAGGTTGCTCGCTTCGCAACACCAAATCGTGCTCATTCTCCATTCATATCTCCTCTTCCGCCCTCATGCACCCCCACAGCCGTCAGACATGTTCCACACCTCAGTAATTTGTTTGCCGTCAAAACCATGTTCGCGGATCAATAATTTGGCGAGTCCGCCATATACTTTCCAACGCCAACAACGACAGCAGCAAGGTCCCTTCTCTTCGGAATTCGCCATGGCATAATCATAGGATTTTTGTTCATCGGGCTTTAATGACAGATCATAAAAGGGAAGTAGCTTGGCAGCGAGCTTTGCCTCAATGTCATAAGGGTCAGGTGGAATATCATCGATGGCCTTATATTTCGCCAATTGCCCGATCTGTTTTATGTAACGAGTTTGCTGCATTTCGGTGCAGCACGATCCTTGAAGTCGCGCACCCGCAGGCATTGCGGAAATTGAATCAAGAAATTGTTTGCTGCAATTGCTGTTGCCGTTCTTGCTCAAGAATTCAAAACGACTGGTTGCGGTTTCTGCCGCCATAACGCGTAAGCCTGATACTAATTGACCAAGGATTAACGCCAGTGAAGCTGTCGCCTGTCGCCGCGAAAGAAATTTTTCATTTGAGTGCGTTAAAAACATTATTTAATCCTCCGCAATCTAACCCAACGTGGAAAACAGTGGAAACGTTTCAAGAAGCCAAAAAGAAAAAACCGAGCATATAGCCAGTCATCGTAGCAATCGCCATAACGACCATCTACTACCGAATCAATTTTCAGGAACCGCCCACTCTCGTGCATCGTGCCCAAGCGCTGCATCAACTCATCGGTAAAGGCAGCCGAAAGGACAAATGGCAGGAGGGAGCGAGCTACTTGATGTAACCACCATTCCCGTTATAAAGATACATAGTCTGGAACCAGAGGCTGCACGCAAGGCGACAAGAACGAGATGGTCCCGGCGGCGAAAGCTGCGATCAATCCGATTTGCGACGCTGCGGCCATTCACAACCACGCTTTCAAACGGTCCCAAAAACCCGGTTCATGGTGGCTTACTGAATGATGATCATTGATAACCGCATTGATGAATTTTACCAGATTAAGGTTCTCGAACTTAAGGCTATGGAAGCGTGCCACGAGGCGGCCATCGCCTCGCACCACGCTGGTGACAACCCCGTGCATCTGATCACCGTTCGGCGTTAATTGAAATTCCACGCCGTATGATTTGGCAAGCTCACGCGTTGAATTTTCCTGTGCACCAGGGAGAGTTGTGAGAAACATCCAGTTCAACGGATCAAGCCCGTGGTTTTTGCCAAAATCCTTCAACACTTGACCAAAGTCATGACTTGGATCTGTGGTTATCGAGATGAATTCAACCATGTCTTTCATCGGTGTAATATTCACCATCTTTTGAATCTCAGCAATTTTCTCGGCATGTAGCGGGCAAAAATCTGGGCAATTAGTGTAAATGAAATGCAGGATCACAATCTTGCCCTTGAAATCAGTGAGGCTTACTTTGCGGCCATCAGCGTCCTGCAACGTAAAGCCGGGGGCATCACTGTCCACAGGCTGGAACAGCTTTTCTCCGTTGACGAATTCTTGGGAGAGTTCTTCAAGGGAATGGGCCAAAGCGGATGATGCCGACAGGAAAATCGCAAATGTACACAGCATATTTCTTCGCGAGACATTGCCAAGATTGGTTATCATCAACAACAATCCTTGTGGTCGAGGGTCTTGCCGTCTTCGGATAAAAGTTTTGGGTCTTGGGCATCTGTTGGTGGTGTTTTCGTCATCCCCATTGTGCACATGCCGAGGGCACACATCGCCGCGCAGGGGGCAACCCTTAGAAGCACTGGCGCAATGCCAGCAGCTACCAGCCAGCCCCAATTGAAATAAGCTCCGAAACCCAATACCAGCGCAGCGGCGGCAAGTAGCCCGAAGCGATTGCCGAGAGCATATCGGGCCGTGTTGTTCAGATCGCTGATCAATGAACTTTGAGCAGGTTGTGGAGAATTTGAGATTGTCATGATTTAATTTCCTTTTGCATGGTAATTATGGAATTGAGTAAGGTGATTGTCTCTGGCGCAACCCACTCGGCGGGACCAACGAGCCGCCCGATTTCGCGGGCTTGGCGATCAAGCAGCAATGTGGCAGGCAGCCCCCAGACGCCAAGCGCATCAAGCGCGTGGTTGGCTTCTGGCGCGAGGTAGCGCCCAAGGTTCTTGATATTGACGTCAACGTAAAATGCAGTGACAGCGTCCATACCCTGTTTGTCGATGGACACGGGCAAAACTACGAACTCGGCTCCACCGAGAATGCTTTGTAGTCCGTCGAGCGCAGGCATTTCCTTGCGACACGGCCCACACCACGTGGCCCAAATATTCAGAAGCACTACCTTGCCTCTAAAATCTGCAAGCGTGTGGGGTTTGCCTTCACTATCGTTAAACTTAAGGTCAGGCATAGGCTTGGGAATCTCGCTCATGACAAAATTTACAGCGCCTGCTTTAGCCGCAGATGCTATTCCTAAGCCCGCAGTCAAAGTTAAGAGATGCCGCCGCTTCAAGCTGCTGCTCCTTTGCGTAAGCGCTCAACCAACGGCAAAATAGTCATCGATAAAGCTTCCGAAGTTACGGCACCAATGTGTTTATAGGCAATGATGCCATTAGCCCCGATGACAAAGGTCTCCGGCACGCCATAGACGCCCCAGTTGATTGCAACGCGACCATCAAGATCACTGCCCGTGCGCGTATAAGGATCGCCCATTGTACTTAGCCATTGTGCTGCATCATCTGGAGCATCCTTGTAGTTGATGCCGTGAATAGTCACTGCTTTGTCTTTCGCGAGTCCCATGAAAATCGGATGCTCGGCGCGGCAAGCTACGCACCATGAGGCAAACACATTCACGAGCACCACATCGCCAACCAAGTTGATGCTTGCCAATCCCATTTCTCGCCCCTTGACCGGTGGAAGATTAAAATTCGGTACCTTTTGTCCAATCAACATTGAAGGCAGCTTACTGGGATCCCGGTTAAGGCCTAATGCCAACACCCCCGCCACGGCCGTGAAGCCAAGTGCAGGCAATGCCAGAACCAGCCGTCGCCGCGAGGTTGGGACTTTGTTTGAGTTAACAATCGTGTGTTTGGTCATCATCCGTTATTGACTCTGGAGAGTGGTTGGTACCGGCGCGACAGCATTGCCATCACGCCAGGCTGTTAACTTTTA
>JAYVCU010000276.1:0-2910 GCA_043749835.1 Hyphomicrobiales bacterium
AAATCCGCAGCGGTGACATTGCGCTTCATGTTGACGGTGTTGCGGGCGTTGTCTGGATAAGAAAAAGTGGGAAACGTGGCGGTGAGTTTACCGTGTTCGGCCACCACTTCGCCGTGCGCCATGACAAGTTCGATGGGCAACGAAATAAGATCAGAGGTGAGCACCACGTCTGCACGGCGGCCTGGCGTGATGGAACCGAGTTCGCGTTCCAAGCCAAAGTGACTGGCGGTGTTGAGTGTCACCATCTGGATGGCGGTGATGGGTTTCAAGCCTTGGGCTATGGCATGGCGCAGCACGCGGTTTATGTGCCCTTCATTAACCAAGGTTCCAGAATGACAATCATCCGTACACAGAATGAAGTTGCGGGAATCGATGCCTTGCTCGGTGACCGCTTTGATTTGTGTGGCCACATCATACCAGGCGCTGCCAAGGCGCAGCATGGCGCGCATGCCTTGGCGCACCCGGGCGATGGCGTCTTCGGCTCTCGTTCCTTCATGATCATCAGCAGGGCCGCCGGCGACATAGGCGTGGAAGGCTTGGCCAAGATCGGGCGAGGCATAATGGCCGCCCACAGTTTTTCCGGCGCGCCTGGTTGCGGCGATTTCCGCCAACATTTTGGCATCGCCCGCAATCACGCCGGGGAAGTTCATCATTTCACCAAGGCCGATGATGTTGGGCCATGTCATGGCTTCGGTCACATCTTCAGGCGAGATGGTGGCACCGGGTGTTTCAAGGCCGGGGGCTGATGGCACACAGCTGGGCATTTGCACATAGATGTTCAGCGGCAAGCCTGCGGCTTCATCATGCATCAGGCGCACGCCAGCCAAGCCAAGCACATTGGCAATCTCGTGCGGGTCAATAAACATCGACGTGGTGCCGTGGGGTACAACGGCTCTGGCAAATTGCGTGACCGTCAACATGCCGCTTTCCACATGCATGTGGCCATCGCAGAACCCGGGGCAGGCATAGCGGCCCGCGGCGTCGATCAGCTTGGTCTTGGGGCCAATGGTGTGTTTGGCATCAGGCCCGACATAAGCAAAGCGGCCATGGATGATAGCGATATCTGTGGCCGGAATGATTTCACCGGAATGAACGTTGACCCATTTGGCATTGGTGATGACGGTGTGCGCGGGAAGGCGGCCAGCAGCGACGGCGATGAGATCAGGAAGAACGGAATGCCAAGGTTTAAGGGTGTTCATAGGGGGAACTATTGTGCAGGGCAGGGGAGAGGTCAAATGGAATTGGTTTTTCGTGGCACTTACCTTTTATTACCCTTCTCCCGTTGGGAGAAAGTGCCCAAAGGGCGGATGAGGGCCGCAGCGAAGCGAGGACGAAACGATTTCAGACAGAAGCATTTTGCAACGGCACAGACATCATCAAAAGTAGCTGAGAACTTTTAAGCTCTGTGCTTGCGGTGCTTGGCTATCGCCAAGCCCTCATCCGTCGCTTCGCGCCACCAACCGACGAAACGCAAAGCGTTTTGCGGCTACCCCACCGGGGAAGGGTAAAGTATTGAATGCGCTAGCTTGTGAAACCAAGCACCACTTCTAACTTAGCTCAGCTCAATACAAAGACGATTACGGCAATGACTGCGCACAAACCCATCAGCACTCCAAATTCACGATATTTTTTCGCGATTAATGCTTCAAAACTCAAAAATCCAAAGAAGAATCCAATTAAGACGAGACTATATTTCAGCAACTCTTGAAACTAATGTAACATTTTTAGCGCCTATAGAAGTAAGCCAAGCTCAAACTTTGACATTTGGCATTGAATCATTTTATTAATCAATTTATTTGCCAGATGGCTCAAAAAATATTCACATTCGCATCATGATTTTTGATTCATCAAGCAGCGCTTGCGACGATGCGCAGATTACATTCCCACCCTGCGCCGGATCATTATCGGTCCAGCTGCCCACCACAGCGCCCGCCCCTTGCATGATCGGGATCAGCGCTGCGATGTCGTAGATTTGAAGATTGGGGTCCATGGCGATGTCGAGGCCGCCACTGGCCAGAAGCGCGAAGGAATAGCAATCAAAGCCATAGCGCATCATTTTTACTTTTTGGCGCAAGGTGTCAAAGCCAGAATTGGGGTCATAAAGATGCGGCGATGTGGTTCCAGCAAGAGCTTGAGACAAGGGCTTGGGTGCGGCGCATTTGATTTGCCGCGTTACACCGGCGTGGCGCAGGTATGAGGCTTCGGCGCTGCCGTAAAACAAGTCGCCGACGAAGGGTTGGTGCATGAGGCCTAAAAATGGTTTGCCGTCTTTATAAAGCCCGATCAGCGTGGCCCAGCTGAGCATGCCAACGACAAAGGCCCTGGTGCCATCGATGGGGTCCAGCACCCAGGTGTAGGCCGAGGTGCCTTGCTTGGTGCTGAACTCTTCACCAATGATGCCATGGGTGGGATATTGCTTTTCGATGTGTTCTCTGATCACACGCTCGGCGGCGCGGTCTCCCTCGGTTACAGGATCCCAGCCTTCGGCCAGTTTATTGTCGACTGACAGCGGTTGCCTAAAATAGGGTAGGATGGCTGCCCCCGAAACATGCGCCAAGGTGATGGCGAAGGCGGTTAGCTCGGCTATTTCAACGGTTTGATGAGTTGCTTTTGTCATATTTTCTATAATATTTGTGCAATGCAACAATGTTATCGAGTATTGCAAAATTTGCATAGATCACTTAAAATACTGAATTGTATTGATTATATCAAAAATAATCGTTTAAATTTAGATCAACTGGTTAAATTTAGCATTAATCACCAAAATTTTGCTTGAAAAATATATGTAGCAGCACCAAATCCAACCTTGCGAGATGATGGCTTCTGGCCTCTCTCGTTGCCCTTCTTGGGCGTTTCCTCCCTAGACTTGGGCCGATCATGAAAATTGATCGGCCCCCTTTTTATTCAGCA
>JAYVCU010000277.1:0-18528 GCA_043749835.1 Hyphomicrobiales bacterium
CCCTTCATCATGTCGCCCATTGCCGCCTCGAAGGCTTTCGTGGATGAAGTGTCAGCTGCTGATGCTGTCGCAATAAATATGTTATCAAGGCCACCAAGCCCAGGCAGTTGGGTGGTGATGAACCCGCCACAGGCTAAAACGCCAAGTGCAAGTCCAATTAATTTTGACTTCTTTTGCATAGCTGTCTCCAATTTTTAATTTGTTGACTTAATTCTCTAGTTACCAAGTTTTGCTTTACGCAGCCGCAGTGCATTGCCAATGACACTCACAGAACTCAGCGCCATGGCGGCAGCCGAAATCATCGGTGATAGTAAAATCCCGAAATGTGGATAAAGCAGCCCAGCAGCAATGGGCACGCCAGCGGCGTTGTAAACAAATGCAAAGAACAAATTCTGCCGGATGTTATTCATCGTTGCCGCCGAAAGCTTTCGTGCATTGACGATGCCCATCAGATCGCCCTTGAGCAAGGTTATGCCTGCACTTTCCATTGCAACATCCGTTCCGGTTCCCATGGCAATACCAACATCTGCGGCGGCAAGGGCAGGCGCATCGTTCACGCCATCACCAGCCATGGCGACGATGCGGCCCTCACTTTTCAATTGCACAACGATGGCGGCTTTTTGATCAGGCAGTACATCTGCTTTAACATCGGTAATGCCGAGCTTCCTGGCAACAGCTTCTGCCGTGGTGCGATTGTCACCTGTTAACATGACGATGCGAATGTTGTGGCGTCGTAATGCCTCTAATGCCTTTACAGTGGTAGATTTAACCGGGTCGGAAATCCCGATAACGCCTGCGGCCTTGCCGTCAATCGCCACAAAAATGGCAGTAGCACCGTCGCGCTGTTGTGTCTGCGCCAAAGGCAACAATGTGCCTGCTTGAATATTCAGTTCAGCAAGGAAGCGGGCATTGCCCAGCGCTACGCGTTTGCGGTCAACCATGCCGATGGCACCTTTTCCTGTCGGCGAGTCAAAACCCATGACTTTGCTTAAGCCAATTCCGCGCGTTTGAGCTGCGCGCACAATGGCGGCGGCAAGCGGATGTTCGCTGGACTGCTCAACACTTGCAGAAAGGCGAAGAAGTTCCGTTTCTTCGAATCCTTCAGCGACATTTATGTTGGTAACAGCCGGTTTGCCTTCAGTAAGGCTTCCGGTTTTATCGATGACAATCGTATCAATCTTTTCCATCCGCTCCAGCGCCTCGGCATTGCGGATCAGAACGCCGGCCTGCGCTCCCCGGCCAATACCGACCATGATCGACATAGGTGTGGCCAAGCCAAGCGCACAGGGACAGGCAATGATTAAAACAGAGACAGCCGCAACCAGCCCATAAGCATAACGAGGCTCCGGCCCCCACATTGACCACGCAGCAAAGGCCACCACGGCGGCAACGATAACGACAGGCACAAACCAGCCCGACACTATATCAGCAAGGCGCTGGATGGGAGCACGGCTGCGCTGCGCACTGGCAACCATCTGAACAATCCGCGCCAGCATTGTGTCACGACCAATTTTTTCGGCACGCATAAGGAAGCTGCCTCTGGCATTGAGTGTGCTACCGATAACCGTGGCCCCAGCCTCTTTTGATACGGGCATCGATTCACCCGTGACCATAGACTCATCAAGCGATGAGCGCCCCTCGGTGATCACGCCGTCAACTGGCACTTTTTCACCCGGACGAACCCGCAATATATCTCCAACTGCAATCAGGCTCAGATCGACATCGTCGTCTTTGCCATCAGCCGAAACCCGTCTTGCCGTTTTGGGGGCAAGCCCAAGAAGTGCTTTGATTGCGCCAGAGGTCTGATCACGCGCGCGAAGCTCAAGCACCTGGCCCAACAGCACCAGAGTCGTAATCACGGCTGCCGCTTCAAAGTAAACTGCAATTGCCCCATCCGACTGGCGCAGCGCAGTTGGAAAAAAGGACGGCCATAGTGTTGCAAAAACACTAAAGGCCCATGCCACGCCCGTGCCAATAGCAATCAAGGTGAACATATTGAGCTTGGCGGTAATAATTGATTTCCAACCACGCTCAAAAAAGGGCCAACCCGCCCACAGCACCACCGGAGTGGCAAGGGCAAACTGTAACCAGTTTGACGTTTGTTTACCCAGCATCATCTCAAGGCCTGTCATGTGGCCGAACATTTCGAGAGCAAGTACAGGTAGGGTCAACGCAAGCGCAATCCACAAGCGCCGTGTCATATCGGCAAGCTCAGGGTTAGGGCCAGAGTCAGCTGTTATGTCCAGCGGTTCTAAGGCCATTCCACAAATCGGGCAGCTTCCTGGCCCCTTTTGCCTGATCTCGGGATGCATGGGGCAAGTAAAAATCGTGCCTTCCGGCATAGGTTCAACAGGTGCAGCCGCGCCAAGATATTTGCCTGGATTGTCGATAAACTTGGTTTTGCAACTTGGCCCGCAAAAATAGTAGGTCGTCCCGGCATGGTCGGTATGGAGTTTGGACGTCAGGGTATTGACGCGCATGCCGCAAACTGGATCAAGAACCATATGCAAGTCAGCTGCACCTGTCGAAATCACGTTCAAACCGTTTTTCGTCATTATTGACTCTCAAGCTCTGAATTAAATTAAAGGTTCCTCTAGACCTTCCCACCATGGTAAGGTCAAGCTTTAATCTGGAGTTAAATCATGAATATCGGTCAGGCGGCTTTTGCATCGGGTGTTAGTGCCAAAATGATCCGTTATTATGAAAGCATTGGCTTGCTGCCCGATACCAAGCGCAGCGCAAGTGGCTACCGCGAGTTTGAAGATAACGATATCCACCGCTTGCGTTTCGTGCGCCGCTCGCGCGACTTTGGCTTTTCCATGACGCAAATCGAAGCCCTTTTGGGTCTCTGGCAACAGAAACGACCAAGCCACGACGTCAAAAAGATTGCCCTTGCTCATGTCGCCGAGCTTGATCAGAAAATTAAGCATCTTAAAGAATTTCGCAACTCACTAAAACATTTGTCCGATTGCTGCCATGGTGATCAACGGCCTGAATGCCCGATACTTGCCAATCTGCAGCGCTGAAATACAACGATTTAAAAAAGCTTAATGCCATTGCAATACTTGTGAAAAATTATGTTCTGGACCAAACTCGAACTTCAACATCGGTTTTCTCCGAGAATGAGAGATTGCATGACTTATACAGGTAGGTCGCTGGGGCGAGCGCCGGAGATGGCTTCCAACAGCCAGGATTATCGTTGATCGTGCCCGAGGAAATTCCCGCCGTTGTGGAGCCTAAGCCCATTGGCGATGTGCCTGACTTGTCAATGCATGCCATGCAAAAACGCATCCGACAGCAAGAAATATTGGCAGAGCTGGGCGTGACCGCGCTCCAGGGTGCCACGTTTGAGCAATTGTTAACCGACACTGCGCGCCTCACTGCAGATGGCTTGGAAGCCGAATTTTGTAAGGTGCTTGAATACATTCCGTCCCAAAATCGCTTGCTCGTTCGCGCTGGCGTGGGCTGGAACACAGGAATCGTTGGAGTTGCAACGATTGGCGCAGACCTCGAATCTCCAGCAGGATTTGCTTTGCAAACCGGTCAGCCGGTTATTTCCAATCATTTAGAAAATGAGGAGCGGTTCAGAACGCCGGACATACTTCGGCAACATGGCATCTATCGCGCAATGAACGTTATTCTCCAGGGCGACGAAAAGCCTTTTGGAGTTCTGGAGGTGGATAGCCGGTCAGACAAAAAGTTTGAGCAACATGACTTGGCGTTCCTACAAGGCGCCGCCAACATATTGGGCATGGCGATTGAACGCGAGCGCTACGAACGCAGGCTCAAAGCTGCACTTAATCGTCACCAGTTTCTGCTAAAAGAAATGAATCACCGCGTAAAAAACAGTTTGCAGATGGTTTCAAGTATGCTGAACCTGCAATCACGTGACGTTTTAAACGACGAATTGAAAGAACATTTAAATCAAGCATCATATCGTGTGGCCGCTATTGCGAAGGTCCATGAGCAACTCAGTCACAGTTCCCACATCGAGCACATGGACGTGGGCAAATATGTCGAAGCCATCTGCAGCGACTTGGATGAAAGTGTGGCTCATTGCGAAGTTTACACCGACTGCGAAGAGGGAATTAAGATCGAAACCGATCGCGCCATTTCTGTCGCCTTGATCGTCAATGAACTCATAACAAATTCCGCCAAATACGCGTATAGAGATCGTGCGGAAGGTAAAGTCTGGGTCAGGGTAAGCCTGGCAGACAACCAGCACTTCGCAATTTCTGTTCGCGACGAGGGAGCAGGGTTACCTGCTGACTTTGATCCTCGAAAAGCGAAAGGGCTGGGCATGCGGATTGTCTCCGCATTTGTCAGTCAGCTAGGCGCAAAGCTCGGTGTCCATGCACTTTCACCTGGCACAGAGTTTGTGTTGACAATCCCTCTTATAGTCCCTCCATAATAGGACGATATCTATACAAGTCCGCCGAACGTTTGAGAACGTAAGGCAATCAATAATAGACCTATTTTATTGGATTTTAGCGTTGCTGTGGACGCTGGTAGAGGATGGTGCCGCTTAGGTGACTCGAACACCTGACCCCCGCATTACGAATGCGGTGCTCTACCAACTGAGCTAAAGCGGCTTTTGACAGATGGGGCGAGATAGACGGTTTTTGGGCTTGATTCAACTGCTTTGCTCAATGCCGGGATCATCCGGCAGGCGGGGTGCAGTCCCAGTTGAAGGTGGGACTGGTGAATGGCCCAGGGAAGCAGGTGCCGAAGCACCGCTAAACTGCAGCTGTGGTTGCAAAGGCTGGTGGAACGGCACCTTCCATTCCGAGGGCGCAATTTCGCCAGTCACAGGTGAAAGCACCGACCATACGGCAACAGCGACGCTGTCTGAAACCCATAACGGATCAAGCGGTGCAGATAATGCCTGCGCTAACCATTCGCGAGATTTGGATTTATCGCCACGCATATCTTCAATACTTGCCATCAGGCTGCAAATGCCCGATTGCGGCGCATCGCCAAGAAATGGTCGAAGCACTTCATGTGCAGCCTCATGTCGGCCCGCAAGTATGGCGGCTTGCGCCAATACAAAACGACCCTCGGATGAATCTGGATCTTTGCCCGTAAGATCACGCACACGCTCAAACTGTTCTTCGGCACTATCATCTTCAAGCTGCGCCGCCATGCGGGCCAGATCGCGGTGTGGTTGCAGTGCCCAGCAGGCCCGCAACGCTTTAAGGGCCTTGCGTGCGTTGCCATTGGCCATGTGTGCCCGTGCAATAAGCAAGGCCGCTGGAACAAGGCTTTGATCCAGACCAACGGCCTGTTGGGCCAAGGCTAAAGATTTCGTTATGTCAGCTTGTTCAAAAGAAAGTGCTGCGGCGCACAGCAGTGCGGCTTGCTTTTTTACTGATTCGTCACGTGGCATAAGGCCGAGCTTGCCTTGTTGTGCCACATTTCCTGCTGCGGCCGCAAAATCCTTTTGCGCCAAAAGTGATTGAAGAACGGCCACATTGGCCCAAGGCAGGCGGTTGTTTTTGCGGTGTGCAGCCTCAGCATGCCTGCGCGCAGTTTGCCAATCTGCTGCGTCGCGTGCGTGAGTGAACAGACCACGCAAGCCCAGAACTTCGGTGTTGGGCGTTTGCGCCATATTTTCGAAAACGCGGCGCACTTCGTCACGGTCGCCCCGTAATTGTGCGGCCTGTGCGCCCAGCAATTTGACTAAAGGTTCCTGGCCTAATGTCTCGCCAGCCAAAGCCGCATGATGCGCCGCAGCGTGTGCATCACCAGCACCAGCCGCGATGATTCCGCGCGACAGAGCTTCATAAGCTTTACGCGTTTTTCGTTCACGCAACCTGCCTTGCATGGCTTGCGGAGACTTGAAAACCATGCGCACGAACCGCAATAAAAAATGCCCAACTAAAAATAAAACCACAGCGGCAACGATTCCAAACAATACCGAAAGATGGATTTCGCGCCCGAGCCATTGGATCGTAACACTGCCGGGGCGATCAGCCAGCCACACGAAGGCGAGTGCGGCGGTAATGATAAGCAAAAACCGCCAAAGTAATCTTATCATACTCAGCCCTTCGTCCCAGCGCGGGCCACGCTGACGCTAAGCCGTTCAAGGGCTGCATCAAGGCGCAAACGGCGCAACGCTTTATCTTTCCAGTCTTTCAACTCCACTGGTAAAGCCTCTCCCACTGCCGCCAAGGCATCCGCCGACTGCTGTAAATCACCTGACGCCGCAAAGGCAGCGGCTTTGGCAGACGCTTCCACCACAGCACCGGAACCAAGTTCTTTGACAGTGACCAATTCAAAAAAGAATGAGGAAATAGAATTGAGCCAACCGTCTGATCGGGCTTTTTCTGGGGCTGGTGTTGCCTTCGGTAAATGGCTGACTATTGTATTCAGTGTAATGACCAATTGCGCTGTGGATGGCAATCTTTGTGGTGCTTCATTCTGCACAACATCAAGGCCATCGGCAGCTGGCGCAAGTTGCGTTAAGGTTTTCAGTTGCTCTGAATAATCATCACCTGCCGCCGCTTTGGCTTTCACTTGATTAAGGAGCGTTACCAGGGCGTCGCGGTCCACGGCTTTTGGTTGAGCTGCTTCCAAGGCGGCAAGGTCATGTTCCAACTTTTCCAATCGCGCAGTATCTGCCGCAGACGGCGGGGCAGCTGAAGCGACAGCACCGCTGCGCGATTTCAAATCTTCAAAACCCGCTTTCATGCTATCAATAACCAGTTGGGCCTCGGCAAGCTTAGAGACTAAAACTTCCTGCTCAGCCGAAATCGTTCCCGCCTGTTTGGCACTTTTATCCAAGGCGGCTTGTGCCGCGCCGATTTTGGCTTTCAGTTCTTCGGTCAACGCGAAAATCGCATCAACTTTTTTGGTGCTGTCTTTTGAAGCGGCCTCAAGCACATCAAATCGCGCAGAAAGGGCTTGTTCTTGATTAGACGGAAGATAATCCGAAACAACGTCACGGTACAGCCAGCCCCCGCCCACAGCGCAAGCCACGGCCAATAGGCCCAATGCACTCCATGTACCAAAACGTGCTTTGGCCGTTTTTGGTTTTTGCCCAACTGCAGAATCGCTGATGACGTGCGGTTCCACGTCAATGATATCGTCACTCTGTTTATCTTTGCTCATACGCCACACCTATTCCGCTTCGCGGGTGAGATCAAGCAAAGCCAGAAGCGAATTTTCAGTAGGCATTTTAGCCACAAATACGTGCCAATTTTGCGGCAGCACTTTTGCAACTTGTGCCGAAAGGCAAAAGTGGCGAAGTCCATTAATAATATGAAGCAGTTTTAAGCGCTGAATTTCGTCAATCCATAACTTTGCAGTTCGCGGCGAATAAAGCAAAACGCCCTCACATGAGGATATGGCGTTTATATATTCGTCTAATTTGCATTTCAGTGCGTCATAAGTGATCACCCGGCTAACATGATACCCGCGCTTGGCAAGCTGCCCTTCCAAATCGCCTGACGTTTCAGCACCGGATAAGTAAAGCAATGGCCCGCCTTTTGGTTTGAGTTTCGCTTCAATATGGCGGACAAGGCCCTCCACATCGCCGCCCCCTGCTTCAACACAGTGAAAACCCTTCTGATGGGCAACGGCGGCGGATTGTTCACCCACTGCAAACACCGGAATTTGCAAATTAATCGAAGCGCTTAAACACCTAAGACCATTGGCACTGGTGGTGCAGATAGCTTGATATGGCAAATCAGGGATTGCAGCGGCACGCGGCACAATATCCAAGAGTGGCGCGATGATGGTGCTGTGGCCGATAGCATGTAATTTTTCCGCCAGGCCAGCAGCATCAATGCGTGGGCGCGTGATGATCAGTTTCATGTGCGCTCAATAAGCAATGAGTGATCCACCCCTTGCTTTTACTTCTTCACCCGCATCGCGGCCAACCCGTGCAGCATCAGAAGGAGCACATTGCCGGCGAGTTGTGAATACATGCTTGCCATCCAGGGTTAGTGCTTCGCCGCGAAACACAACTTCGCCATTTTGCAAAATCGCAAGCCCGGCAATCGGCGTACGGCATGAGCCATCAAGTGCCGCCATGAAGGCGCGTTCACACGTAACCGCGATGTTGCTCTCAAGGTGATTAATCTTTTCGACATAGTCCAAAGCACCTGAGCCGCGCTTCACTTGAATGGCAATCGCCCCTTGCGCCACGGCGGGTAACATGTCGTCAGTGCTGATCAACGACGTAATATGCTGTTGCAATCCCAGCCTCCGCAGACCAGCCGCCGCAAGAAATGTTGCATCGGCAACACCGTCCTTTAATTTCTGCAACCGCGTCTCCACGTTGCCACGAAAGGGTGCAACCACAAGATCAGGCCGCAAGCGCAATGCTTGTGCGGTGCGCCGCACTGACGATGAACCGAGACGAGCCTTATAAGGTAAATTGTTGAGCGACTTTGCCGAAATGCTGATGAAAGCGTCACGCGCATCTTCGCGCGGCAATACAGCGCCGATTTCCAAATCATGCGGCAAATGCGCCGTCATGTCTTTCATCGAATGCACGGCAAGATCAATGCGCCCTTCCATCAAGGCCTCTTCCAATTCCTTTGTGAAAAGCCCTTTGCCGCCAATTTCACTGAGAGGGCGATTACTCACCATGTCGCCTGTTGTCTTGATTGCGATAATTTCGAATGTGTCTTGCCCGCGTTGCAGAGCCTGCATTAAACGGGCACGTGTTTCATGCGCCTGCGCCAAAGCCAATGGCGAGCCGCGCGTACCGATTCTCAACAGGTCGTTCATGATTGCCAATTTAGAGGTTGGCTGCTACAGCCTCAAGCCCGAATGACTGCTATTACCATTTTAGGCTTGGAAACGTCCTGTGATGAAACGGCGGCTGCTGTGGTGCGCCGCCATGGTGACGGGCGCGGTGAAATTCTGGCCAATGTGGTTTATTCGCAGCTGCAAGACCACGCGCCTTATGGCGGCGTTGTTCCAGAAATTGCGGCGCGGGCCCATGTGCAGCATCTCGATGGCCTGATTGCCAAAGCCATGGCACAAAGCCACGTTAGTTTCGCTGCTTTAGACGGCGTTGCGGCTACCGCAGGCCCTGGATTGCTGGGCGGATTGCTTGTGGCCATGATGGAAGGCAAAGCCATAGCGCTGGCGCATGATGTGCCTTTCCTTGCCGTCAATCATCTCGAAGGTCACGCCTTAACGCCGCGCCTTTTAGGCGACGTAAAGTTTCCATATTTGTTGCTGTTAATGTCCGGTGGACACACGCAGTTCCAACTGGTTGAAGGCGTTGGACAATATCAACGCTTGGGTACGACTATTGATGACGCTCTGGGCGAGGCTTTTGATAAGGTGGCAAAGCTGCTCCATCTGCCATATCCTGGCGGGCCGCAAGTGGAAATCGCCGCGCAAAACGGAAATGCCAGTCGTTTTGATTTTCCACGACCTCTCAAAGGTCGAGATGATTGTAATTTTTCATTCAGCGGATTGAAAACCGCCGTGCGTGAGACTGTGCAGAAACTCGTTTTGCTCTCGGCCCAGGATGTCGCTGATGTCTGCGCCGGTTTCCAATTGGCGGTTGCTGAAACCTTAGCAGACCGCTTGCGTAAAGCCTTTGCCATATTTAGTGCGGTTCATAACCTCGCATCGCCCGTTCTGGTCGTTGCTGGCGGCGTGGCTGCCAATAAAGCATTGCGTATGGCGATCCTTAAGGAATGTACCACGTGGGGCTTTACGCTTGAGGTGCCACCATTTGATTTGTGTACAGACAATGCGGCTATGATTGCTTGGGCCGGTGCTGAACGCTTAACTCTTGGTTTAGTCGACGCATTGGACTTCGCGGCCAAACCGCGCTGGCCGCTTGACGCTGTTTCGGCACCAGTTTACGGCTTCGGCCGCTTGGGCGCTAAAGCATGAAGATAACCCTTATAGGCGCAGGCGCCTGGGGCAGGGCCTTGGGATTTGTGGCTGAAAAGGCAGGTCACACCGTAGCATTTTGGTCACGAAAAAATGCGGTTCTGCCGCCGCATACCGATGTGTTCATTGCCGCTGTTCCAGCACAGCACCTGCGCGAGGTTTTGATAGACATTCCCATTGGTGCAACACCTCTCATATCGGCCGCAAAAGGCATTGAACGCGCCACTGGCAAGTTAATGGGAGAGGTCATATCGGACACCCATCCGCAGACCGAACATTATGCGCTTTCCGGCCCCAGCTTTGCGGCGGATGTGATTTCCGGCTTGCCCACGGCGGTGGCGCTGGCCGGGCCTTCATTGCACAAGGCTATGCACTGGGCTGAAACCCTGAGCACACCGCATTTTCGCATTTATCCCACAGACGATGTGAAGGGCGTTGAAATTGGCGGGGCCATAAAAAACGTTTTCGCCATCGCTTGTGGTATTTGCGAAGGCCAAGGCATGGGTGAAAGTGCCCGGGCCAGCCTGGTCACCAGAGGTTTTGCGGAACTCTCACGGTTCGCGCGCGCCAGGGGTGCCAAGTCCGACACCTTGATGGGGCTTTCTGGCTTTGGTGATCTGATGTTGACGTGCTCCAGCACAAAGTCGCGCAATTACGCTTACGGTTTGAACATCGGACAGGGTATGTCGGTTGTTGAGGCCATGGCTATATCCAACGGCGTTGTGGAAGGGGTTTATACGGCGGGAATAGCGGCTAAGCTCGCAATGCAACACGACATTGAAATCCCCATTATCCAGGCCGTGGCCAAAATTGTTGCAGGTCAAAGCCAGCCACGCGACGAAATCCATAAATTGCTAGCCCGTCCTTTGCGCGCTGAAACCGAGTAGGATCCGAAATGCTTTATGCACTTATCTGCACTGACAAACCCAATAGCACCGAACTTCGGACAAAAGTGCGGCCCGATCATTTGGCCCATTTGGACGCGTTAGGAGACAAGCTGAAATTTGCAGGCCCATTCGTAAATGATGATGGCGTCAGTATCGGCACACTCGCAATGATCGAAGCGGCAGATCGCGCTGCGGCCGAAGCGATTGCTGGAACTGATCCCTACAGTAAAGCTGGTCTCTTTGCTTCGGTTGAAGTCAGAGCCTGGAAATGGGTTCTGAAAAATCCGGAAGTTGCATAATGGCAAAATGGCTATTCAAGTCTGAGCCTGATGTGTTTTCCCTCGAACAGCTGCAAGCCAAAGGCCAAGTGGGTGAAGAATGGACAGGCATCCGCAACTATCAGGCACGAAACAACATGCGGACGATGAAATTAGGTGACCAGGGCTTCTTCTATTATTCCAATATTGGCAAGGCCGTCGTGGGCGTGGTTGAGGTATGCAAACTGGCGCATACAGATTCAACCGCTGACAATCCCACGTGGGAATGCGTGGACATCCGCGCCGTTGCCGCTTTGGCGCGACACGTCACATTGGATGAAATCAAAAATCAACCGAAGCTGAAAGATATGGCGCTGGTGGTTAACTCGCGGCTTTCTGTGCAGCCTGTCACGGACGCTGAATGGGCCCATATCTGCACACTGGCGGGTTATGCAATGTGATCGATTACGCGGCTTTTATTCGTCAGCATACGGATCTTATGGTTGTGCCTCTCGTGCCGGAAGTGAAGCTGCACCTCGCCCATGAGGCTATTCCCATCTGGCAAAAAACCGAAGTTGAACTGGGCCAAATGGGATTGCCGCCGCCCTTCTGGGCCTTTGCTTGGGCAGGTGGGCAAGCCCTGGCCAGATATATTCTCGATCATGCCGACATAGTGCGAGGCAAAACTGTACTTGATCTTGCATCCGGCTCGGGCCTCGTGGGCATTGCGGCGCTAAAAGCCGGGGCGGCCTCGGTGCTGGCTGCAGACATCGATGCCTTCGCCATTGCCGCTTGCAAAATCAATTCTTTCGCGAACCATGTTGAAATGTGCGTGACACAAGAAAACGTGCTGTATGTTTCGCCGCCCAATGTGGATGTGATCTTGGTCGGAGACTTGTTTTATGAAAGCTCCACTGCCGAACAGTGCCTGCGGTTTCTGTACCAGTCCTCCGCCCGAATTTTAATCGGCGATCCGGGCCGACGTTATTTGCCTAAGGAAGAGCTGGAAAAGCTTGCAACTTATTCAGTGCCGGTTTCACGTGATTTGGAGGATGCTGAATTTAAACAAACGTCGGTCTGGCGGCTGCAAAGCCAAGTGCCACACCAAGACTAAAAAACCGCTTCCCAATCCTAGCCTACCTTATTAGACACGAGCAAAAGCCGAAAACAGGCCAAAACCGCCAGGGAGAAATAAGTGACCGAAAAATCTTATGCCGTTCCCGCCGCATGGAAGAAGAGCGCCTATGTGACCGCCGAGTCCTATAAAAAAACCTATGCGGACTCGGTTAAGAACCCGGACGGGTTTTGGGCGAAAGAAGCCAAGCGACTCGACTGGTTCAAATTTCCGACGAAGATCAAGAATACAAGTTTCGCCTATCCCAACGTCTCGATCAAATGGTTTGAAGATGGTGTTCTTAATGTCTCTTATAACTGCATTGATCGCCACCTGAAAAAGCGTGGGGATCAAACAGCGCTGATCTGGGAGGGCGACAATCCCTACGACGACAAAAAAATAACCTACAATCACCTTCACGCAGAAGTCTGCCGTTTTGCCAATGTGTTGAAAAAGCTTGGTGTGAAAAAGGGCGACCGCGTTACGATTTACATGCCGATGATTTTGGAATCAGCCTATGCCATGCTGGCCTGTACGCGCATTGGTGCCGTGCATTCGGTGATCTTTGGTGGTTTCTCACCCGACTCAATTGCTGGCCGCATGGATGATGCGGATTCGCGCGTCATCATCACCGCCGATGAGGGCCTGCGCGGCGGCAAGAAAGTGCCGCTCAAAGCCAACACCGATGCAGCGCTTGCCAAGGTCAAAAACCCCGCCAAAGTTCTGGTTGTCCGCCGCACCGGTACAACTGTGCCTTTCGATGCCGCCCGCGATTACTGGTATCATGAAGTGGCTGCCACCGTTGGCACTGATTGCAAACCCGAAAAGATGAAGGCCGAAGACCCGCTGTTCATTCTTTATACATCTGGTTCTACGGGCAAGCCGAAAGGCGTGTTGCACACCACGGGTGGCTATCTCACGTATGCCGCCTCTACTTTCCATTATGTTTTCGACTATCGTGAGGGCGATATTCACTGGTGTACGGCAGATGTAGGCTGGGTTACAGGCCATACCTATATCGTTTATGGCCCACTGGCTATGGGGGCCACATCTCTGATGTTTGAAGGTGTCCCGAATTATCCAAATTATTCGCGCTTCTGGGAAGTGGTGGACAAGCATCAGGTGAGCATATTTTATTCCGCACCAACAGCCCTGCGTGCCCTCATGCAGCATGGCGATGAGCCCGTAAAGAAAACCTCACGCAAATCTATCCGCCTGCTTGGTTCAGTGGGTGAGCCCATTAATCCAGAGGCCTGGGAATGGTATCACCGCGTCGTGGGCGAAGGGCGCTGCCCGATTATTGACACGTGGTGGCAAACTGAAACGGGTGGTTGCATGATGACGCCGCTGCCCGGCGCTCATAAGCTGAAGCCCGGCTCTGCGTGCGGCCCATTGTTCGGCATTAAGCCAGCTCTGGTGGATGAAAAAGGGAACTTTTTAGAAGGCGAAACCTCCGGAAATCTGGTTATTCTGGACTCCTGGCCGGGCCAGATGCGCACAGTGTATGGCGATCACCCGCGTTTTGTGGAAACGTATTTCTCAACTTACAAAGGCATGTATTTCACGGGTGACGGATGCAAGCGCGATGCCGATGGCTATTACTGGATCACCGGCCGAGTGGACGACGTGCTGAACGTGTCCGGCCACCGCATCGGCACGGCTGAAGTCGAATCCGCACTTGTTGGTTGTGCAGGTGTGTCCGAAGCAGCCGTGGTGGGATATCCGCATGACATCAAAGGCCAGGGTATTTATTGTTACGTTACCTTGATCGACGGAAAACATGGCACAGATGACACACGCAATGAACTCATCTCACATGTAAGAAAAGAAATCGGCGCTTTTGCCGCTCCAGACAAAATTCAATTCGCCCCTGGATTACCTAAAACCCGCAGTGGCAAAATCATGCGCCGCATCTTGCGCAAAATAGCTGAAGATGATTTCGGCAGTTTGGGTGACACCTCAACGCTGGCCGACCCAACGGTAGTTAACGATTTAGTGGCCAATAGGCAAAATAAGAAAGGTTGATCTATCTGGAACAGTACAAAAGGTAAAACTATAACTTTAGCAGATGCTCCACTCCTAGTGCGCGCGGAGAGTTCGACAACAGCTTTTCCGTGTTTAGTTTGACCGATTAACTCCGGAAGAAAATTTATATGCACAGTACCAGATTAGAGTTCCCATATTCGATGGTTTCCTGAAACGCACGCTGGGCGGCTGAATCCACTCTTGCAAAATGGAAACTCACTACCTAACTAACCTGTAATATTTGAGGATGCCAGTATTGCAGTTTGATTTGACGTCGTCAGATGCCTGGCTAGCTTTTGCCACGGTGGTGATGATTGATCTTGTTTTGGCGGGAGACAATGCCATCGTCATCGGCATGGCCGCTGCTGGCCTGCCCAAGCAGCAGCGCAACAAGGCTTTGTTGGTTGGAATTATATTGGCCACGGTGTTGCGCATAGCGTTTGCGACCATCGCAGTCCAACTTCTGAAAGTCATTGGTCTCGTTCTCGTCGGTGGACTTTTATTGCTGTGGGTGTGTTGGAAAATGTGGCGCGAACTCAGTGAGAGCCGCAGTGCCGATGACGCTGCCGAAGTTTTAGAGGACGATGATTTGAACGCCGATGGAGCAATCGGCGGAACAAAAACCAAATCTTTCAACCAAGCTGTCATGCAAATTTTTGTGGCCGATGTTTCGATGTCACTTGACAATGTCTTGGCCGTTGCCGGTGCTGCAAGGGATCACCCTTATGTACTCGTTGTGGGTCTAGTTTTGTCGGTCGCGTTGATGGGCCTTGCCGCCGCTGTGATTGCCAAAGTCCTACATCGTTTTCCAGGGATTGCTTATCTTGGCCTTTCTGTAATTTTTTATGTTGCCGTTGAAATGATCTACCGCGGCAGCCGTGAGATGTGGCCACATCTGCTGGGTGTGCTAAGCTAATACCATCATGGCCAATCCCATCATTGCAGAAGTTACCAGAGGTGCAGTCGTCGAAAGCCGCCACCGTGGGGCCTATGCGATCGTCAGCCAAAATAGTGAAGTGGTTAGCAGTGCAGGCAATGTTTATGCTGTCTTCTTTCCACGCTAAGAACGTAAAACATTGGAATTGATGATTATTCATCACCCTCATGGGCTTTGCCCTTTATGAAACTTCGCGCGATTGCGGTTTCCTGATCGCAGGCAATTCACAAATTTGTGTGTCAGTGTGATTGGTGATTCAAGGCTTGATCGGCTATATAATAATAATGGAGATCATCATGAAAAAATCACTTGCCTCTTTCGCCCTTGCCGCTGTGATTGTTGGATTCGGCATCGGTCATGCCCAGGCCAAAACCGAAACGGCCATTTTCGCTGGTGGCTGCTTCTGGTGTATGGAATCTAATTTTGACAAAGTGAGAGGCGTCAGCGAGACTATTTCTGGCTATGCTGGCGGAAAAATTAAGAACCCCACGTATCAAAACCATGAAGGCAATCAGGAGGCATTGAAAATCACTTTTGATTCAGACAAAGTGACCTTTAAAGACCTCGTGCGATACTTCTTGCGAACCACTGATGTGGTTGATGCAGGTGGCCAATTCTGTGACCGCGGTGACGCTTATATCTCTGTCATTTTCACCATGAATGATGAACAACGCAAGGCCGCTGAAGAAGCCAAATCGGAGGCGGAAAAAGACTTAGGCCAAAAAATCGTAACCCCTATTCGTGATTTCACAACTTTTGCAGATGCTGAAGATTATCACCAGAATTACTATCAGAGCGATAAAAGAACACTCACGCGCTTTGGCTATGTAAAACAATCTTTTGCCTATGAAGAATATCGAAAAGGTTGTGGCCGCGATGCGCGCGTACAACAACTGTGGGGCAAAGCTGCCAACACCACAGGTCAAGCTGGAGCAAACATTTTAGCTACAGCTAAATAATTTCATCCTCATCTGGCACCGCCTGCACCACGCGTGGGCGGCCCTTGCTGCGGGCAATATGGAAAAGCGCATCGCCGCGATTGACGATTGGCAGATTGGTGCGGCCGACGATGATGCCGTCGTAATCACTCAACACAGCCACAGGCGTTTGCCCCAAGGGTCCAGTCACTACGCCAATCTCTTCACCTGCACCCACACGGTCACCGGTGCGCCGCAAGCTGTGCAAAATACCGCCCTCTGGTGCTCTCACCCACGCACTTGAAGACGAATGAATGGGCTTCATATGTGGCAGAATGGGCAAGGCCACTTCGGTCATACCAAGAAATTTGAGAAAACGCAGCGTACCTTGTACCGCCGCATCAATCGCAGCTTCATCAAATCGTAACGCTTCACCGCCTTCATAGAGCAACATTTTTACGCCAATTTTTGCCGCCGCCTCACGTAAACTGCCTTCACGTGTTTTTGAGGCCAAAACCACACGTGGCCCGAATGCCTCTGCTAAAGGTGCTAATTCTTTATCATCGGGTGCGATACGAATTTGCGGCAGATTGGTGCGGTGCAGGGCTGCGGTGTGATAGTCAATCCCATATTGGCAACGCGCAACGACCTGGCTGAAAAACAAATCAGCCAGCAATGAAGCCAAAGATCCGCGGTCCGATCCTGGAAATGAACGATTCAAATCGCGTCTATCCGGCATATAACGCGAGTGATTCACAAACCCAAAACTGTTCACAATGGGAACCGCAAGTATGGTTCCAGCCAACGGTTTTCCGCGCAATGCCACAAGCACACGGCGCACAATTTCAACACCTTGAATTTCATCGCCGTGCATAGCCGCGGACAGAAACACACAAGGTCCAGGTTTTTCGCCATGTACCACATGCACGGTCAAATCAAAGCGTGTACTGTTTGCCAAAACCGAAACTTCAAGTTCAACTGTTTCAGCGGTTCCCGTTTGGATGGCGATGCCCCCGATTTCAAAAGCGCTCATCCACGGCCCCGCGTTTTGGTATGCCCCGGCTTTGCCGCGCGCTCCAAAAATTCTAATATGGTCTTGGCTACATCTATGCCGGAAGCTTCCTCAATGCCCTCAAGCCCGGGTGAGGAGTTAACTTCCATCACCACTGGGCCTCGCTTTGAGCGCAGCAAATCAACACCCGCAACATTCAATCCCATAGATTGTGCCGCTTTAAGCGCCGTGGCTTTTTCTGCTGGGGTTAGGTTTACCATTACCGCCGTGCCGCCGCGGTGAAGATTAGAACGAAACTCACCATCTGGTCCTTTACGTTCCATCGCCGCTACAATTTTGCGGCCCACAATAAAGGCACGAATATCTCTTCCCTCAGCTTCCTGCACAAACTCTTGCACAAGAATGTTAATGTCAGCGCCGCGAAAGGCCTCGATCACAGACTTGGCTGATTTATGCGTTTCGCCTAAAACCACCCCAATGCCTTGTGTGCCTTCAAGCAGTTTGATCACCACAGGCGCACCGCCCACCAACTTTAAAATCTCTTCGGTGCGGCTTGTCTCATTGGCAAAAGCAGTAACTGGCAGCCCCACACCATCACGTGCCAGAATTTGGAGTGATCGCAGCTTGTCGCGGCTGCGACCAATCGCAACGCTTTCGTTGAGTGGATAAACGCCCATCATCTCAAACTGTCGCAGCACAGCAAGTCCGTAAAAAGTGTGTGATGCCGCAATGCGCGGGATCACGGCGTCATAACCTTCCAGCTTTTCGCCTAAATAGCGCAGCTCAGGCTTAAGCGAGGTGATGTTCATATAGCAGCGCAGATAGTCAATCGGCATAATCTCATGCCCGCGCCCCACCGCCGTTTCAATGAGGCGTCGGTGTGAATACAGTTTCGCGTTGCGTGTGAGCAGTGCGATCTTCACGATACCACCTTGCGCGAACGCAGCATAAAACGTTTTGCGGGGTTGACGAGAAACCGGCCTATAATCGCCTCGCGCCCCAATAGCATCGGAACCCCCATATCGGCTCTGTCTGTCAACGAGATGATGATACTAAAGCGATGCGCGCCAATTTCAATTTCAGTCTCGATGAGAGGTCGGAGTTCGCTTTGGCCATTTGAGCTTTTTACCCGTTTGAGTTCAGAAAAGCGCGCCAGGCAGTTGCGCCGCTTGCCGCCCAGTTCCATGGTAAAACCCACGCGTCGGCCCATAATCGTGATATTCTCTGCATGGAGCGCCGCAGATTTGGCACCCGTGTCAATTTTGGCAATCAATTTGCCAATTCCGATTTCTGGCAATGCAACGTCTTCCTTCCAACCGATTTGGGGAAGCATGTGCAACGTGGGGCGCAAGGGACTCATGCATCAAGTTCTATGGCATCAGGTGCGGGCTGGCTACTGGGCTTTCTACTAAGCCAAGACCACGCCTGATCGGCGTCATTCCCGCGTTCGCAGTAATGACGATTTCGGGTGGTTGTGGGCAACACCAAAGCCAGTCATACTCCGCGTAGGGCGAA
>JAYVCU010000278.1:0-11764 GCA_043749835.1 Hyphomicrobiales bacterium
CTGCGGAATATGTGCAAGTGGCAGCTGGTGGCGCTTTGCAAGTTGACGTTAATGGGAGTGTTGGAGGGCAAACTTGGACCACGGTTGCCACTGTAACTGGAGCAACCGCGACCCACGTCAATATCCTCTATCACGACGACAACAATACCAATCACACCGTTGTTGTTTGATTTCCAGTCAGGTCAGCGTCGATCATCATTGAGCGTTGCAGCGTGCGGGAAGTCTTGTGCCTGAGCTTCGGCTGGTGTGACGTCAGCCACGGCAAAGCTAGGGCGAAGTTCGAGAGCTGGTGTTGGCTCAGTGGGAAAGTCAGACACCGTTCCGCGGAGTTCCTTCGGGCTGCCCGCAGCGGCCACCACGTCAACCGCTTGTTTCACCTTGATCGCGCGTGTTGCAATGTTGAGCCAATGGCCTCCGGCATTTAATGAATAGAGCGGCGCATAATGCCCTAAGGCTGAATCGCGCCTGGGCAGGACATTTTGATTGTCCAGGATCATCGTGCCTCCGCGGGTTTTGACACTTAGAACAGCGTGTCCTAACATCTTGTGCATGTCGTTGACTATGACAATGCGCAGATCAGCATCAGCGTAGCCCAGCTCACGCAACGAAGCATATTTGGCGATGGCATAGTCTTCACAATCGCCCTGCCCCTTCAAGGATTGCGCCGGCGAGGCCCAATAATCCGCTGCTCCGAAGCTTACTTCATCAGAGGTATATTTGATCTGATGATTGACATAAGCGTTCACCAACTCAAGCTGGATGGCCGGGCTGTAGGACTTCCATTCCTTAAGATCGCGGCGCCACGTGGCAAGATAAGCGGGGCAGTCATCATCGCCTCTGTCACATTTTGCATAAAGTGGTGCCTCGCCACGCATACGCGATTGCACCTTCAGCCACTGCTGCGTTCCGGCGGGAGCATTGGTTGCAAATTCAAGCGACCCAAAAACGCCTGACGGCATGAGGGGCTTTCCGGGCGTTTGGGATCGAGGGCTAGCCTGTGCTGCACCTTGGCTTGCAAAAACGCTAGCAAGAGCAAGGATGCAGGCGGCGATAGCAGATGGTAAACGGAGGCTTGCGCGACTGTACCAATTTCTATCGTTCGCGTAGGGCTTCGTTACGCGCCTTGTTGATGGGCTTGAGCAGATAATCGAGAACACTCTTTTTCCCCGTTAAAATGTCGACTGACGCGACCATTCCGGGGATGATAGGCAAATTCTCTTTTTCTGATTTTAACTGGGTCGCTAAAGTTTTAACGGTTACGAGATAAAAGTTTTCTTTGGTTTGCTCGTCGTAAACACTATCAGCTGAAATGCGTTCAACTTCGCCTTCAAGACCACCAAAAATCGAAAAATCATAGGCTGTAATTTTTACCACGGCGTGTTGACTTGGCCGCACAAAGGCGATGTCGCTGGGTCTGATCTTGGCTTCGACGCGCAAGGTATCGTCAAGCGGCACAATTTCGATCAGCGTTTGGCCAGCCTGAACCACGCCGCCAACTGTATTGCTGTTAATTTTGTTAACGATACCATCGACCGGCGATTTGATGTCGGCACGAAAAACCCTGTCCTTGGCGGCACGTAAGGTTTCCTGGGTTACTGATAACTGAGCATCAGCTTCGGAAAGGTCAGTGCGCGCATCCTGGCGGAATTTATCCTCCTGCTGTTTGACCTCTTTTTGTGCTTCGCGAATTGCGGCTTCAAGTTTTGGGACAGTTTCGTTGACTGCCGCAATCTGGCCGACGGTGTCGGCGATATCGCGTTCTAATTTAATGATCTCTGTGCGTGGCACAATGCCTTGCGTTGCCAATGGTTTTTTAAGCTTCATGTCCTCATTTGCCAAACTCAAGTTGCTCTTAAACCGGTCAAGATTGGCCTTGGCCTCGCCAAGCTCACGCATGCGCTGTTCCACGCGTTCGTTGAGGATTGAAATCTGATTTTGAAGGCTGTTTCGCCTCGCATGAAACAGATTGATCTCATTCTGTACAAGATCCGGCACACCGCTGACCAGATCGGCGCGAAATTCGGGCTGTTTGGAAAGATCTCCTTCAGCTTCATATTTCAATCTGGTGGTGCGCGCGGTGTATGTCATCATCTTGGCTGTCACCTCGCCTAAATTCGAGGCGAAGCCGATGTCATCCATGCGCACAAGGATATCGCTCTTTTTAACGTGATCACCGGTGCGGACCAGCAATTCCTTTATAATACCACCTTCAAGACTTTGAACTAACTGGGTTTTACTGGACGCGATGACCCGGCCTTCGCCGCGTGTAACTTCGTCCAATTTGGCCCAGTTCGCCCAAGCCAGGAATGCTGTAATCATTAATGCCAAAAGAAAAACAAGAAGTGCAAGGCCCTTTGGCGTACCCTGGCGCAAAGCGGCATCATACTCCGACGCGAATTTTAGATCATTTGCCCGACGCGCCATGTGCTTCCCTTGAATTCGTTCAGCACATCGGTGACCGACCGGACGATGCTAAACTGATTACTGATAAACAATTTCAGAGTATATTGCATAATAGTTTAAGACAAATTGCGACTATTAAATAGCGCATCTGGACATCGATGATGAGCGAGAGCTTTAGTTTCCTTGAATCATTTAGAATACTCAACGTTTCGCTGCGGCGTGGCGTTTTTTTGGGGCTTGCACTGATGGCTTCAGCTTGCAGTGTGAACAAGCTGGAAGATGTTATGGGGCCTGGGACAACTGCACCGCAAAATGCTGCGCAGATTACGTCAAAATCGGTCTTGCCAGCCACTCCTTCACCTTCTCTAACTCATCCTCCAACTGACGCTTTAGACATACGGCCTGGAAAGGCTGTTTCAGAAATTGGCAGCAAGACTGCTGGTGATAGTGATCCTGGAACGCCTGTGGTGCCTGAAGACGTAGCAGCGTCACCACTGCTTGCTGCTGAGGACGACCAAACTAAGTTTTCATCGGCATATCCGTGGCGCGCAATTCTGAGTGTCGATGGAATTGATGCCACAAATGCCGAGGGCACAATTTGTTCAGGACGATATGGCAACAACACGCATCAACTATCGGTTGGGCTAAAGATTTTGCTTGCCTGCAGTGACGGAGAAACGGCCGTGCTCCAAGTTCTTTCACTTCAACCTGACGCGGTTCACGGAAACCTAAAGATCGGAAATATAATTTTTGGTGTCGTGATTGACAAATATGCGCTGCCGATCGCTGCGCGAAAAGGCTAGCATCATTGGTGGCGTTGGAAACTCACTTAATTACCCGAATTGCTTGATACGATGCCTCATGAAAAACAGTTGCAGATTTTGTTGGAGGTTGCACATTTAGCAACCGCGCATTATGCGCTGCCAAAATCTTTGACAATGCAGATGATTAATTTATCTGAGAATGCAACCTACAAAGTTGAGGCGGCGGATGGTCAAAGCTGGGCTTTGCGCATTCACCGCGAAGGATATCGTTCAAAGGCAGCAATTGAGTCTGAGCTGGCGTGGTTGACGGCGTTGCGTGAGGCGGGCGTTGTGATCACACCACGTCCAGTAAAAGGCTTGAATGCTGAGATTATTCAGACGGTGCGGCATCCCCATTTGGCGCGCCCGCGCCATGTGGTTTTGTCTGAATGGGAAGCGGGTATGGAACCGGGTATCGAACAAGATTTGGTGAAGCCGTTTGAAATGCTGGGTGAAGTGACGGCGCGGATGCATCGCCATTCTGTCACGTGGAAAAGACCCCCGTTCTTCACGCGGCCTTTATGGGATTTTGAAACAAGTTTGGGAGAGACCAATCCGCATTGGGGACGGTGGCGCGAAGGGATCGGTGTTGATGCCGCCAAAGAAAAGCTTTTTGGCCGCACTGTTGATCTGATTGAAACACGGTTGGCGGCGTATCAAAAAAATGAAAATCGTTTTGGATTAATTCATGGTGATTTGCGTTTGGCCAATTTATTGATGGATGGTTCAGTCATAAAAGCAATTGATTTTGATGATTGTGGCTTTGGCTGGTTTATGTATGACGCCGCAACACCTGTTTCATTTTATGAACATGATCCACAGGTGCCGGAATTAATCGAAGCCTGGAAGCGCGGTTATCGCAAATCGGCAATTTTGGAACAGGCAGATGCAGACGAGATTCCAACGTTTATAATGTTGCGCCGTTTGCTTCTGGTGGCGTGGATTGGATCGCACGACGAAACCGAATTGGCCAAATCCATGGGATTGCCATATACCGAAGGAACAGTGGTGCTCTGTGAAACGTATTTGCGGGATTATGTTTGATTGAGCACTTCTATGCTCCCTTAAATCAAATCGGCATTACTCAAGCTGACCAGCACGCGGCCAACACGTTCAGCCAGTTCTGGTGGGTAATTTTCATGATTGATGCTGCATCATAGCCATGTGCGTGCATAGCGTGCTGAAGCTTGGGCAGACCGGTGACATCGGCAATAACAGCGGGAACCATGGCCCCATCAAAATCCGATCCAAAACCGACGTGGTCGATGCCCAGTTTGGAAACCAGATAATCAATATGTCGCAACATTATCTCAAACGTGGTTGTGGGATCGCGCTGCCCATCTGGATTGAGAAAACACGTGGCAAAATTGAGCCCTACGATACCGCCGGTTTCAGCAATCGCATCCAACTGTTTATCACTGAGATTGCGTGCATGGGGGCAAATGGCATGGGGGTTCGAATGCGACGCGATCAACGGATGTTTAGTGATGGCTGCCACATCCCAAAAGCCTTTTTCTGTCATGTGTGAAAGATCAATGGCGATACCAAGTTCGTCGCAGGCTTTAATCAAAGCTTTGCCTGCGTCGGTGAGGCCAGGCCCGGTGTCACCCGTACTGGGAAAGCGGAACGGCACGCCGTGACCAAAAATTGTGGGCCTGCTCCACACCGGGCCCAGCGATCGCAGGCCCGCATGATACAAGACTTCAAGAGTGTTAAGGTCTGCATCAATGGGCTCGGCGCCTTCAAGGTGCATGACGCCTGCAATTGTTCCGGTTGCAAAACACTGGTTCAAATCGCTTGCGCTGCGGCACAATTTAAAGGCTCCTTTGGAGGCCTTTTCAATACGAAACAGAAGTGCTGCCATTTCGAGGGCAAGTGGCGATGCGTCGCGTGAATTAATCAGCGGTGACAGCGGCACGTCATATTCAGCACCTTGCATCAAGTCATCAAGTCTGCCCAGATCAACACCTGGCGATTGAATATAGATCGCGAATATACCGCCGCCGAATTTACCTTTTAGCATCCGTGGAAGATCAAGCTGGCCCCTGCCGTCACCGTTTATGAAATCCATTTCGACGTACGGTTTTCGCTTATGCACTAACCGCAACAGCACATCATTATGGCCATCAAAAACCGGTTGAATATCCAAGTTTGATCCGTTCCCAAAATCTCACAAAAAAAATGGCGTGTTTTTGCGAAATTGTCGTTCGCAAGAAACACGCCGAAGGATGTTTTTCTATTTGGTAGTCAGGTTGTAATAGACCACATCAGAGCTTGATCCCATCACATAACCCTTCACATTGGCACGTGTTGCGAGCTGCACCGTGTCTTGGAACATGATCATGATTGGGCCTTGATCCATTACGTCTTTTTGTAAATCCAAATACATTTGCTTGCGCTTGTCGGCATCACGCTCACGCACTGCCGCGTCAGTGCGCTTGGAAAGCTCTGGAATATCCCACGAGTTCCGCCACGCCAGGGGCTTGGACTTTGCCGTATCGGAATTATCGGTGTTTCGGGCAAAGGTGTCGGCGTTGGTGTGCGGATCCATATAATCGGGGCCCCAATTTTCGATTAACATTTGGTGGCCACGGGCGCGATATTTAGTCAGCACAGCTTTTTCTTCAGCAGGTACAAGTGTCACTTTCACGCCGCCCTTGGCCATACTGTTTTGCACCGACTGAGCCATAGTGCTGAACGGAGCCTTGTTGGGCGTATCCAGTGTGAATTCGATTCCGTCCTTGACGCCGGCTTCAGCCAGCAAAGCTTTGGCTTTCACTGGATCATAGGTATATTGATTATCGTCCAGGGAAGCCCAAAAACCTGATGGCCAGAAGGCTTGATGGATTTTTACTTTACCCTTTAAAAATGAATTGGCCATGCCTTCATAGTCAATGAGATAGTGCAGCGCCTTCCGCACTTTTGGATTTTGGAACTCAGTGGTCTTCAAATTCATCGCCACATAATAAAGTGCTGCCTGTGGAATTGTGCTGACAGTAATATCCTTATTGCCAGCAATGCCGGCAATCTGATCAGGTTGCATGTCGCGCGCAATATCCACATCACCTTTTTCAATCAACAGGCGTTGGGCTGCAGGCTCGGCAACATGCTTGATGATAACACGTTTTAACTTTGCCGCGCCGCCACGATAATTTGGATTGGCTTCCAACGAAACGCTTTCGCTGGCCTTCCACGATTTTAGATTATACGCACCCGAACCAGCTGAATTGGTTTTGAGCCAGGCATTGCCCATATCACCAGCGGCTTCATGTTCCATCGCCAGTTTCTTGTCGACAACCGAGCCAACAACCGAAGAGAGCAAGGCCAGCACAAGTGATGGAGAGTAGTCCTCACCAATTGTTATGGTGAATGTTGCATCATCAACAAGCTTAACCATGCTTTCGACATTGTCTTTGGTCCAACCTAACTGGCCAACCAGAAAGGCGGGGGTTTTATCGAGTTTAACAACGCGCTGCAGCGAGAACACAGCGTCAGCAGCCGTGACCGGATTGCCCGACGCAAATTTCTGGCCGCCACGCATTTTGAAGGTAAAGGTTTTGCCATCAGCGCTGGCTGTATAGCTTTCGGCCATGCCGGGAACCAGCTTGGTAATATCTGTTGGTTCAAAGCGCATAATGCGGTCATAGGTGTTGGCGATCACTTCAATGCCCATAAACTCATAGGCTTCAGCTGGATCTAGCGAAATGATGTCGTCAATGGTCTTGGCGATGACCAAGGTATCGGCGGGGGTTTCTGCAACAGCCTGCGGCATGAGTGCGAAAATGGCGCTTGCGAGAAGTGCATATTTAAATGTCTTCAACATCAAAATTCTCCCTGTTTATTTGTAGAATTGTCAGGCAAAATAGCCTTAAATTCGGACTCTTATTGGAGACGCTTTTTTGAAAACAAGCAAGCCCCTAGCCACTTCGGCTATAACCAATGCTGGCCGCCAACAGCTCTGCACTGTATTTTTCCTGGGTAAGGCCCTGCCGCACGTCTTCCACACTTAGAATTTCGACAATTTTTCCAAGACGCATTACCGCAATGCGGCTGCAGAGGTGTGCGACCACGGCCAGATCATGACTAACAAGAATGCTGGTAAGCTTGTAGCTTTGCCGCAAATCTGAAATCAGATTCAGAATTTCAGCCTGGATTGATACATCTAATGCCGACGTAGGCTCGTCGAGCAATAGAATGCGCGGTTTGAGAATGAGGGCACGGGCAATGGCAATGCGTTGGCGCTGGCCGCCGGAAAGTTGATGCGGATAACGGTAACGGTGCAGGGGCTGCAAGCCCACATCCGCAAGGGCCTTTGAAACCGCTGCGTCAACATCGGCAATGCCGTGAATTGTCAACGGTTCGCGCAAAATATCATTGACGGTTTGGCGCGGATGCAGTGATGCATAGGGATCCTGAAACACAAATTGCATGAGTTTGCGTTCAGCTTTACTGCGCTTTGCTCCTATCTCCTGGCCTGCAATCAATAAAGAATGAGGCGATGGTTCGATCAGCCCGGCAATGGCCTTAAGAATTGTCGATTTGCCAGAACCGGATTCTCCGACGATGCCAAAGGTTTCACCTTCCTGGACGTGGAATGAGGCATCCTGAACGGCATGTACCGTGCGTCCTTTATTTCTGAAAGTGACAGACAATCCGCGCACTTCGATCATCGCAACCACGCTGGATCGCGCACAACAACACTCAAGGTTTTCACGGGATGAGTAAGAAGCGGGGCAGCCCTGATGAGGGCCTGGGTGTAGGGGTGTGCGGCCTTATGTAATTCGCTGGCCTTACACTCTTCGACAATCCGCCCGCCATACATGACAAGCACGCGGTCGCAAAAGCTTGAGACGATCGTTAGATTGTGGCTGATAAAAATCAGTCCCATGCCACGATCAGTGACAAGATCGTCAAGGATGCGCAACACTTCGTTTTGAACGGTCACATCCAGCGCCGAAGTCGGCTCATCGGCGATGAGGATCTCTGGTTCGGCGATCAACATCATGGCAATCATGGCGCGTTGGCCCATGCCACCCGAAAGTTGATGCGGATAAAGGTGATAGACGGCTTCCGGGTCGCGAATTTTTACGGCTTCCAGCATATCAAGTGTGCGCCTGCGGGCCTCTTCCTTTGAGGCATTGTGGTGCAGCACATAGGTTTCCTTAATCTGATGGCCGATTTTGACGACGGGATTAAGTGAGTATTTGGGATCCTGCATCACCATAGAAATGTGTTGACCACGTAACTGCTGCCATTGGCGATCATTCAGGCCAACAAGGCTTTGCCCCTTAAAACGCATCTGCCTGGCGGTAACAATCGCTGGTGCGGGAATGAGTCCCAGAAGAGCGCGGCCTGTTGTTGATTTCCCGGAACCTGATTCACCCACTATGCCGAGGCGTTCTCTGCCCAACGCAAAGCTGACATCGCGCACCGCGTGTGTGGTGCCACCGCGCCCGTGGAAGGACACGTTGAGATCTTCGACCTCGATCAGCGGAACTTCATTCATGAGGCTTTTGGATCAAAAACATCGCGCAGCCCATCGCCCAGAAGATTAAAACCCAGACTGACGATAAAAATGGCAAACCCCGGTATTGTTGCCACCCACCATTGATCAAGGATGACATCGCGCCCAGACGACACCATCGCACCCCATTCGGCCGCAGGTGGCTGTGCTCCCAACCCCAGAAAACCCAGGCCCGCTGCCGTCAAGATAATGCCTGCCATATCCAGTGTTAGCCTGATGATCAGCGATGATACGCACAATGGTACGATATGGCGAAACAAGATTCGCGCTGTCGAGGCGCCTTGCAACACTACGGCAGAAATAAAGTCACTGTTTTTGATCGCAATGGTTTCCGCACGCGCCATACGTGCATAAGGTGGCCAAGCGGTCAGTGAAATTGCGATCACCGCATTTTCAATTCCCGGCCCCAAAGCTGCCGCAAAGGCCAAGGCTAAGACCAAGCGAGGGAAAGCCAGAAATACATCGGTAATGCGCATTAAGACGATATCAATCCAGCCGCCCAGATAACCGGCAAGTGTTCCTACTGCCAAGCCAATTGGTGCGACTACAATTGAAACCAGCATGATGATAGTGAGGGTAACACGGGCGCCATAGGCGACGCGCGCAAAAATATCGCGACCAAGTTCATCCGTGCCAAACCAGTGCCTGGCGCTGGGAGGCTCAAGTCGGTCAGCCAGTACCTGGTTATAGGGCGAGACGCCGTTCGAAATTACGCCAGCGAAAATCGCAATCAGCAACAGAATAATCACAATGATGAGCCCCGCAAGTGCGGCAGGGTTTGACGTAACGGCACGTATGCTTTGATAAACGTTACCGCTGATGGCCTGCGTGCGCGATTTTGGCGTTTCACTGGCAAGCCAGCTTCGCCACGATAGGTTCGATGATTGCAGTGTGCTCATGCCCGGCTCAGCCTTGGGTCAAATATCTTATAAAGGAAATCGCAAAGCGCATTGACGCCGATGAATACCGCACCAACAACCAAAGTGCCACCGAGCACGGCATTCATATCGGCGTTAAAGAGCGATTTGGTGATGTAGAGCCCAAGGCCCGGCCAAGAGAAAACCGTTTCAGTGAGAACGGCACCTTCTAGCAGTGAGGCGTAACTCAAACCAATCACCGTGATCAGCGGCACCATGATGTTTGGAAAGGCATGGGTCCAGACAGCACCCCAGAAGGAGCGACCCTTGATGCGCGCCGCTGTGATATATTCCTGGCTCAACTGATCGATCATGAAACTGCGGGTCATGCGCGCGATATAGGCAATCGAGAAATAGCCCAAGATGCTGGCGGGCAGAATGATGTGACTTAAAGCATTGCGAAACACGGACCATTCACCTTCGATGAGACTATCGACCAGAATTATTCCGGTGTGGGTGGGGACGATATCGTCGTAGCCAATATCCAACCGCCCTGGACCCGAAACCCAACCGAGCTTTCCATAGAATATGAACAGGAAGACAAGACCGAGCCAGAACACCGGAATTGAATATCCAAACAGGCCTACAATGCGAACAAAGTGATCAGGCCATTTGCCTTTTTTTGCGCCCGCAGCAACACCCGCAGGCACACCGATAGCCACACCAAGTATTGTTGCGATTGTTGCCAACTCAAATGTTGCGGGGAAAAAGTGGAGAAGATCTTGCAGCACGGGGTGCGAGGTCATCACTGATTTACCAAAATTGCCGACCATGATTCTGGCGAGATAAGCCAGATATTGAACCGGGATAGAACGGTTGAGCCCCAGTGCTTCGCGGGCTTTGTCATAGACTTCCTGCGTGGCCTTATCGCCAACCACGGCCAGAACCGGGTCTACGGCCATGAAGCGCGAGATTACAAATGTCACGGCTGTGAGGCCAATAAACGTCAGTATCAGCGTGCCGATAAATGATAGGACGCGTAATAGCGTTTGCATTCCGGCACTCTCAACGGTGGCGTTATTCATTCCTGACCTTATTAACAGAAGTCAGATTATAGTGCCTGTCGCGCATCAGAACGCAAGTCAATTCGCTGGAGAAATAGAATTCAGGTATATTGCTTTTTCATAGACCAGCAGAGACGGCCCGGCAAGTTTGGTTTCAATGATTGCAACGCGCTCTGGCCTATAGTGGTGTTCGGCGTGGAGGACGTTGACTGTGGCCACAAGTTCTCCAGCAACAACCAATGGCAGATTAACAACTGAACCGCAGCCCAATGACCAGATTTTCTCATGGTCTGGGAAAACGGCTGCAATCTCTGCAATGGTATTAGCAACGAAACAGCGCTTTTGGCGGTGCACAATATCAAACCATGCATCATAGTGGATGGGCTTGGTGCCTGAAACCGGGTAGGCCGCGATGTTGCTTGAGTAAGCCCGTCGCGCCAATTGGTTTTTCATATCAACAGTCATGACCGTGAACAACGCGCAACCGACGGTATCAGCAAACAGTATTTGCAGCACGCGCCAGCACTGCTCGGATGTGGATTGCGCGTCAAGCTTCCGCGAGAAGTTAGAAAGCTGTGGTTGAAAATTGGGGTGTTCAAATTTTGCCATCGTATTACATTGACTGCGGCGCAGCCAATAAGCGCTGACGCTCTGCCCATATGGTTAAAATAATTTGTAAAGCGGCCATACAGCTTGGGTCAAGTAAACGATGCGCATAAAGGCACAAGGACTGCACATCAAACAGCCTTAGGCCAGCAAAAAGGCAGCACACACATTGGCCACAGCGCATATCCGCCACGTGGTGGCCATGGTGCGGCATGTGTTGGAGAATTTAGATCAACCCATGCGCAATGAAGACGTGACCGAAATGACTGGCTTTCATAGCAACTATGCGCTTAAGATTTTTTCCATAGCCATGAAGATTCCGCTCAAGCAATTCATCTTGCGCATGCGTCTGCTGCGCGCCCGCAGCTTTTTATTGGAAAGTGATGTGGCCATTGCAGCTGTCGCCGAACACAGAGGTTTTGGCTCTACGAGCCAGTTTTACGCCCATTTCGCAGCCGCTTACGGCATGGCACCGAACCAGTTGCGCATTAAATATGGGGGAGCCTA
>JAYVCU010000279.1:0-2370 GCA_043749835.1 Hyphomicrobiales bacterium
AGATTCGTTTGGCCATCCCGGATAAATACGGCACGGCACACCCGCAGCGCTGGGTTGATTTATCCCTAGAGGGTAAATCGTTGCAGCACAAAGTGCCGCCAGAGCGCTTTCAACATCAAGTAAATCAGCCATTATACCAGCGCCTGAATCGCTTGAATGTTCCAGCCAAAATCAGTCAACTCGGCAGACCTTACAATCATGCGGTTGCCAACATCATCGGTGACGATACAGCCGGGCGAAATCAAAACACCGGGCCATGCTGGAACATAAATGCGCCACATGCCCGCACCTGCATCACCGGGCAAATTAGCTGAACCAGTGCCGCGCGCACCTTCATAAACACCAGCGGGCCATGCCGTCATGATAGCAAGCTCATTGGCATTTGCTGTCGAGGCTATTGTCCCACCATATCCTGAAATACCAAGAGGTCTTGTGAATGTGCCTTCAGGCTTGAAAATTGAAATCGTGCGGTTAGTCTGAACTGCTAAAATTGGAACATTCGGATCTTTACTGATGATGAAAAACGGGCCGATTGTTGCCGTAGCGCCTTTGAGATAATCGCCAACACTAACTTGTGCGCCGTCTAGCAGCGCATGAAACAATGGCGCCTTATAGTCGGCAGGGCGATTGAAATTGAAATTAGCTCCGGTGTGAACCGTAAATGCAGCCTTGAGAGTTGCTATTTTATTGCCAGTTGCGAGCGGATTTGAAGCGCTCACGGGGCGGTAAACATCAAAAGCCAGACCTATGCGCAGAGCAGCCTTTGCATAGCCTGCATAAATCTTGGACTGAAGCAATGTGCCATCCATGTCATGACCTAACGATACGCATGCCACCGGAACCGAGTGCCGGGCCGGGTGCCAAGCCAATAAACCCGCACATCATGCGCCGCCATTTGTTAAACAGTGCGGTGCGATCCTCGACTTCGTTTTGGTTCCATTCCCAAACCGCAGCCTTGGCTGTGTCAAGATTTTGGGCAGCGCCCACAATCGCCGTTTCAAGAGTTGCGAGGCTGGTTAGGTATGTATTGACCAATACAGATTCCTCAACCGTGCTCATGGTTGTCAGCCGTAGGTAGAGCGTCATCTGAACAACCCCAAACACGGTATAAACAATATCATTGGTGGCGTTGATTGGCTGTGTTGTGCCTGCAAGGGGATACCCCGCAAAACGACGAACATCTGCCATTTGTGCATTTGTCAGCGCCATGCGGGATCAGTCCTATTTGCTGTTATTTTTGCCAGCATCGGCTTTAGTCATCTCGACCTTGCTCGGTGCAGGCTCTTTGTAAATCACCATGCCATCCTTAAGATCGGCAGCGTTAATGATGGTATATCCTTGCGGATTGCCATCACTGACGGGTGAAACTATTTTGAGTGTTTCGATTTCGTCCATCGCTAATCCTTTCTAAAAAGCCCCCATGAATAACAGCCATGAAGGCTTCATTTTTATCAAGACCCCAACAATATCGCGCAATGTTGAGTCTTAATGTTTTGAACCCCCCAAGCGAGGCGGATGTGGTACGCCAATTGATGGTACTGCCTGTAAACGGCAACCTCGAAGGACATTCCTGTTTTAGGGTCTTGGATCATCAGAGTATCATCAGCCATATCCATAGCTTTGCCATCAGGCCCAACAGGCATAGCAGGTGGACGCGTAACCAGCATGATAGCACTACGGCTGAACGCCACGTTGCGTACTGCTGCGGTGCCAACGGCTACAGCAGTTGCGGCTGCTGAAATTGCTTTGCGCAAACCGGGAGCGGCAAGGTTAAGCGTGCCGGGTGCAGATAACGTGCTGGCAACGGAATACTTGTTGGTGTCGCCCGCGAATGTTACCGAGTCTGTTGTCAAGATGGTTCCAGTGCCGGTAATCAGCGTGATGGTGGTATCGCCAACTAAATAGCCTGCGGCATCCGTGGTGTAGCTTGCACCGGTGCCTGATGTCACGGTTGCTACAGCCGCAGAGTTGCGAATGTCCATGCCTTCAAGACGGCCAATGATGCCTTCACGCAACAACTGCTCGGTGCCTGCTTCGTTGACTTTGAAGAGCACGTTTTGCTTGCCGCGCAAGTTAGCCATTGCCGCACTGCCTACGCAGAGCTGCAAGTCAGTTTGCGGTGCGCCGTTATCGTCAAGAATTTTGCGAACTTGCGCGATATCAGACAAATCACCAGCCACACCGAAAGGTGCAGTGCCGGGCGTGCCATAAGCACGTGACGCGTTGGTGTGCGTTACTGCCCACAAATCAGTTTCAATTTGATTTGTCAGAGCACGAAAGCCCTGTGCAAATTGATTGATCAGCAACTTGCCATAACTGCCAGCGTTGATCTGTCCACGTTGCTCTTCACCCGTCCATGGGATTTGAGCG
>JAYVCU010000280.1:0-6400 GCA_043749835.1 Hyphomicrobiales bacterium
GCGACGGCATTCACACGTTCCTGCTGACCGCAGCAGCGATCGGCGGAATTATTAAACATAATGCGTCGATATCGGGTGCTGAAGTGGGGTGCCAAGGTGAAGTGGGTTCAGCCTCGGCCATGGCGGCCGCTGGCTTATGTGCAGCTTTAGGCGGCACCAATATGCAGATTGAGAATGCCGCAGAGATCGCGCTTGAGCATCACCTGGGCATGACTTGTGACCCGGTGGGCGGCCTGGTGCAAGTGCCCTGCATCGAGCGCAACGCCTTTGGCGCGGTGAAGGCAGTAACGGCTGCATCGTTGGCGTTGCGCGGTGATGGCACGCATCTTGTGCCGCTTGATAATTGCATCGAGACCATGCGTCAAACCGGCGTGGACATGAGCGATCGCTATAAGGAAACCTCGCAGGGTGGTTTAGCGGTTAATGTTGTGGCGTGCTGAATCCGGCCATTTTCGGAAATACCTCAGAACAATTATCCAAACAGCGCTTTCATTGTTTGCTGAATGCCTTTGATTTCAAAATCAAACTTGATGGGGCTGTGATCGATCGTTGTCCAGCTCAGCGTTACTTTGTTTGAACTTTTCAGTTGTTGAATCAGCGCTGCATCGAGCGGCAAATTACTTGCACAGGCCTGCGGCTCACAGGTTTCAATTGGAAAATTTTGGGGTTTAGCGGCTGACGATTCAAATTCAATCGTAGCACCGTCCTGCACCGAGATGGAGGTTGGAATCACGACTTTGAGCAACCAGTCTTTTGCAGTTTCATCTTGAGTTATGACCAACACAGCGAGTAGCTGCTGGCCATTTGGCTTGAACACCGACATCCGTGCAACACAGTGCTTGTTGATTTTCGGATCAGAGTACTGATCACATTGTAAATGCCAAAAATCGAAGTTCGATATTTCGGTTTTTTTGATGGCCAATGCTTCGGGCGCGAGCGTGGTTGCGGCCAAATCTGTTTTTCCGCGCAACGCTGGATCCGCAGGAGGTTGTGTATTTTGCGATGTTGTTGCAGCCCAAGCTTCAGCCCCAAAGAACACGGCGGCAACAGTTACCAAACTGCGGGTAAAATGGAATTTCATAATCGTTCTCCCTCATCTGTTTGCAATCAGCAAATCAGTGTTACAATCTATAATAGAATTTTCTAATTACACAATCAAAAGGCGCTTTTTAATCCGTTTAATTACCATTTTCAACTATAAATTGTTTGGCGTTGTAGCAAGACTAGGGTTTTTGTGAAGCTTGCAGCGCTTCAGCAAAACCCGCACCATCAAACACAACGTTGAGCGCTTTGCTGGGCGGCAATAGTGACGCGGGTTGATCTTCCGCACCACTTGCTAAAACATGAACGCGCAAATTCATGCTGCCGCGTCCCGACAAGACGGCAAGGTCGGCGATCTGCAAAGGCAAAATTGAGGTGCAAATTTGCTGTTCACAGCTTACAAAATCAATGTGGCGCTTTACGGTTTTGGCGAATTTGTCTTTGGCTTTTTCTGGACGCACAGCTTTGGTTACAACCTCAATACCCTCGCGCAAGCTGGCCAAAAGGGGCATGCGCAACACCGCAGCGGGTTTGCCGTCATCTGTTGTTGATACCACGATGCTGACGAAAAACCTGCCATCTGCTGCGGCGGCAAGTGACGTGAGATTGCAAAAGCGCCGATTTAATCCCGCCAACTCGGCGCAGACCAAAGTCCAATGCCCAAATTCTTTGCGCGATTGGGCCACTGCATCGGGGTTATACAGTTTCGTGTCAAACGCCGGGGATGTGCTCCCCGTCGATAGCTGTGCCTTGGCGGAATTTACAAAACTCATCAGCAGCAGGCCAATCGGCAATGCCATTCGCACGTGGCGCAATTTCACAGCTTTGATTCCTGTTTTTCTTAATTGAACGTCCAGGTCAAACTGCCGCCAACACCGAAATCCTGATCCGGATTTGTTGGTGCGAAAGTTCCACCCAGAGACGCCCGCAACCGCATATCTTCGGATGTATAACCGGCTCCAAAAGCAATGCCGCTCTGTCCACCATAAGCTGCGCCAGCAATTCCGAGTGAAAGTTTGCCCGGCCGATCGTCATAGCGGATCATACCCAGCGCCATGGCAGCAGCAGTACCTGCTCGCGCAGCTTGTTTGTTCGCACTGATTTGACCTTGCAGACCGTTGGTCAGTGCTGCCAAATTGTTGACCGCCTGATTGGTGGCATAAAGCTGGCTGCCATTGACGGCTTCGGTTGAGGTGTCTGAAAGTGTGGCTGCCGCCAGGTTCGACACAGTTACTGGTGCATTGGGCGCAGTGCCATTCGGATTGCCTAAGGTAAAGTTACTTGATGTTGCCGCCTGCCACTTGCCGGGGCTTGCCAAAGCAAGTTGGCCAACATTCACTGCGTCGGTTGGAGCAGTACCTGCACCCAGATTGTGGATGACGACCGGACCGCCAGCGCCCACAAGGGTTACATCATTGCTTGGCGCGGTCTGTTTCACTCCGGCGGCGTTGGAATATTGAACCACTGATGCCGAACCCGACGCGACAATTGCCGCGTTCAACTGGCCCACGTTGACAGCATCTGTGTTGCCAACACCTTGCGCCACATTGGTGATCACATTGCTGCCCAGATCAACCACGCTGCCCGCATTCACTGTTAATCCGCCGGTTGTGACTTTAGTGAAACTTGGAGTCATGCTGGTGGCAATTTGCACTTCGGTGCCATTTTGTGTGATGGCAATGTTATTGCCTGCGGTGAATGTAGCCGTGCCACCACTTGCAACTTTCGAAACAGCTGTGCCCGTTACGGTGCCGGTGCCAGTTGCCGCAGTTGTGACGTTAATGCCTTGTGCGGCTGTTGTTGTAACGGCATCAAGCTGGCCTTTGTTGACGGCATCAGTTGCAGCAACACCGGCAGCGACATTGGTTATGGCTTTACTGCCAGCATCAATGCCTGTTGCCAAAACACTTGGACCGCCAACGATGGTGAGACCGTTAGTGTCAATTTTTGTATTTCCAGTGGTGACAGATGTAACGTTGATATTGGGCGCAAGGTCAACTGTTACTTTGGTACCCGTTTGTGTCAATGTCACACTGCTCGAGCCGGACGTGAAATTCACCGTAGCACCCGGGACCACATTGGTGGCAGCCCCGCCGTTGGTCGACAAATTCCAACCTGCGCCCGCAACTGTGTTCAGAGCCGTCAGGGCTGAGCCCACATCATTGAAAGACCCGCCAGCAACGGCGTAAGTTGGTGCCAGAACCTTTCCCGTTACCGCATCATACTTGGCACCGCCGCCGAAATTAGCGGCAATCGCTGTGCCAATGGTGTTGATCTGGCCACCGTTTACTGCATCAAGCGAGATTGCTGCCGTTGAGCCTGCTGCAACATTGGTAATGAGTTTACTTCCTGCATCAATGCCCGTTGCCAGAACACTTGGGCCACCGGTGATGGTCAGACCAGTGGTATCAAGTTTCGCGTTACCCGTGGTCAAGCTGGTGAAGACCGCATTGTCAGCCAGCTGGATTTGGATTTGGCCAGTCTTGCTATCTGCAAATGTCTGTATATTGGCCGATGAATAAGTGCCAGCTGTCGGCGCTGCGGTATTAAAGGCCAGACCTGCCGCTTTTACTGAACCACCGATAATGGGAAGTGTGCCGCCCAGAGCCACATTGATTGCAACACCGTCATTGCCGGTGAAGTTCAGGCCTTTGGAGGCTGTGCCATTTAACGCGGTTAGCGCTGAACCGACATCATTGAATGACCCGCCAGCAACCGCATAGGTTGGAGCTAAGACCTTTCCCGTTACCGGATCATACTTGGCACCACCGCCGAAATTCGTGGCAATCGACGTGCCAACCGTATTGATCTGGCCACCGTTTACGGCGTCAAGCGAGATTGCTGTTGTTGAACCTGCTGCAACGCCGCTCACCACATTGCCGCCCATGTTGATCACAGAGCCGGCGACTTCAGTAATTCCGCTAGACGTAATGGCCCCAGCAAACACTGGCGCATTAGCCAGCTGGATTTGGATACCACCTGTTGCGTCGGCAAAAGTTTGGACGTTGGCTGAAGAGTAAGTGCCAGCGGTTGGCGCTGCTGTGTTAAAGGCCAGACCCGCCGCTTTCACCGAACCACCGATGATCGGCAGTGTGCCACCTAAAGCCACGTTAATTGCTGTGCCGTCATTGGCCGTGAAGTTCAAGCCTTTGGAGGCTGTGCTGTTCAACGCGGTCAGGGCAGAACCCACATCACTGAACGACCCGCCAGCAACCGCATACGTTGGTGCCAGAACCTTTCCCGTTACCGGATCATACTTGGCACCGCCGCCGAAGTTCGCGGCAATCGACGTGCCAACCGTATTGATCTGACCGCCATTCACTGCATCAAGCGAGATTGCTGTTGTTGAACCAGCTGCAACATTAGTCAAAGCAACTGGCGTGGCATTGCCAAGACCCGTGCCTACTAAAGTCATCGTGTTAGACGGTGTGAGGCCATTTGGAGTGACCGAGCCAAGTGCTGTTGTGTATTGCACTGGAGCACTCAATTGAAGTGCTGCCAAGGCCGAACCCACATCATTGAATTTGCTGGTGCCAATGGCATAAGTTGGGGCCAGGATTTTGCCTGTGGTTGGATCAAACTTGGCACTGCCGCCCAGGTCTGTTGCAACCGAAACACCCAAAGCATTTACGCCGGTGACGACACTGTTCAGCTGTGATCCATTGATGGCGTCTGTCGAGGTTGCAGAAATGACACCTGCTGCAACATTCTGAATTTGGCGTTCTGTGCCAGTACAACCTACTGATACTGTGCCGGACGCTGCAACAGCGATGCCTGCTGCTGTGCCGCCGTAAAGCGCTGTTGTGCCAGAATTTGGTGCGGCCGTGAGAGAACCGGCACCAAGGGCTATGTCATTTGCATTGCTGGCTTTGGAATTGAGACCAATTGCAACTGAACTTGTGCCCAGTGCCGTGGCCACAGGGCCAATGGCGACACTGTCTGTGCCGGTAGCCGCAGAGTCAACCAAAATGGAACTGACGTGGAAGTATTTTGAACTTGCCCCGCCCGAAGCCAGTGCCGCCAAGGCTGAGCCAACATTGTTATAGGTTGAGCCTGCAATAGTGTAGCTCGGATTGGTCACCGTGCCATCGGCAGCGACCGACGCCAGGCCGCCGAGTGACGAAATCGTGCCAGCCGCCAGTTTAGTGGAGTAGCCATTAAGGGCATCAAGTGAAGCCTTGATTGTGGTCTGTGCACCACCCGCATAGGCCGTTGAATATCCCGTCAAACCTGTGGCAGGTGCAAAGGTGGTGCCAGCCCCAATGGTCGATGCGACTGTCGTTCCAAGCTTATTAGACGATGTTGCCACGCTGAACAGTTGTGAGCCGTTGACGGCATCAGTTGATGTGGCGGACAAAACACCTGCGGCCACATTGGTCAACTGACGTTCAAAACCAGCAGCGCCAATTGAAACAACTGAGGTCGGAGCAATCGCTGCTGCTGTGCCGCCTGTAAGATCAAACACTCCGGTGTTGGGCGCAGTCACTGTGCTGCCATTGCCAATACCAACCGAGCCGACGAGACCAGCAGCAACAGTGATGTTATTACCGATGGCAAAAGCGTTGTTGGCGGCAATGGTGTTATTGTTGCCCACCGCATAAGCGCCCGCCCCAGTGATTGTGTTCGGATCACCAAACGCGCCGGAGTTTGCCCCCGAAACAATATTGCCCTTGCCAATTGAGATTGAACTTGCGCCAGAGGCAATCGCATTATCACCCAAAGCGATGCTTGAGCCGCCCTTTGCCTGTGCCGCATTGCCGATGGCGATGTCATTGACTTTAGAAGCAACAGCTGCTGGGCCAATTGCCACACTGTCTGTGCCAGTTGCGGTCCAATCCGCTAGCACTGAATTGCTATGGAAGTATTTGATGCCGCCGCCGTTGATGGCACCGGCGAGGTTGGTGACGTCGGTGCTGAGGCCGCCCAAAGCTGCGCCAACATTCGTGTCGGTGATCGGTGCGCCTAGCGCTCCGCCAACACCGATGTTGGCGATAGCATAGCTTGGCGCGGTGATAACGCCCGTAGCCGCAGTATACGTTGAACCGCCACCAAGGTTGGTGGCCACTGCAGAGCCTACGGTATTAACATTGGTCTGTACACTAAAGAGCTGTGAGCCGTTGACAGCATCGGTTGAGGTTGAAGAAACCGCACCTGCCGCCACAAATTGCAACTGACGCGTAACTGCAGCCGTGCCAATGGCCACCGTCGAGGCCACACCCGTGTTGGCATTATTGGCAATACCCAAGGCTGCGTTGCCAGCAACTGAGTTTACAGCACTTGACACCGAACCCGAGCCTAGCGCCACGTCATTGGCATTAGTAGCTTTGGAGTTAAGGCCAATGGCTACCGAACTCGCCCC
>JAYVCU010000281.1:0-3634 GCA_043749835.1 Hyphomicrobiales bacterium
GGAGAAGGAGAAGAAAGGTAGTCTAAATGTCCAAACTCATCGATGGTAAAGCCTTTGCGGCTGAACTTCGGACTCGCATTGGCAAGGCGGTCAGCGAGCTGAAAGCCACGCATGACCTTACGCCCGGTCTTGCCGTTGTTCTGGTGGGTGAAGACCCGGCTTCGCGCGTCTATGTGGCCAATAAGGCCAGGCAGACTATCGAAGTGGGGATGAATTCGTGGGAACACAGATTACCCGTCGACACATCGGAAGAGTCTTTGCTGACGCTAGTAAATAATCTCAACGCCGATTCATCCGTGCACGGAATACTTGTACAAATGCCTTTGCCGAAACATATCGACAGTGCCAAAGTTCTCAACACGATAGACCCTGCCAAAGATGTCGATGGCTTTCATGTGGTAAATGTGGGCCGCTTATCCACCGGCCAAGCTGCGTTGACCGCTTGTACGCCAGTGGGCTGTGTGATGCTGGCTAAACATGCGTTGGGGACATTGGATGGTTTGGAGGCCGTGGTGATCGGGCGCTCTAACATCGTGGGCAAACCCGTGGCACAGTTGCTGTTGGCCGAAAACTGCACCGTGACGATTGCCCATTCGCGGTCCAGAGATTTGCCCGCCATCACCCGCCGGGCTGATCTGGTGATCGCTGCTGTGGGTCGGCCCGAAATGGTGAAGGGCGATTGGTTGAAGCCGGGGGCAATTGTGATCGACGTGGGTATTAACCGAATTGAGCGCGGCGGTAAAAACATTTTGGTGGGCGATTGTGATTTTGCATCTTGTGAGAAGGTTGCAGGTGCCATTACTCCTGTGCCCGGCGGCGTGGGGCCGATGACGATTGCCTGCCTGCTGCACAACACGGTGAAAGCAGCTTGTGCGGTCAAGGGGATTGCACTTCCAGCGATGTGAAAATGGCTTAACTATATCAGTTATTTCAGGCATTCATTCCGCCGCGCATCTGTGCCCCATTAACAAACAACTAATCGTTTTACGCCATCTGTTTCGTGTTGCATGCGGATTTAAGTGCATGTTCTGGTTAGGGTGGGCAGATGAAAATTGGGAATGTCTTGGTCGCCAAAGGTTTGGCCACGGCTGCGGATATCACGCGGGCTGCTGATCACCAGCTGGCCAACGGTGGCCGCCTTGGCGACAGCATTGTCGCCCTTGGCATTTTAACCCACGAGCAAATCGAAAAAGTTCTGAACGAGGCCCCGCAGGCTCCGTCTAACGTGGGCGACACCGGGGTTGATCCGGCGTCGCTGCTGGAGCTTGCCATGAAGGGCATGTATTCTGAAAATCTTGAAACGGCCTCGCAGATTGCCGAGTCTTTGAAACTGTCGACCAATATCGTCAATCAGCTGTTGATCGATGCGAAAGAGCGGAAGTTGGTTGAAGCCATCGCCTCATCGACGTCGAACGGGTCAATGGCAGAGCAACGCCTGGTGTTGACGCGGGGCGGGCGGGATTGGGCCGCCGACGCGTTGAAGCGCTGCCAGTATTTTGGGCCGGCACCGGTATCGCTGAGAGACTATCAGGAGCGCATTGAAAGCCAGCGCGTTTCAAATGAGCATGTGACGCGCCAGCAGTTGGACGACGCTTTTGGTGGTTTGGTGATGACGGACCGTTTCATCAGCCGCCTTGGCCCTGCCGTTAATTCCGGCAGCGCTATTTTGATTTACGGGCCGGCCGGCAACGGCAAGACCACTGTTGCCGAGATTGTGGGCAATATTTTTCAGAATGTTATTTATGTACCCTATTGCGTTGATATCGATGGCGAGATCATGAAGGTCTATGATCCAACGGTGCACAAAAAGGTGGCGGATGCGCCAGAGCCCGCAGGCGGAATTGGGCTTCGCCGCTCACGCGTGGATATGCGCTGGGTGGCCTGTAACCGCCCCATGGTGATCACCGGAGGCGAACTCACCATCGAAATGCTGGATTTGAAATACAACACGATTGCGAATTTCTATGAAGCACCGCTGCACATCAAGGCGCTGAACGGCACGTTTTTGATCGATGACTTTGGCCGCCAACGCGCCAAGCCGGAAGACATCCTCAATCGCTGGATTGTGCCGTTGAATAGCAAGGTTGATTATCTCACCCTGCACACCGGAAAGAGCGTGCGCATTCCGTTTGATGAGATCGTTATTTTTTCCACCAACTTGCATCCCGATGACTTGATGGACCCGGCCTTCCAGCGCCGTATCGCCTATAAACTTGAAACGCTGGAACCGCCGCACGAGCTTTACCGAAAAGTGTTTGACGGCATGGCGCGCAAGTGGGGCCTGGATTTAAGCGAGGCCACCTTTGCGCAAGTGCTTGCCGCTATTAGATCAAGCAACGCGCCTTTGGCCTATTTCCAACCGAAGTTTATCGTGGAACAGGTGCTGGCCTCGTGCAAGTTCGAAGGCATCAAGCCGTGTTTTACGAATGACAACGTGGCCGATGCGCTGGCGAATTTGTTTGTGAAGAAGAATGATGGGAATATGTTTGGGATTAAGCGGAGTTAGGGTGGTGTGGGGTTAACTGCCTCATGCTGAGTTGCCCGCAGCAAGCGGGCCTCGAAGCGCGGGCCGTGGTGTAGGGCCTATCTTGATTGCGTGTTTGCTATATAACATGGTAAAGGCGGTCTGTGTGATCAAGGAGATTATGGTGCCGGAGATGTGAGGACGCAACTGCGCCCGCGCCCCTCGCGACAAAATAGATATGTATGCAGTTATATTTCCCAGACTTTGACGTCTCGTAACCATTCAGGTACTCGAGAGACTGCGTAGTTTCTGACTTTTGGGTGGTTCTCTAAAATCATCCTAAATGTTCGGACTACGGAAAATGCTGAAACTATTATTTCCCTCTGTCTCTTTAATAATAATTGGTCAAATGAATTATCTTCGAGTTTGCGAGCGGGTGACTGTCGTTCTTTTCTTATGCTACGCATTTTCATGAGCATGTCTGGTACATCGTTTGGATCAGCTGTCCGGAATTTTTTGGCAAGCCAATTTTGAAGCATTGTTATCGTCCCAATGGGAATGGCCATTGCGGATCCGTCAGACTTAGTGACTTGCTCGTTTTTTGGAACATCATCTTTGAAAAATTCTTTGTCAATGTCGTCATTAAGTAGTTTGTCTACGAGCAATGCAAAATCGTGATATTCTTTAGTGGTGGGACGAATGAGTATTCCAAACCCCATTGGACGATCATATGCTTTCGTTTGGGTTCGATAAAACGGTTTGCGACCAATGAGGCCTGACATTTCATTAATATGCAACCGTTCCTCTAGGAAGGCGTCATAGATTGAAATTCGGTCAGGGAAGTCGCCGAGTATGTTGCTGCGATGATAATCAGGATGAAGGTCAAAATTTCCGCTTACTTGATGCTGAGCGAGAAGACGTTGCTCATCCAACGACTTGTCGTGCAAGTATCTCAGAAAAATTGCTATGCCGCGATTCAATGATTCGTCGTATGCAAATCCAAACTCAACAAATTCTAATTTGTCATTCCAAATGCTTGTTCCGGAACTAACGGGCCTGACTCTTTCTATCACACCCTGAATGTCATCTACCTCATATCGGTAGTGCGGGTCATTTCGATACCACTCAAGCAACCGCAGATCAAAAACCCGAAAATCGAGTTGTGGTGCG
>JAYVCU010000282.1:0-8298 GCA_043749835.1 Hyphomicrobiales bacterium
GTCCGCTGGCTCCTTCAATCGTCTGGAACGACGGTCGCGCCCAGGCCTATGAATCAAAATTCGCGGAAAAAATGTCCGCTGCCGATTATCAAGCACATACAGGTATGCCGCTTGCCGCCGCTTGGGCTGCTTGCAAAATTGCCTGGATGCGCGACAACCGACCCGATGTTTTTGAGCGCACGCGCTGGATGGTGAACGGCCAGGAATATTTCATGTATCTCTTGGGCGCGGAAGATTGGACAACCGATCCCGCTTCGCTGACGCTTAACGGAATGATGGATATCCGGAAACTGGACTGGAGCGACGAAGTTCTTTCGCTCTGCGGGTTGACACGCAGCATGGTTCCGACTGTCGGAAAAACTGCCTCTCAGGCAGGTGTGGTTTCAAAGTCAGCAGCCTTGGCCACGGGCATCCCATCTGGAACACCAATCTGCCGCGGAGCAGGCGATCAGCAATGCGCTGCGGTCGGTGCGGGTGTAATCAAGCAGGGCATGGCGGAATTCACCGTTGGCACTTCAGCTGTCATGGTTGCGCATGTCGACAATGTGGACCGTGTCACTGGCAACAAACTGTTTCTTGGTGGCCATGGTGTACCGGGAATGTGGGATCTTGAGGGTGCCGCCTTTGCTGCTGGCGTATGTTTACGCTGGTGGCGCGATATGTTGGGCGTGCCCGAACAAGTTCAGGCCAAACGCGAGAAACGCAGCCCTTATTCTGTGATGATTGATTTGGCCATGCAATCGCCAGCAGGGGCCAAGGGTCTTGTCTTCCATCCTTTCATGCAAGGCCAGGTCACACCCTACTATGACGTAACTGCCAAGGGTGGTTATCTGGGCATTCGGCTTGATCATGACCGCGCTGATATCATGCGCGCCGTGCTGGAAGGCGTTTCCAATGAAATGCGCATGATTGTTGACACGTTCCAGGAGGGAATGAAGGGCGGAGTGACTGAACTTCGCCTCACTGGCGGAGGCACCAAAAGTGCTGGCTTCTCGCAAATCATGGCGGATGTGATTGGAATACCAGCGGGCATTCCAAAGGTGCGCGAATGCACGGTTCTGGGTGCTGCCATTCTTGGCGCAGTAGGTGGCGGACAATTTGCATCAGTCGCCGAAGCAACCGGTGCAATGGTTTCGCTTGAAAGCGTCGTCGAGCCCAACAAACATTCAAGGGCACTCTATGAAGATCAACATCAGCTATTCAAATCAGGTTACACGAGTTTGAGTAGCGGTGGTGCCTATCAGGGCATGTATGATTTCAACGCGAAATATTTCTGAGCAAGTGTAGGAGTTGGCCTACGACGAATAGAGACTTTCGAAACGCGGCGTGTCGGCTGACGACAAGGCTATTTCTGCGATGTGGTCTTTGCGCATAAATACAACGCCGCGCTTCTTTAAAGCATATTTCAAGAAGCGTTCTAACATGCGCACGCGTGCGGGTTTGCCAGCGATACGGTCATGAAGGCTGATCGACATCATCCGCCGCTTTGCTGTTGCTTCTTCATAAACCACATCGAATTCGTCATAAAGCTGCTTCTCAAAGCCCAGCGTGTCGAAACTGTAGCGTTCAAACTGTACGATATCATTGAGGTTGATGGTATAAGGAACGATTACAAAATCCTTGGCCTTCACCGGAATAATGAATGGCTCATCGCTGCTGACATCATCGATATGATAGGTGAAGCCAAGCTCTTGAAGCAGGCGAAGCGTGTTCTTCGTGCCGCGCATGGCTGGGCAGTTATAACCCTTAGGCGACACACCCGTTGCGCGTTTGATGACGTCGACATTGTCGGCGATGAATTTGCGCTCCGCCGTTTCATCAAGATCATATTGAGGTGTCCAAGTCTGACCATGGGCAGCCGCCTCGTGCCCGCGCTCTACGATCTCACGCGCCAGCTTTGGTGCTTTTTCTACCGCAACACCCACCATGTGTGATGTAGTATGAATTTTGTATCGGCCAAAAAGATCAAGCATGCGCGGAATGCCTTCGCGCACGCCATACTGATACCAGGTGGTGGTCGGATAATCACGAAACCCCGGCCTCATCTGAAAGCCATCAAGGGGGCTGGGCGCGCCAGCATCCGGCTCACCACCGGCTTCAAACTGCATGGAAATCGAGATAACCAATCTAATGCCATCGGGCCAGAAACTTTTTTTCGACATTTTATGGGCCATGCCTTATTTATTAGATTACTGATATGCCGGATCACAACACGGATGAAGAAAATTTTCAACAAGTCTTGAAATCTTGTATTTTTGGTGCTTAATCGATTGAGAAATAAAAGATTCTATTATGTCTAAATCTAGGGCTAGATTAGATAAGTGAATAGTTATTGGCAGTTATATTCCATTTCAAAGATTTTCAGGCGGCTTCAAGAAAATAAATTTCAGAAGAAAAGTTTCACAAATAGTCTGACGTAACTATAAATACAATAATGGCCCAAAGCGGTCGAATAGAGAGGGAGAAGAGACAATGCCAATTCCAGGAATTCAGGGTATGGAACATGTGGGCCTGACAGTGCCCAACCTGCAGGAGGCGTGCGACTTCTTCGAAAAAATCTTAGGCGCAGAAGTGCTCTTTAGCGCCGCAACCGATTTCCGCAGAGATGATGACGATTGGATGCATGAGCATCTCAACGTCCACCCGCGCGCGGCCATTACTGAATTCCGTTATGTGCGCATGAGAAACGGCACGAACCTCGAAATTTTCGAATACACGTCGCCCGACCAAAAAATTGTATTGCCCAAAAATTCTGATGTGGGGGGCTATCATCTGGCCTTTTATGTTGACGATATCGATGCTGCTATCACATATTTGAAAGCCAATAACGTGCTTGTTCTTGGCGAACCAACTGCTTACACCGACGGTCCGAACTTGGGTTTAAGCTGGTGTTACTTTTTGGCACCCTGGGGCCTCCAGCTTGAAGTTGTTTCTGCGCCAAAAGGCACAACATTTGACAATGAGGCAAAACTGGCTGGCAGGCGCCGCCTGTTTGATCCGAGTCGTCCGAAAGAAACTCTGATCTAACCTCCCAAACTGGTTGCGTGAATCTAGTGAACGCGCGGCATTTTTTGTAAGAATGGAACACTGAGAATGTCACTTGTAACAATGGGCCCCATGTTGAAGCGCGCGCAAGCCGCACGGTATGGGATAGCCGCCTTCAACATGATTGATTATAATTCAGTGCGCGCAATTGTTGATGGAGCCACAGAGCTCAATGCCCCGATTATCGTTCAGGTTTCGACCAAAACAATTCGCCATTGGGGGTACCAACCCATCGCCAGTTGGGTGAAGCAACTTGCCGAGAATTCAGATAGCCCAGTGGCCTTGCATCTCGACCATTGCTCTGATCTGAAAATCATCAAAGGTTGCATTGACGCTGGATGGACATCGGTGATGTTTGATGGCTCATCACTGCCTTTCCTTGAAAACATCGCCAAGAGCCGTGAGGCCTATGCACTCGCCAAGGCTGCAGGTGTTGGCCTTGAAGCGGAAATTGGTGCTATAGGCGGCGTTGAAGACGACAAGTTTGTGGCCGAAGACAGTTCCATTCTTGCAAACTTCGATGAATGCGTGGCCTTCTGCAAAGAAATGCCAGACCTTGCAGTTTTTGCACCTGCCATTGGCACTGCGCATGGCTTTTATGCTGGCGAACCCAAAATTGCTTATGACCTTTTGAACCGCATCACTTCCGTGATTGATATCCCGATCGCGCTACATGGCGGCACCGGATTGACGCAAGAACAGTTCCATCGGTGTATTTCAGCAGGCTGCGCCAAGGTGAATATTTCCACGATGCACAAGGGTCGCTTCATCGAAGGTTTTCTTAATGTGCGTAAAAACAATCCGAAACAGGCTGAACCCTTGCCGTTCATTCAGGCGCAGTATGAAGCCATGAAAGCAGATGTGCGCGATATGATCCGCATCTTCGGCAGCGAAGGCAAAGCAGGCCACGCTGCAGGGCAAGCGTAAAACATGATGCAAGCGCTTATTTTTGATTGCGATGGCGTTCTTGTTGATACCGAGCGTGATGGCCACCGCGTGGCGTTTAACAATACGTTTCGCCAGTTAGGTTGGCCCGCCGAATGGTCGGCAGAACGCTATGGAGAGTTATTGACCACAGCTGGCGGAAAAGAAAGAACCCGGCGCCATTTTGACGAAACCGGTTGGCCATTTGCCGAGGCCGAACGCGACGCTAAAATTGCCGAATCCCACAAGGTGAAAACCGATTTATTTATGAAGCTGATTGAGTCTGGCAAGCTGCCGCTGCGCCCTGGAATCAAACGTATTATTGATGAGGCGATTGGTGCTGGGCTTAAGATTGCAGTCTGTTCAACTTCGAATGAACGCGCGGTTCAGACTGTTGTTGATATCATGCTGGGCGCGCAACGTTCGAAGCACATTACGGTTTTTGCAGGCGATGTGGTGGCTAAGAAAAAGCCTTCGCCCGATATTTATCTCTTGGCTGCAAAACAGCTTAATCTCGATCCGGCAAAATGTGTGGTCATTGAAGATTCCAACAATGGCCTGCGGGCCGCTAAGGCAGCAGGCATGAAATGCGTGGTCACAATTTCATCCTACACCGCAGATGAAGATTTCGCTTTGGCAGACAAAATCGTTACCGACTTGGGCGATGAAGCCGCCACTGAAATTGGTATTATTGATCTGAAGAAATTAGTCGCTTAAGAAGGCTTAGTCTTTAGGGTCGTTCTTATTATAATAGCGCTCCAGAGCGAAGCCTGTTGCTTTAAGATTGTCTTTTGGCTGCTTTCCTGTGTGGAATAGCAATCCCAAATAAATCAGGTCAATCAGATAAAGCTGGCAAATCCGGCCTTCAAGAAAGTCTCCATAAAGTGGAATCTCCGGTGCTGAACGATGCCAGGTGATAAGCTGGATTTCTGCAGCTTTAGCCACATCCGAGGTGGGATCGCTGGTGATGGCAATGGTTTTTGCGCCCTTGCTGCGCGCGTGTTCCAATGCCGCCGCCACAGTGTCGGTCTGGCCAGTGTGTGAAATGCCAACCATCGTTCGATTTGGAGACATCGTAGACGAAGCAACGATCTGCGAATAACCGTCACGGTAACTTGTTGCATCAATGCCAGCCTTTAGCAGCATATGCACCGCTTCGTCACAAATCGAAGCTGCACCTCCAACGCCTACGAAAACCGTCATTGAAGCGTTAGCAATGGCATGAACCACCTTATCGAGCCTGTCAGCGTCCAACATGTTATGGGTTTTACGTAAACTATTTGCCAATGTGAGTGAAAGCTTGTCACTTAACGTGACCATAGGATCGGTTTCTTCAAGCCCGCTGGGCAGGTTGGTGAAATGAAGGGATCGGTTGGTTTCTTCAGCAACTGAAAGCTTCAAGTTTGGGAAGCCATCATACCCAAGCGCTCGACTCACTCGGCTGATAGTGGCCTCGCTGACACCCAAAGTCCGGGAAAACTCAGTAATCGAGGCATCAAGTCTTTTTCCTGCATTGCTGCGCAAATAGTCGGCCACAATGCGTTCTGCAGGTCGCAAGTTGCCATAATGAACTTGGATCCTTTGAATCAGGTCGCTTTGAGCACTTTCCACTATAATTCCTGTTTCATTGATCTGTGAGTTTAAAGACTCAGGTCAAATTAATTTTCGTATTGTGAAAATAGCTTCCATAACACCAAATTAGCAAGATCTGAAAGAAAATTACTTTCCGTGAAGAACATTTTCTCGACAAACTAACGCCGATGTTATACATAAAAATCATCGGAAACATTGAGTTTAGCATAGACTGGGTATTCACAATGACGAAAACTAAAGCACAGGCAAATACTCCCTCAAAGGAGATTTTGGAAAAACTTTTCCGGACGGCTTATGCCATTCGTGTTTTTGAGACGGAAGGTATCAAGCTTTATCGCCAAGGTCTGATCCGTGGGTACTTTCACCCTTATTTGGGTCAAGAAGGTATCGCCACGGGAGTTTGCACCGCTCTAAAGAAGGGTGACTTTATCGCTTCCACCCATCGCGGCCACGGCCATTGCATAGCTTGGGGTGCCAGCATTAAACGCATGGTGGCGGAACTGCTGCAAAAAGACACAGGGTATTGCCGCGGCTATGGCGGTTCAATGCATATTGCTGACATTAAGACGGGGAATCTTGGCGCTAATGGTATCGTTGGTGCTGGTACGCCGCTTGGTGTGGGTGCCGCACTTGCGGCCCAGGTGCGTGGCAGCGATGCTGTGACGGTAACCTTCACAACCGACGGGGCGACCAATAACGGTACTTTTCTTGAGTCGCTGAACCTCGCCGCCATATGGAATCTGAATTTCATTTTGGTGATTGAGAACAATCAATACGCAGTTTCGACACCAATCGGTGAATCGACCCGTGAAACCGATCTCTATAAACGTGGCACGGCAATTGGCGTTGAAAGCCATTTGGTGGACGGTAATGACCCATTGGCGGTTTATCAACTAATCGAAGAGGCAGCGAAAAAATGCCGCGCCGGCCAAGGTCCCATCCTCATTGAAGCGCGCACCTACCGCCACATGGGGCACCATGTGAATGACCCTGGTAAGTACATGCCGGAAGACAAACTCAAATATTACAAAGACCGCGATCCGGTTGACCGCGCACGGGCTGACTTTACTGACCTAGGCGGTGCGACCAAGGATGAGATTGCAACGATCGAACTGCAAGTCGAACAGGAATTTGCTGATGCGGTCGAATTTTCAAAAAACAGCGGCGAGGTCGGGGTTGAAGAATTCCGGCAGTTTGCCGCGACATATTGATAGGGGAATAGAGCAATGCGTGAGATGATGTATCGTGATGCGCTACGGGAAGCCATCGACGAAGAAATGGCGCGAGATGCCCAAGTTTTTATTATTGGTGAAGGTATTGCCGAACGCGGTGGATCCTACAAAGTAACGGAAGGTCTTCTTGCAAAATATGGCCCCAAGCGTGTGCGGGACACGCCAATTGCCGAAGCTGGCATGATTGGCGTGGGTGTTGGCGCTGCCATCGCTGGCGCCCGCCCCATTGTTGAAATTCTCTATGTCGATTTTGCGATGCTCGGCATGGATATGATTGTGAATCAAGCGGCCAAATTCCGCCTGATGACAGGAGGTGAAGGCCGCGTACCCTTCGTCATGCGCACTCAAGGCGGCACTGGCGGCGGCGTTGCAGCACAACACTCGCAGAGTCTTGAAGCCATGTTCTATTCGGTGCCGGGTCTGCGCGTGGTGATGCCATCAACACCGGCCGATGCGAAAGGCCTACTCAAATATGCCTTGCGCCAAAATGACCCTGTGATGTTCCTCGAACACAAGCACCTCTATATGACGAAGGGGCTGGTTCCAGATGGCGAGCACGTCATTGAATTTGGAATAGGCGACATCAAGCGCGCTGGTAAGGATGTAACGATCATCGCCTGGTCAAACATGGTGCACAGATCGCTCGAAGCAGCTGCCGAACTCGCCAAACAAGGCATAGAGGCCGAAGTCATTGATCCACGCACTTTGGTGCCGCTCGACAAGGAGATGATCCTGAAATCAGTTGCCAAGACCAAGCGCGTCGTCATCGTGCAGGAAGCTTGTCGCCGTGGCGGTGTGGCATCTGACATCGCCTCAATCATTCAAGAAGAAGCCTTCTATGAACTCGACGCGCCAATTGAAATTGTTGCTGGTTTGAATATCCCGGTGCCGTTCAATTTGGCGCTTGAAAAAGCCAGTGTTCCGCAGCAAGAAGATATCATTGCTGCGGTGCGCAAAAATTTGCATTTGGCACCCTTCGCCACCGCTGCGGAGTAATGCAATGGCGCAAATCATTCTGCACTTTATTAAACGCCTAGCGGCCTAAGGGAAGGAGATTTCCAATGTCTGATTCCGTTCTCTGCCCCCAAGTAGGACAAGATTTGACTGAAGCTAAAGTTATAGCGTTGCACGTCAAGATTGGTGACACAGTAAAGCGTGGCGATATCGTCGCCGAAGTCGAATCTGAAAAAGCCACCTTCGAAGTCGAAGCGTTTGCTGCGGGCATTGTTGTCGCGCTGCCTTACAAAGTCGGTGACTTGGCTATAGTTCTTGAACCCCTGGTGGTTTTAGCGGGCGTGGGCGAGAAAAAAATAGCGGCTCCTGCTGCTATCGTGCAGCTTGCCGCCAACACCAACACGGTTGTTTACATGCCTGCAGCAGTTTCTGGCGGCAAACATGGCGTTACCTCTTTCCGCTCTTCACCCTTGGCCCGCCGCGTAGCCGAAAACCACGGCGTTGAACTGCGCGGTCTGACCGGAACAGGTCCGTATGGCGCTGTAGTGCT
>JAYVCU010000283.1:0-9984 GCA_043749835.1 Hyphomicrobiales bacterium
GCTGATCACGCCCATCGCCATGGAAGAAAAGCTGCGCTTCGCCATCCGCGAAGGCGGCCGCACCGTAGGTGCCGGCGTTGTCGCCAAGATCTCGGAATAAGAGGCAAACATGCAACGCCAAAACATCCGCATTCGCCTCAAGGCCTTCGATCACCGCATTCTCGACAACTCCACCAAGGAGATCGTGAATACGGCAAAGCGAACAGGTGCTACTATTCGCGGCCCGGTTCCATTGCCAACGCGCATTGAGAAGTTTACCGTGAACCGCTCACCCCATGTTGATAAGAAAAGCCGTGAGCAGTTCGAAATGCGCACGCATAGACGCCTTTTGGATATTGTTGATCCAACGCCACAAACAATTGATGCGCTGATGAAGCTTGATTTGGCTTCCGGCGTTGATATTGAAATCAAGCTCTAAGAGCTGTTGAGGAGAAGACGATGCGTTCTGGCATCATCGCAAGAAAACTGGGTATGACCCGGATTTACACGGAAGAGGGAGCAGCTGTTCCTGTGACCGTGTTGAAAGTTGATAATGTTCATGTCGTTGGTCACAAGACCAAAGACAAGCATGGCTATACGGCTGTGCAGTTGGGCTCTGGCACACCGAAGGTGAAGAACCTGACCAAGGCTGCGCGCGGCGTATTCGCCAAAGCTTCGGTTGAGCCAAAGCGCCGCTTGCAGGAATTTCGCGTGTCAGAAGACATGACGATGCCTGTGGGTGCTGAAGTTCATGCGGACCACTTTGTTGTGGGCCAATATGTGGATGTGACCGGCACGTCTAAGGGCAAAGGTTTCCAAGGTGGTATCAAGCGTTGGAACTTCTCCGGTCTTCGTGCCACGCATGGTGTTTCTGTATCGCATCGTTCGATTGGTTCGACGGGTAACCGCCAAAGCCCAGGCAAAGTTTTCAAGAACAAGAAAATGCCGGGTCATCTTGGTGATGAAACGGTGACGACGCTAAACATTTTCGTTGTCCGCACGGATAAAGAGCGCGGCCTGATATTGGTTAAGGGTTCGGTTCCGGGTTCTGAGGGTGGCTGGGTAACGGTTCGCGATGCTGTGAAGCGCAAGCTTCCAGCGGGTGCACCAAAGCCAGGCGGCTTCACAGCAGCGGTACAAGGGTGATTTGAATCATGAAACTTGATGTAAAAACACTCGAAGCAGGCGAAGCAGGCACCGTTGATGTGTCGGATGCAATTTTCGGCCTTGAGCCACGCGTGGACATTATCCACCGGGTTGTGCAGTGGCAACTGGCCAAGCGCCAGCAGGGCACGCACCAGGCCAAGAGCCGTGGCGAAATCAACCGCACCACTCATAAACTGGGCAACCAGAAGGGTGGCGGTACGGCCCGACACGGTTCCAGAAAGTCAGGTATTTTCGTCGGCGGCGGCAAGGCCTTTGGTCCGCGTTTTCGGTCGCACGAAACCTCACTGAACAAAAAGGTGCGCGCACTTGGTTTGCGTTTTGCCATCTCGTCCAAGGTAAAGACTTCAGAATTGATCATTTTGGATAAGGCGGAAATGAAAGCCGGCAAGACCAAAGATGTGAAAGCCATTTTTGCAAAGCTGGGTTTGGTGAATGCCTTGATCATTGATGGTGCAACCGTCAACGAAGCTTTCGCAAAGGCTGCGCGTAATGTTTACAATATTGATGTGCTGCCGGTGCAGGGCATAAATGTGTATGACATTCTGCGCCGTAAGAACTTGGTTCTCACCAAGGCTGCCGTAGAAGCATTGGAGGCTCGATTTAAATGAGCAAAGAACATTATTACGCAATTATCAAAAGCCCAGCTATCACCGAAAAAAGCACGTTGATTGCCAAAACAAACACGCATGTGTTTAATGTTGCACTGCGTGCCACAAAGCCGCAGATCAAGGCCGCGATTGAAGGCCTGTTCAGCGTGAAGGTGAAAGCTGTGAATACGCTGGTTCGCAAGGGCAAGCTGCGGGTATTCAAGGGCCGCAAGGCCTTGCTGTCTGACCATAAGAAAGCCTATGTGACACTTGCCGATGGCGAGCGTCTTGATGTGACGACGGGACTGTGAGTTTAACATGGCACTGAAAACATTTAATCCAACTAGCGCTGGTCGCCGCCACTTGATCCAAGTGGATCGCAGCCATCTGTTTAAGGGCAAGCCGGTCAAATCTTTGATCGACGGCCAACATGAGCATGGCGGACGTGGCAATACGGGCCGCATTACCTCGCGCCGCAAGGGTGGGGGCCACAAGACGGCTTACCGCCTGATTGACTTCAAGCGCACCAAGCATGACATGGTGGCAAAAGTTGAGCGTTTCGAATATGATCCAAACCGCACCAGCTTTATTACTTTGATCAAGTACGAAGACGGCACGTTGTCTTATATTTTGGCACCACAACGCTTGGCTGTGGGTGACTCTGTGATCTCTGGCAAACTGGTTGACGTGAAGCCGGGCAATGCCATGGAAGTGGGTTCGGTTCCGGTTGGCACTGTTGTGCACAATGTTGAAACCAAGCCGGGTGCCGGTGGTTCGCTGTCGCGCGCAGCTGGCACTTACGCGATGGTTGCCGGCCGTGACGGTGGCAATGTCATTATCCGTTTAAAGTCTGGCGAAACCCGTTTGGTTCCAGCCAACTGTATGGCTTCGGTTGGGGCTGTTTCAAACCAGGACCACATCAACGAAGTGATCGGCAAAGCCGGTCGCGCCCGTTGGATGGGCAGACGTCCGGTTTCGCGCGGTATTGCGCGTAACCCGGTTGACCATCCAAACGGTGGCCGTACCAACGGTGGTAAGCATTGGGCAACCCCTTGGGGTAAGCCTACGAAGGGTTACAAAACCCGCGTGAACAAGAGAACAACAAAGATGATCGTGCGCTCGCGCCATGATCGGAAGAAAGCGCAGTAAGGAATAGGCTTATGACACGCTCAGTTTGGAAAGGCCCGTTTGTAGACGGGTATTTGATCAAAAAGGCAGCCGCCGCCAATGGCAATCGCAACCATGCGATTAAAACGTGGAGTCGCCGCTCAACCATCTTGCCAACATTTGTGGGCCTGACGTTTCAGGTGCACAACGGCAACAAGTTCATTCCCGTTCACGTTTCAGAAGAAATGGTCGGCCATAAGCTGGGTGAGTTCTCTCCAACCCGCACGTTTAAGGCCCACTCTGCTTCGGACAAGAAAGCAGCGGCGAAATAATCATGAGCAAAGCAAAAACACCACGCGCGCAAAAGGATAACGAGGCCAAGGCGGTTACACGCTCGATCCGCATTAGCCCACGCAAGCTGAACGAAGTGGCTACGGAAATTCGCGGCATGAAGGTGGCCAAAGCTTTGGCTCATCTTACCTTTTCACGTCGCCGAATTGCCAAGGATGTTAAAAAGACCCTGGAAAGTGCGATTGCGAATGCTGAAAACAATCACGCGATGGACATCAATGAATTGATGGTGTCTGAGGCTTGGGTCGGCAAAAATCTGGTGATGAAGCGCTGGTCGCCGGATTCTCGTGGTCGTGTGGGCCATCTTGCAAAATTCTTCAGTGAACTGACGATTATCGTGCGTCAAAATAAAGAGGCCGCATAATGGGTCAAAAGATTAATCCAATCGGTTTTCGCCTCGGCATTAACCGCACCTGGGATTCACGCTGGTTTGCCAACAGCCGCGACTTTGGCAACCTGTTGCATGAAGACGTAAAGATCCGTGCTTACTTGACCAAAGAATTAAAACAGGCCGGTGTGTCGCGTGTGGTGATTGAACGCCCACACAAGAAGTGCCGCGTTACGATTTACTCTGCCCGTCCGGGTGTAGTGATCGGCAAAAAAGGTGCTGACATCGAAAAGCTGAAGAAGATGGTCGGCACGATGACCGCTTCGGAAATTCACTTGAACATTGTTGAAGTGCGCAAACCCGAAGTTGATGCAACTTTGGTTGCGGACAACATTGCGCAGCAACTTGAACGCCGCGTCGCTTTCCGCCGTGCGATGAAGCGGGCTGTGCAATCCGCCCAACGTCTTGGCGCTGAAGGCATCAAGATCACCTGCTCAGGCCGTTTGGGTGGTGCAGAAATTGCCCGTGTTGAATGGTACCGCGAAGGCCGCGTGCCGTTACATACGCTGCGTGCCAATATTGATTACGGTGTGGCCACTGCCCACACTGCTTACGGAACCAATGGCGTCAAAGTGTGGATCTTCAAGGGCGAAATCCTTGAGCATGATCCAATGGCCCAAGACCGCCTCGCCAATGAAGCCGCCGGTGGTGGTGATCATAACCGTGGCCCGCGCCGTGAGCGCGAAGCCGCTAACGTTTGATAGAGATAAATTATGCTGCAACCTAAAAAAACCAAATATCGCAAAGCCCACAAGGGCCGCATTCACGGCAAGGCCACCAGCTGCAACACGCTGGACTTTGGGTCTTTTGGCCTGAAGGCGCTTGAGCCAGAGCGGATTACTGCGCGCCAGATTGAAGCGGCGCGTCGCGCCCTTGCGCGTGGCATGAAGCGTGCTGGCCGCGTTTGGATTCGGATGTTCCCGGACGTTCCGGTGTCCAAGAAGCCAGCGGAAGTGCGGATGGGCTCTGGTAAGGGTTCAACGGAATACTGGGCTGCACGTGTTAAACCAGGCCGTGTGTTATTTGAGGTGGACGGTGTGAGCCGCGTCATCGCTGAACATTCATTGGCCCTTGCTGCTGCAAAATTACCGATCAAAACGCGCTTTGTGGCGCGGCTTGGCGAATAAGGGAGAAGGACAGATCATGAAAATGGCTGATGCTAGGGGCTTCTCTAAGGACCAAGTAAAAGACGAAATTCTGAAGCTTCGCAAAGAGCAGCTTAACCTGCGCTTTCAACGGGCTTCGGGTCAACTGGAAAAGCCTTCGCGTATTCGTGAATTGCGCCGTGACATTGCCCGTTTGAAAACGGTGCAATCGGCTCAAGCGCGCGCGAAGTAGGAGTTTAAGAAATGCCGAAACGCATTGTTCAAGGTGTGGTGGTCTCTGACAAAAACGACAAAACCATTGTTGTGAAGGTGGAACGCCGCCTATTGCACCCGGTTTTCAAAAAGACCGTGCGCCTGTCTAAGAAATATCACGCCCATGATGAGAAGAACGAAGCCAAGATTGGTGAAATTGTTCGCATCGAAGAAACCAGACCATCATCTAAGCTGAAGCGCTGGGCGCTGATTGCTAAAGTTGATGCGTCTAAAGCATAAGAGACCTGGCAGACCATGATCCAACAAGAAACCAATCTCGAAGTTGCCGACAATTCGGGTGCCAGGCGCGTTCAATGCATTAAGGTGCTGGGCGGCTCGAAGCGGCGTTATGCCACCATCGGTGACATTATCGTTGTGTCGGTCAAGGAAGCCATTCCACGCGGTCGTGTGAAAAAGGGTTCCGTCATGAAGGCTGTTGTCGTTCGCATTTCGAAGGACATTCGCCGTGCTGATGGTTCATCCATTCGCTTTGATAAGAATGCTGCGGTTCTGATTAATGCGCAAGGGGAGCCTGTGGGCACACGCATCTTTGGGCCCGTGCCACGTGAGCTTCGCGGCAAAAACCAAATGAAGATTATTTCGCTTGCGCCGGAGGTGCTGTAATGGCTGCCAAGATTAAGAAAGGTGACAAAGTTATTGTCATCGCTGGCAAAGACAAAGGCAAGCAGGGTGATGTGCTGCAGGTGATTGTGGCTGAAAACCGCGTTGTGGTTTCTGGTATCAACATTGCCAAGCGTCACACCAAGGCGCAAGGCGCCAAAGAGGGCGGCATCATTCCAAAGAACATGCCGATACATATTTCTAACGTGCAGTTGCGTGACCCCAAAACGGGCAAGCCATCGCGCGTTGGTTTTAAGACGCTTGACGGCGGCAAAAAAGCCCGCGTTGCCAAGCGCAGTGGAGAAGTTATAAATGGCTGAGAAAGATACCAAAATGGCGCCTAAGCCCGCCAAGGCACCTAAGGGTGCCAAGAAGGGTGAATCCAGTGATGCAGCAGTGGCTGATGCCAATGCGGGCTTGCCCAAAAATTATGTGGCGCGTCTGCAAACCGAATATCTAACGGTTATTCGCCCGAAGATGATTGAGCAATTTGGCTACAAGAATGTTATGGAAGTGCCACGCATCACCAAAGTGGTGCTGAACATGGGCATTGGTGAAGCCACGCAGGATTCAAAGCTGGTGCAGGTAGCTGCCGCTGATTTGCAGAAGATCGCCGGCCAGAAAGTCGTGATCACCAAAAGCCGTAACGCCATTGCGCAATTCAAAATTCGCGAGAACTTGGCCATTGGTGCAAAGGTGACCATCCGCAAAACCCGCATGTATGAATTCCTTGATCGTTTGATCACGGTGGCTTTGCCACGCGTTCGCGATTTTCGTGGCCTGTCGGAGCGTTCGTTTGATGGCAATGGTAACTTCGCCATGGGCATCAAAGAACATTTGATTTTCCCAGAAATTGATTACGACAAGATTGACCGCATTTGGGGCCTTGACGTGGTGGTTTGCACCACAGCCAAGTCCGACGCAGAAGCCTTGGCACTTCTTGAAGCATTTAACTTCCCCTTCCGTCGCAGTGCTGCGCCGAAAAAGCAAGCCGCGTAAGAAAAGGACTTAGGTATGGCAAAAACCAGCTCTATCAACCGCAACGACAAGCGTCGCAAGTTGTTCAAGACTATGGGCAACAAGCGCGCCAAGTTGAAGGCAATCGTCATGAAGAAGGACACGCCCATGGAAGAGCGTTTCGCTGCTTCCTTAAGACTTGCCGAGATGCCGCGCAATTCGGCCAAGGTTCGTATCCGCAATCGTTGCGAATTGACGGGGCGCCCGCGCTCTTTCTACCGCAAAGTAAAACTTTCCCGTATCGCACTTCGCGAGATGGCCAACCAGGGTCTCATCCCTGGCATGGTCAAGTCCAGCTGGTAAGGGGGATTAACACATGACAATCGTAAATGATCCGATCTCTGACATGCTGGCACGTATTCGCAATGCCCAGATGCGGAACAAATCCAAAGTGGCAATACCACCTTCCAAGCTGCGTGAGCGCGTGTTGGAGGTGTTGGCCAAGGAAGGTTACATCCGCGGTTTTGCAACGATCGAGAAAGACGGAAAGTCTGAGATCGAAGTGGAATTGAAATATTTTGACGGCGCGCCGGTTATCAAAGAGATGACCCGTGTGTCTAAACCCGGCCGCCGCGTTTATGCGTCGGTTGACACTTTGCCTTCCGTGTTCAACGGCCTTGGCATTTCGATCCTGTCTACACCTAAGGGTGTGATGTCAGACTCGGATGCACGCGCCCAGAACGTTGGTGGTGAAGTGCTGTGCACCATATTCTAAGGACGAATTAGATGTCTCGTATTGGCAAAAAACCAGTTACCGTTCCAGCAGGCGTTACAGCCAATGTGAGCGGCCAGACTGTATCCGTGAAGGGCCCGAAGGGCGAACTCAAAACCATTTTGAACGAGCAAGTGCTGGTAAAGATGGGTGAGGACGGCATTAAGGTTGACCCGATCAACGAAACCAAATTGGCACGCTCGTCTTGGGGCTTGTCGCGTACTTTGGTTGCGAACATGATGAAAGGTGTGACCGATGGTTATTCGAAGACCCTCGAAATCACTGGCGTGGGTTACCGCGCGGCGCTCAACGGCAAAGTTCTTCAGCTTAATTTGGGTTACAGCCATGATGTGAACTATGCAGTTCCTGCTGGCATCGACGTGAAGGTGACCAAGCCCACGGAAATCGTAATCTCCGGCATTAACAAACAACAAGTCGGCCAGGTGGCTGCCGAAATCCGCGAATACCGTGGCCCGGAACCTTATAAGGGCAAGGGTGTGAAATATGCGGGTGAATACATTCACCGCAAAGAAGGCAAGAAGAAGTAAGGAAGCAGACAAATGGCAACTCCAAAAAATGCTATGGGCCTGCGCAAGGTTCGTGTGCGCAAAACGCTCAAGGCCCGCGAAAATGGCCGTCCCCGCCTGTCGGTGTTCCGCTCTTCGAAGAACATCTATGCGCAGATTATTGATGACGTGAAGGGTCACACTCTGGCCCAAGCTTCTTCACTTGAAGAAGGCTTCATGGCGGCAAAGAAAAACGGTGCCGATAAGGCTGCCGCTACTGAAATCGGCAAACTTGTTGCCGAACGCGCGGTGAAAGCTGGTGTTTCGGAAGTGGTGTTTGATCGCGGGTCTTATATTTATCATGGCCGCGTGAAGGCCCTGGCCGAAGCTGCACGTGCAGCTGGCTTGAAGTTTTAAGGGAATTTGCAGATGGCTAATGAACGTTCCGAACGCGGCAGACGCGATAATAAGGGCGGTGAAGAGCGCGACAGCGAATTCATTGACAAGCTGGTGCATATCAACCGCGTTGCCAAAGTGGTAAAAGGCGGTAAGCGTTTCGGCTTTGCAGCGCTTGTCGTTGTTGGTGATCAGAAAGGCCGCGTTGGCTTTGGTCACGGCAAAGCCCGTGAAGTGCCAGAAGCTGTGCGCAAAGCTACAGAAGCTGCCAAGCGCGGTTTGATCCGCGTTCCCTTACGTGAAGGCCGCACCTTGCATCATGATATTGATGGTCGTTGGGGTGCAGGTAAAGTTACGCTGCGCACAGCCCCTCCCGGTACTGGCGTTATTGCGGGTGGTCCAATGCGTGCGGTGTTTGAAGCCGTCGGCATGTCAGACGTTGTGGCTAAGTCGCGCGGTTCATCGAACCCCTACAACATGGTTCGCGCCACGTTTGACGCATTAAAAATGCAAACGTCTCCGCGTGCTGTTGCGGCTCGACGCGGCAAAAAGGTTAGCGAAGTTCTGAAAAACCGCACCGCTGACGTGGTTGCAGACTAAGGATTTGAAGATGGCAGAAGCAGCAGCAAAAACCGTTAAGCTTGAGCAGATCGGCAGCGCCAATCGCAGGCCAGCTGATCAACAGGCCACACTTATTGGCCTAGGTCTCAACCGTATTCGCAAACAATCTGTCTTGGTTGATACGCCTTCAGTGCGCGGTATGATTGCCAAGGTTGCGCATATTGTGCGCATTGTTGAATAAGGATTTATAACATGAAACTCAATCAACTCGCTGATAATCCCGGCGCCAAACATGCTAAGAAGCGCGTTGGGCGTGGTATCGGTTCTGGCCTCGGCAAAACAGCCGGTCGTGGTGGTAAAGGTCAAACCGCGCGTAAGGGCGGTGCAAAGGCCGGCTTCGAAGGCGGCCAGATGCCGATTTATCGTCGTCTGCCCAAGCGCGGCTTTAATAAGCCGAACGTGGTAGAATATAACGAGGTTTCGCTGTCACGCATTGCAACCGCTGTGGAAGCCGGGAAGATTGATGGCAAAGCGGCCATTACGGCAGAAAGCCTTTATGCGGCCGGTGTGATCACCAAGCTGGCTAAGGGTGTTCGCTTGATTGGCAATGCCGAAGTCAAAACCAAGTTGAACTTTGAAGTGTTTTACGCCTCAAAGGGCGCCATTGCAGCAGTTGAAAAAGCGGGCGGCATCGTGAAGGTTTTGCGCCCTGCGCCAGTGCCTAAGAAAGTTTACTGAGGTTGATCTCCTCGCGTTCACTTCCCATATCGGGGTGAACACCAGGAAAAGGAAACACTATGGCATCAGCAGCTGAACAACTTGCAGCTAATATCAATTTCGGTTCGCTGAGTAAAAACCAGGATTTGCAGAAGCGCATTTGGTTTACGCTGGGTGCGCTAATCATCTATCGCCTTGGTTCCTACATTCCTATTCCCGGCATTGACACCGCACAGCTGGCAAATTTTGCCAATGCAAATTCGGCAGGCATTTTGGGCTGGATGAACGGTCTTGCGGGCGGCGCGCTTGGCCGTATGGCGATTTTTGCGCTCAACATCATGCCTTACATTTCGGCCTCAATTATTATGCAGTTGATGACCACGGTTTCGCCTGCGCTTGAATCGTTGAAAAAAGAGGGCGAAAGTGGGCGCAAGAAAATCAATCAATATACGCGCTATGGCACAGTCGTTTTGGCTGCTTTGCAAGCTTATGGTATTGCTATTGGCCTCATCGGCCG
>JAYVCU010000284.1:0-4095 GCA_043749835.1 Hyphomicrobiales bacterium
CAAAGCCTTGGCGCGTGCGTCAGGCATTTTAGCGGTTTTATCAAGCTGCTATGACAAGCAAGCACAATCTTTTGAGACCGGTTCCTACTATGCCTATCAATCCATTTTGGCAATCGAGACCATTATCGTCAATGCCGCAGGTGCTCTCGAACAACTTTATGGAAATTACGATTTAACGCCTATTGTAACACAAGCCGCTGCCGAAACTTCGCTTGAGATTCCCGTTACGGCATCGCCAGCGCCCACCGCCCTTCCCGTTGAGTCTGATCATCTGATCGGCTATTTTGGTCGTGCTGCGCGGGCCCATAAAATTGAAGCCGCCAATCTGAATAGTTATCTGTCAAGTTTTGGCCCGCCCGAGCCTACCTCGCGTTTAGTTGAACGAGCTGATCATGCGTTGGTTCAACCTTTTACATTTGAAACGCATTTGGGCCGAGTGCCTTTAACTGATCGCCGGGCCGAAAACTACGATGAGTTGCTGGCGAAGTTAACAACGGTGTCTCAAAAGGCTACCGCCTTCGAACATCAGCCAGGTTTTGAAGATAAACTATTGCCCGCATTAGAAGACCTGCGCGCTGATATTTTACGGCTTCGCTCTGTGGCCTAAGGCCTAGCTTTTTGTTAGGTTTGGCCGTGTATTTATTTCCGGTAGCTTTTATCGTCTTTATCAAGAAGGTTTTTCATCGCTTCAAAATGCGCATGGAATTGGTCGCGGTCGGCCTCCCATTCCTGTGCTGTTTTTTCGGCAACCGCGTCCGTCATCACATGCAGCTTCTGTCCCGTTTGATAGGCCAAAACTAAATTACGCGCGGCTCGCTCCAGATAGTAAGTTAAGTCAAAAGCCTCAGCCACCGATTGCGCACAAACCAGAATACCATGATTTCCCAGCATCATGATTTGCTTGTTGCCTAACTTGCGCGCAATGCGCGTGCCCTCATCGTCAGTGTTGGCCATGCCACCGTAATCCATATCACATGCGATGCGGTTGAAGAAACGCGCGGAGTTCTGGTCAATGGGTTTAATCTCAGGGTCAGCCAATGACGCAATCACCGTGGCATAAGTCGGATGAAGATGAATAATGCAACGCGCCTGTGGTAATACGGCATGAAGGCGGCCATGCAGGCTCCATGCAGTCAAATCCGGTGCGTCCGGTTGCTTCATCGCCTGATGATCATCAACATTCAAATGTAATAGCTCGCTTGCGCGGATTTGTGAAAAATGTCGCCATTTTGGATTCATCAAAAAGTTCTTGCCATCTGGGGACGTAGCCAGGCTAAAATGATTAGCCACAGCTTCATGCCAGTTATTGCGTGCGGCCAGCCTAAAAGCTGCCGCAAGATCAACACGCAATTGCCATTCCGCCTTGTCAGGTAACAGTCGGTTTTGATCGTGTTTCTTTTTAGGCATAGTCATCTCCCGTTCATGTACGGATATGCTATAAATTAAGTTCTGAAGAGGCAAATACGGTTCGGAGGTTATAGAATGTTTTCAGGTGGTGTGGCGGCTTTGGGTTTGATAAGTCTTATTCTATCTGGTGCAAGTGCGTCTGCGCAAGCGTCACTGGCAAATCCTTACGGCGATTGGACGTTGAGTGATGGCCGTTTGACGGTGAAAATAGTGGCCTGCCATGGCAATCAGGTGTGCGCGAACTTGATCAGGTTACAAGAACCTAACAATGGCGATGGCACACCAAAACTGGATTTGAAAAATAAAAATGGTGCATTGCGTTCGCGCCGTTTGATTGGAATGCCACTTATTGAGGGCATGTCACCCACCGGCCCCAACACGTGGAAGGGCCAAATCTATTCTTCTGATGATGGCGATTTTTACCGCGCCTATGCGACGGTGGAAGGCGACCATCTGAGCGTGAAAGGGTGTTGGTTTGTAATCTGTCGTGATTTGAATTTTAATCGCAACAAATGAATTTCGTCCGCAGCGCAGTACTTTATTTGTTGATCGTGATACTAGGGGCAGGTGCTGCACTCGCTGTTGATCAAAAAATTCTGCTTTTACCATTTGAAAAAAAGATGCAATTGGCAAAGGCAGGCGACGCCGAAGCCAAGATGGCGGTGGGCGAGGCTTTTGAACTTGGCCTGGGTGTCAAAGCCAGCACGGTTGATGCTGCCAAATGGTACCGTGAGGCGGCACTTGCAGGCAATCTTGATGCACAATTTCGTTTGGCCAAGCTCGTCAGCAGTGGTGCCAAAGGTTTGAAAGCTGACAAGGCGGCAACTGTGAAACTGCTGCAAGCTGCCGCGCAAAAGGGCCATGCTCCGTCGCAAAATCTTTATGCGATGATGCTGGAAAATGGAGATGCGGTGCCAAAGGATTTGAAGGCTGCGGCAATCTGGTTTGGAAAATCTGCGAAGCAGGGTTTTGCCGAAGGTCAGAACAACTACGGCATCATGCTTCTCAAAGGCTTGGGCGTGGACCGTAATCTCGATGAGGCCTTTGTCTGGTTCAAAAAGGCCGCCGATCAAAATTATGGCTGGGCGCTGAATAACCTTGGGGGCATGTATGAACAGGGTTGGGGCACGACGAAAGATTTAGGTAAGGCAAAAGAGTTTTACCAAAAGGCTGGCGTACTTGGTATCGAAATCGGCACGAAAAATGTCCAACGACTTAACGGTGCTGCAGCTCAAAAGTAGGCGTAGTTCCCGCGCGCGCGGAAATCGACTTTTACTTCGCTTAACGTAGCGGTCGTGGATCCCTTGCTTTCGCCAAGGTTGACTATGCTTTTAAATTCTAAGCATCAGGAATTTAACGCGGCAACCAAATCCACCAAACCTCTTAAATCTTTCACCTCAAAATATCGTGGTGTTTCTTTAGGCACCACTTCATGCTCATGATCCCAGGTGATGGTGAAGGGCACGTAAACGCCGTATCCACCCGCATGGATGATCGGCAGAACGTCTGATTTAATCGAATTTCCCGCCATGAGCGTGTGCGACACGCGTCCCCCATAACGCTTGCAGATTTTCTCATAGGTATCGCGCTTTTTATCTGAAACGATTTCAACGCCTTCAAAATAATGTGCAAGGCCAGATGCCAAAACTTTGCGCTCTTGGTGAAATAAATCTCCTTTTGTGATCAACAGTAATTTGAAATCCTTGTGCAGCGCTTTCAATGTATTCTCAACATGCGGCAACAATTCGATTTCATGATCCAGCATATCGCGGCCCATGGCGATGAGTTTGCTGATTGTATCGGCCTTCACCTTGCCTTGGGTGATTTCAATGGCAGACTCAATCATCGACAGGGTGAAGCTTTTCACACCGAATCCATAAAGCTCTATGTTGCGCTTCTCCATTTCCATTAAATGTTTGGTGGCTGCGTCGGCTGGCATGTGGCTTTCAAACAATTTACCAAAAGCCTGTTCGGTTTTATCGAAGTGAATAAGATTATGCCATAGGGTGTCGTCAGCGTCGAAGGCGACCAGATCAAGTTTGCTCACAGCCGTTCCTCAATCGCATCCCAAATCAAAGCTGCAATATCTGCGCCACCAAAACGCTTCACTTGGCGGATTCCAGTCGGGCTGGTGACATTGATCTCGGTCATATAATCGCCGATCACATCAATGCCCGTAAAAATCAAACCGCGCTTTTTGAGGTCTGGCCCAATGGCTTCACACATTTCGTGCTCGCGTTTGGTGAGGGTGGTGGCCTCAGCCCGACCACCTGCATGCATGTTAGAGCGATGATCATTTTCGGCCGGAACGCGGTTAATTGCGCCAGCGAATTTACCATCCACCAGAATGATGCGCTTATCGCCCATGCGCACAGCTGGCACATATTTCTGCGCAATAAGTGGTTCTTTGAAAGCTGTCGACATCATCTCCATCAACGATGAGAAATTCTGATCGCCCTTGGCAGTGCGAAACACGCCGATGCCCCCATTGCCATAAAGCGGCTTTAAAATAATATCACCGTGGGCTTGGCGAAACTTATCAATCTCTCCTAAATCACGCGTGATTATAGTATCCGGCATGAAGTCTTTAAACTTCAGGATAAAAAGTTTTTCCGGCGCGTTGCGCACTTCCGTGGGGTTATTCACCACCAAAGTTTTCGGATGAATAAGATCAAGCAGATGTGTGGC
>JAYVCU010000285.1:0-5596 GCA_043749835.1 Hyphomicrobiales bacterium
CTAAACACTCATGTCTTCGCGCGCGGAGCACCGCAGCCTTTGGCAGTGGAAGTTACTCGCGAATATGCAGATAATCTTTTGGATCTTTTGAAGGCCTATGCCGAAAGACGGCAACGAAAAGTTGTGCGTCAATCCTATACGATTAAACGGCAACTCACATGGTCGATCAAGGAAGCCCGTGACGCGATAGAGCGACTTGTGGGCCAGATGGATAGTTGGGGAACCTTTGATCATTGGTTAGAACAGTTTCAGGCGACCAAGGAGACACGAAGGTCGGTGCGCGCTTCGACTTTTACGGCAAGCCTGGAACTGGCGAGAGATGGCCGCATTGAACTTCGTCAAGAACAGGCCTTTAGGCCAATATATCTTCGCCGCCGCGCCGATCAGGGGCTAAATAAGGAGTGACCTCATGACTGGTTTAAATGTGATGATTAAAAATATAAAAGAGGATATTGATGCCGAGATCAATAGCGACAGTGTGATTGCAATACACCCCGCTATAGAGCGTGCACAGTCTTTGCGGATCATCGAGGCAATGTTATTTGCTGCCAAAGAGCCGCTCGCGATAACTGACTTTATTGAATTCCTACCAACGGGGGTGGACATCCACGCATTGTTAGAAGACCTGTCTGCCAACTATTCCAATCGCGGCGTGCACATTATTCAGATCGCAGGGAAATACTCCCTGCGCACCGCCATTGATTTGGGCGACATTCTGCGCCGCGAAAAAACCGAGCAAAAGCGCCTGACCAAAGCCGCGCTCGAAACACTCGCTATTGTGGCATATCACCAACCAGTGACCAGAGCTGAGATCGAAGATATACGCGGCGTTGCCATTTCAAAAGGCACGCTCGACAAACTTTTAGAAATTGGTTGGGTGAAAATGCGCGGCCGCCGCAAAACGCCGGGTAGACCCATTACCTATGGCACTACCGAGGACTTCCTTTCGCACTTCAACTTGAACGAACTGACTGATTTGCCGGGCTTGCAGGAATTAAAAGCAGCTGGTTTGCTGGACGGCACTATGCCACCGGGCTTCGATGTGCCTATGCCAAAGCTTGGTGACGATCTAACCGCTGATGAAGAGCCCTTGGACGGGACCGAACTCATGCCGCTTGAAATGCATTTACCAGAGACTGAAGAACAATCGGAATAACGCAAATTTATAAAATGCTGATGTATTTACCTTAATTGTTCATTGTTAATGCGCGATTAGCTGTGTTTACCATAGGAAAATCTAGCTTTTTCGACGCGGTTGCGCCATTGATTGGTTACGAATTCAATCGCGCTTGAAACTCCTCTCCAGGTGAACAGGCAATTCCAAACGGGACGGTTCTCTGCATCAGCACCAGAGCGCCGTCCCATTAAAAATTCAGAACTATTAACGACAGGCATAGTTGGCGCACCACGTGTGCGCCTGTAGTTTTCCGATGCCTTGAGGTCAGGTCCGCCGCATCTCCTGATTTCAAGGTTAAGCCGATCCGGGAATGAACCGAGTGGCCTCCTCGTTCTACAAAATCCCGGGTCGGCGCTTATTTTCAACATTGCCAAACAAAAAAGCGCCGGAAACCCAGCGCTTTGTTCCGCCTGCGATTGCCGAGGGCTTACTTAATTTTCGTTTCCTTAAACTCAACATGTTTGCGAACCACAGGATCATACTTGCGGAACACCAACTTGTCGGTCTTGGTGCGTGAATTCTTCTTGGTCACATAAAAAAAGCCTGTGTCTTCCGAAGACGCCAACTTGATCTTGATCACATTGCCTTTAGCCATAACAATACTCCGATTCAGCGTGGATAGACCCTAATCTGCCTGCGAAGTCAAGGTTCGGACTGCAAATCCCTGGGCTCGCCAAATCCATGCAGCTGCAGGGCCCATTGTAAGCCCACGATGGCCCCCTTGACCTTAGGAAGCAGCCATAGGCTGAGACCAGCAATCAATGGCAGCCACACGGCCAACTGGATGCCAATTGGCGGTGACCACAGCTTTTCCACAATTACGATTAGAGGCACAATGATATGCGCAACGATGACGATTGTGAAATAAGGTGGCGCATCATCGGCCCTTTGGTGCGAAAACATCTCACCGCAACTGCGGCACGTGGGTGCAACCTTCAAATAGCCAGATAATAAATGTGTGTGGCCACAGTTCGGGCAACGCAAATTAAAGCCGCGCCAAATTGAGCGCCTCACAGATCTCTTCATCTTCTTCTGCCTTTTCGCTTAGTCTGTGTCGACACCTTGCTCTGCCTGCCTTCTGATACCATCTCAAAGCGCAATCCACCGCGCATAGGAGCGACTTCTAGAAGTTTGACTTCTACTCTGTCACCGAGTTGAAATGTCTCACCCGTGCGTTCATTGCACAGGCTGTGGCTTACCTCGTTGAACACAAAATAATCGCGCCCCAGGCTGGAGACTGGCACAAAGCCATCAGCACCTGTGTCATCCAAAACCACAAACAACCCCGCGCCTACGACGCCTGAAATCTTGCCTCTAAACATTGCACCCGTTTGCGGCTCAAGAAATGAAGCAATCAACCGGTCTGTTGTTTCTCGCTCTGCCACCATGGCGCGGCGTTCCGCTAGGCCGATCAACTCTGCTGTTTCATCAAGCTGCGAAACATCTTCGCGCGACAGTCCATCCGATCCCAACTTCAAAGCAGAAATCAAAGCGCGGTGTACAATCAGGTCGGCATAGCGGCGGATTGGCGACGTAAAATGCGCATAGCGTTGCAGTGACAAACCAAAATGGCCCAGATTATCTGGCGCGTAAGCAGCTTGGGCCTGAGTGCGAAGCACGATGGAATGCACCAGCTGCTCATAGTCTTCGCCCTTGACTGAATGCAGTAGCTTGTTGAACTGTGCCGTCTTGACTGCTTGGCCCACAGTCCATTCGCGGCTGATTGTTTTTAAAAAACCAGCGAGTGCTTTAAGTTTTTCCGGCGAAGGCTGTTCATGCACGCGGTAGAGCAGGGGCGACTTGCGTTTTTCCAGCTCTTCAGCCGCTGCCACATTGGCTTGGATCATAAATTCTTCAATAAGCCTGTGGGCATCAAGGCGTGGTGGCACCACCACTCTGGCGACTCTGCCCTTTTCATCAAGAATGATTTTGCGTTCTGGCAAATCCAGCGCCAGTGGTGAGCGCAGGTCCTGTGCTTTCTTAAGGGTGCGGTAAGCCGCCCACAGCGGCTTCAAAACGTTCTCAAGCAAACCATCCGTTTTAGGTTCCTGCCGACCATCAATTGCTGCTTGTGCATCCTCATACGAAAGTTTGGCATGCGAACGCATGATGCCACGCGCAAAGCGTTGCGAAAGTTTATGACCATGGGCGTCAAAGCGCATCACACAAACCAGCGCCGGACGCTTTTCATCTTCCCGCAAAGAGCACAGATCATTGGAAATCCGTTCCGGCAACATCGGCACAACCAGATCAGGGAAATAAACCGAGTTGCCGCGAAACCGCGCCTCTTTGTCTAAGGCCGAAGCAGGCCGCACATAGGCTGATACATCCGCAATCGCTACAATAACTTTATGGCCCCCTGCATTATCAGCTGCTTCATCCGGCTCTGCAAACACCGCATCATCATGATCACGTGCATCCGCCGGATCAATTGTGATTAGGGGCACCAAAGTAAAATCCTCACGCCCACGTTCGTCGAATGGCTTGAGTTCATCTGTCTCAGTCAAAACTTTTTCAGGAAACCGGTTTGGAATTCCGTGTTGATTAATGGCAATCAATGAAATGTTGCGTGGGTCGTTTAAATCACCCAATAATTCGCGCACTTTGGCAGCAGGCAATCCAAACCCATGCTCACGGACGATTTCAAATGCGACGAGTTCGCCGCTGGTTACACCACCTTCATCAGCCGCCAAAACCTGATATTCAAGTCGCGCCCTTTTCTCGACGGGAATTATCCGCCCACCCTTACCTTTGATAAGTTTAAACACGCCTAACAAGCGGCCACGCGTCGAAGCGGGCAAGACCCGCATTACTTTGGCTTTATGGCGATAGACCGGATGGTGTGGCAGAGCTTCAATCTTGGCCACCACGCGGTCACCGCGCTTGGGTGCTTTGCCTTCGGATGAATGAATAAGCAACGGCGAAGGCCACGCGACACCTGCGTCATTCACAAAAGTGCCGAAAAGATCCCCGTCTTTATCTTCATCGGTCACTTCAATCACGCCTGTGGAAGGCAAAGCGTTATTCGGTGTTATGCGTTTACGTTTGGATGCAACCTGTCCTGCGCCTGCCATTTCTTTCAATAATTTTTTGAGCGCAATTTTGCCCTCACCTTGCAGCCCAAAGGCTTTCGCAATTTCGCGTTTGCTCACGACCCCCGGAGTCAATGTGATGAAATTCAAAACGTCTTCGGCCGAAGGCAAGTTGCCCTGGCGTGGTTTAATCGCGGGTGGAGGTTTACGCGGCACTGGCTTTTACAGCCGCTTTTTTGACGGCTTTTTTAACAGCTTTCTTAGCCGCCTTCTTGGCAGGTTTCTTTGGCGCAGCTTTCTTTGCAGCTTTTTTAATGCCGGATTTCTTGCCTGTCGTCTCCGCCCGTTCGTTCACTAAGGCGATACCTTCTTCCAGCGTCAAAGTTTCAACGGTTTTATCCTTGGGCAAGGTTGCGTTGATTTTTCCATATTTGACATAGGCGCCATATTTGCCAGAGAACAACTCAATCTTGCCGCCATCAGGGTGATCACCTAACACTTTCAATACGCCCGGTCGCGCCCGGTTCGATGGGCCTTTCGCGCGTTTTTCGGCCAACAGGTCAACAGCCCGATTAAGGCCTATGGTGAAAACCTCTTCGCGATCTTTCAAATTAACATAAGTGCCATCATGCACGATGAAGGGCCCAAAGCGGCCGAAGTTTGCGTTGATTGCAGTTCTCGTTTCAGGATGTAAACCAACTTCGCGTGGCAGAGATAACAGCTGTAACGCTTGCTCAAGTGTCACCTCGGCGGGATTAATGCCGCGGGGAATAGAGGCACGGGTTGGTTTTTCATCTTCAACGGTTTCACCCAACTGCAGGTATGGCCCGAAGCGGCCCATGCGCCGCGTGATGTTCAATCCAGTTTCCGGGTCTTGCCCCAGGATAATGCCATCAGCTGGCACAGCATCAGCGGCGTCACCGTTTATCGAAAGCTGGCGCGTGTAGTTGCATGCTGGATAATTGGTGCAGCCGATGAAGCTGCCAAATCGGCCAAGCTTCAATGACTGTCTGCCATCGGCACAGGAAGGGCAGGCGCGTGGATCACTGCCATCTGACTTGGCTGGAAAGATGTGTGGTGCAAGCAAATCATTCAGCGCGTCAATCACTTGCGTGATGCGCAAATCTTTCACTTCACCAAGCGCTGCGGTAAAATCTTTCCAAAATTGGCGTAAGACTTCTTTATACGGCAGATCACCATTTGAAATCTGATCCAACTGCTCTTCAAGATTGGCTGTGAAATCATATTCCACATAGCGCTTGAAGAAACTTTCAAGGAAAGCCGTTACAACACGGCCTTTGTCATCAGGGATAAGGCGCTTCTTTTCGATGCGCATATAACCGCGGTCGGTCAGCGTTTTAAGAATGGAAACATAGGTCGAAGGGCG
>JAYVCU010000286.1:0-6351 GCA_043749835.1 Hyphomicrobiales bacterium
CGGCACTGCATAACTTTCGTGAATCATTTATCACCGAAGATGGGCGGCAGCTTGGCAATGTGACCCGGAGTCCCGGTGATCAGTTCTTGAAGGCCATTGCAAAAGTAGGCCTTAGCCGCCGACGCGTATTTTACTTGCTCGCCATCAGCAAGGTTTTCGGCTATCCCCTATCAGATGCAAAGAAAAGACGTTTGCAAGCGATTGGTTGGTCCAAACTGGGGCTGGCAGCCAGTTATGCAGACAGGCGCAGTCCAAGTGAACTCCTGAATTTGGCCGAAGTGCATTCCTTGCGCGGACTCAAGACCACCCTCGGCGGCAAGGCTCCAGCGAAGCACTGTGTGATCCTTAACTTTACGGATCGGCAGTACAGGGCCTTTGAATCGGCCGTGCTTGCCAATGGGGGCCGACAACACGGTGGTGGGCTCTCGAACAAGGAAGAGGCGTTGGAAAAATGTCTCCGGAGCTTAGGCAAACAAGGTTACGTGGATTGAATCGTCGTATTTGTCCGGGGTTCGTCAGCCACGTTAGGGCAGCCCAGTTCGCCGTCTAAGCAATCCATTGATGTCGATCGCCTTAATCAAAGCTCGTCTGAAGCTTTGCAAATGCTTCTTCTCTATTACAACCTCGGGGTACGCAAATTTAACAAAATCAAAAGCAGTAAAGAAGCGCAATTATATACTTAAGAATGCAGAAAGTGATGTAGGAGAAAACAAGATAGGGCAGTTCACTAAGCTGGACCATGTGTTCCCTCTAACATCGGATAATCTTCTTATCAGATCCAAAACTGCCCTAAAAAACAATAGAACCCGGATCAAATGGAGAACCAATTTCAGCGCAATTGATTGCACCAAAGAAGCCAAATGGCATTTTCTGTAATCACTCTTCAGCAGATGCAATTGATTGCACGAGATTGCATACCTGGCAACCCAAGCTTCGAGACTGAAGCCTGCCAGTTTGGCCCGGCATCTCATCTTAATCGGCAAGCCACATGACCAGGGAGCTCATCTTCGTAAGCAAATGTACGCCGGAGATGCTGGCAACTGGAATCTGTAACCGACCACATCGCATCCGTGACTGCCGATAGACATAACCGCGGCGAAGTTGCTGCTAAGATTCGGGCAAATCGGCCTCAAAGCTAATATGGACGAATATGGGATCGGGAAATGGTGGGCTCGGTTAGGTTGGTCGATCTTACAGGTTGTCCTATTGCCCTTATGTTCAGCGATAGAATCTATGGGAGTTCTTGCGGCTATTTTTAAACCGGTTGCTGGCTTCCATGTCGTCAAGAAGTGATTACGGTCAATCACAATGTCGAGGTACACAAATTTAGCAAAATCTAAACAGAAAAGTAGTCGCTCGGCGAACTTTCCAGTGCAACTCTAATGCTTTGTCGATCCTGCCGGGTCCGCGGCTCACAGTGTTTCATTTTCACAACTGCATTTATTGATCGATTGAAAAGATTATGATGAGTGCTAATCCTAGGTACAAGTGAATCACAGAATAAATTGGATTCAGAGGTCATTTTCCGATTTAAATTGGTACACAAATCTGATACACATGATGTGTACCATTGACTCCTAACTAGCTGAAATCATTACATTGGTTGTGGTTTGGACTATTTCCCCCTTGGATCCACCAAGCGCAATCCAACGCATGCCCAATTACTTTGCGGCGGCTGCTCGAGTTCCGACACCCATGCTTTAACAACTAAGGCTTGCCCGCAAGTATTAACTCGTCCAACCTAGCGCGAATGCCACCGTAATCACTTTCTTGCGCCATCATCTTCACAGCTTGAAGGGATAAGCTTTTCGGATTGCCGAGAAGTAGATTAATGTCATCTGTAGAAACGACGAAAAAACGCCATTGGTTTATGTCTAACACATTCGCTCCATCCATAGAGTTAGTTGCGAACAGGCAGAACACAAAATAATCCGCATTCAGGGAGGGCTGGGTACTGTAATTGCCTTTTTCTGCATCAAATGCGCTTTTCTTTGCAATATCAAAGCGAGGTTTTGACAGCGCTTTTTGTGGCCAAGCTTGAAGATAAGCCGATGATTTTATTTCGATCTTTTTGCCATTATAGAGCAGATCATGGCTAGCCCATTCCTCACGCACGCCCTCATCGACTACTCCAATCGCGCACCCCACCAAATATTCAGTAAAGATCGAACGGTTACGATTGCTCAAAATATCGGAATACGCCCACTGCCAGAAGCTGCCAACAGTATGGCTGGTCGCACCGATGATAGGCTGAGAAAACGGAATTTTATTTGTCATTGCGTAAAGTCAAAATTTATACTTATTAGTTTTATGGGGTTGCGGCATTTCTCTTGTTTCCCCCGCACCTTCTTTTTTCAAGCAATTTGAAACCGGCACGTTCCGCGGGTGTCAATAGGAGATTGCCCGCTAACCAAGTTGACCGTATTGCCTATGAGCAAAAGCCGCACCACACATGGGAAGAGAACGAGGCTGAACTCTTCGTGAAGCGCCATCCTTTGGGAACTACGGCATATTTGGCTTTCACAATCATGGCCAATACGGGTCTCCGGAAATCTGATGCTGTGAAGCTGAGCAAAGCCCACATATCGGGTAACAGAATTGTGTTTAGCGCACAGCAAAAGACCCGCGCTCCGGTAACTATTCCAATTTCGGACCAGCTCGCACAGGCTCTTGTCACCGCTGCGGGCCGGATGGTTTTTCTCGTCAACAGTTACGTTCGCCCTTTCACCGCCAATGGGTTTGGAAACTGGATGCGCAAGCGCTGTGACGAGGCAGGACTGCCGCAATGCTCAAGCCACGGCCTGCGCAAACTGATATCCAAACGACTGGCGGAGGCAGGAGCCAACGAGAACATGATCAGCGCAATTCTGGGACATAAGAACAACCAACAGGCCGCATTATACACGCGTGCCGCTAGTCGTGAAAAACTGGCCAATGAGGGCATCAGAATGATCAACTTGAAGAACGGATCAAAAACATGAAAGTGTACACGCACTTTCCAGCCAAGAAAGTTGAATTAGTAAACACTTATTCTAACACGGTAATTTCTATCTGGGTGTACATTGTGGCGCTCCCTACGGGAATCGAACCCGTCTTTGCAACGTGAGAGGCTGCCGTCCTAACCGATAGACGAAGGGAGCGTGTCGCTTGCTATAGGCGCAATTTTCGCTTTGCGGCAAGGGGCCAGTTATACAACACCAAAGCCATGACCAGCAATGGCAGGCCCCAGGCAATCCATGCATTGCAAGCATAAAATGTTTTGAAATAATGCGCGCTACCAAAGCGTGACCACAGAGCCAGGTAAACGCGAAAAAATAACGCGCCCGACGTCACCGACGTCATCAAAATCATGCAAGTTTGATGTGCAGCCTTATGCCCATGCCTGATGTTCCACAAACCAGCCACTAACAATCCCGTCCACACAACAGACTGTGCGGTAAAGCCAGCCGCTGAAATAAAAGTCACAGGTGCCGTCCAGGCGACCAAGGGTGCTGTAAGGCCCGCTGCTAATATATCAACCGCTGTGATCCGCCCGGCCCACTTATGCCAACGCCAGCCGCGCAAAAAAATTGTGGCAGGCACTAAAAGCAGCGCCAAGCCACCCGTAATCATATGAAGTGGAAAGATGAGCGGTAGAATTTCGACTTTAACCGCCAGCGCTTCTGGAAATCCGGCGTTATCAACAGCCTCAGATACAGCCCGCAGGCCTGCGTAAGTGACAAACAGCAAAATCATTGCTATAATAAAACGCAACAGCCAACGCCAAATCGCCATATGCGGTGGTGCTGTTGTTTTCGTCGGGAAGTTAACATGAAAAACAGAATTCATTTGCATCGTCTTAGCTTGGCCGCTGGTTTAATTCTAGCAGGCTTAATGGGCAACACTGCAGCGCAAGCGTCCGACTCACAATTTTTCGGGCGATGGAAAGTGAGCGACGATAAGCCAGCTTACTCGGCCAAGGGCAAACAGTGGAAAACCTTTGACGTGGCCCCGTGCGGGGCTGATTTCTGCGGTGTGGCCGTAGATGACAGTGACAACTGTGGCGCGACATTGTTCCGCTTCCTCATCATACACGCCAATAAAGATGAACTCATCGGCCACGGTCGCTGGGGCGACGAAAAGAAAAAGTTGGTCATCGATTACACTAAGCCTGAGACGGGGCCAAATGGCATATACCTTGGGCTAGGTGCCAGTGATATGGACTTCTCCGGTCGCGAAGGCTCCATGCCAACCTTTGATGCCAATTACAAACGTGTAGGCAACGCATCATGCACCGTGAAGACATCTTGATATAATGCGCAGCCTGCCAAGCAACCGGCTGTAATAAACAGCGCAATCAAAACGCCACCCATGATATAGACCAGCCACAGAAGCCGCTTTTGGCTTTCTGTCATTGGTGGTTTTTGGTCGCTCATAATATGTCCGCAAGTTTAGAAGCCGTTGCCGCAGAGGCAACCCGCCTTGACAAATTCCTGGGTGGGCAGTTTGCTGACATCAGCCGCGCCCGCTTTCAAAAACTTATTGCCGGAGGTTGCGTCTCTGTCGAGGACGTGGTGGTGCTTGACGGTGGAACGAAATTAAAAATCGGCCAGCGCGTGGTGGTGGATGTGCCGGATGCCGCCCCTGCAAAACCGCAAGCTGAAAACATTGCACTTGATGTTGTGTATGAAGACAAAGACCTTATCGTCATCAATAAGCCTGCGGGCCTTGTGGTGCACCCTGGTGCGGGCAATGAAACGGGCACATTGGTCAACGCGCTTATTGCTCATTGCGGGGAATCACTTTCCGGTATTGGAGGTGTGAAGCGGCCTGGCATTGTGCACCGCCTGGATAAAGACACCAGCGGACTATTGGTAATTGCCAAGAATGACAAAGCCCATCACTCGCTGTCGGAACAATTTGCCTCCCATGGCCGTGACGGAAAATTAGAGCGTGAATATCTCGCTTTCATTTGGGGCACACCAGAACGCCGCGCCGGAACAATCGGCACGGGCCTTGAACGCTCATCCAGCAATCGCCAGAAGATGGCGGTTTCAAATTCGCAAACCGCGCGCGAGGCGATCACGCATTGGAAATTGGAAGCCAACTTTGGTGCCGCCACACTCATTCGCTGCCGTTTGGAAACCGGCCGCACGCACCAAATCCGCGTTCACATGGCCCACATCGGCCACCCGCTGCTGGGCGACACCACTTACGGCTCTGGCTTTGCGGCCTCCAAAGCTAAACTTTCGCCCGCCGCCCGCGAAGCGTTGAACTATTTACGCGGTCAAGCCCTGCATGCCACGGTTTTAGGCTTCAGCCATCCCAGAACTGCAAAGCAGCTGCGCTTTGATGCCCCCTTGCCAGCACCCCTTGCTGCACTGCACACTGCGCTCAAATCAAGCTGATCAACTATATGTGACTTTTGCGGTTACATACCTTTAAAACTGCCATATTTTACTTATATGAATAGTCTAGGGTTCAGCCCTAAGCGGGTTGGAAAGGAAATAAGATGGCTAAGTCTATGAATTTACCTATGATTGCGTCAGGCGAAGGCAGCTTAAACCGCTATCTTCAGGATATCCGCAAATTCCCCATGCTGGCACCCGACGAAGAATTTATGCTCGGTAAACGCTGGAAAGAACATCAAGATCCGAAAGCCGCTGAGCGGATGATTACGTCACATCTTCGCCTTGTGGCCAAAATTGCCATGGGTTACCGTGGTTACGGCCTGCCGATTGGCGATGTGATTTCCGAAGGCAACATTGGCCTGATGCATGCGGTGAAACGCTATGACCCGGACCGTGGCTTCAAACTGGCTACCTATGCCATGTGGTGGATTAAGGCGCAGATTCAGGAATTTGTTTTGCGCTCTTGGTCACTGGTAAAAATTGGCACCACATCTGGGCAAAAGAAACTGTTTTTCAACTTGCGCAAAATGAAAGGCCGCATTCAAGCCCTGGAAGAGGGTGATTTGAAGCCTGACCAAGTGACATATATTGCCAAAAGCTTAGGCGTTAAGGAAGACGAAGTTGTCTCCATGAACCGCCGTCTGATGGGCGATGCGTCCCTCAATGCGCCTCTGCGTTCAGACGCTGATGGTGATGGTGAGTGGCAGGATTGGTTGGTGGATGATACGGACAGCCCTGAAACCGCATATGCGCAAAACGAAGAGTCTGATCAACGCAACAGTATGCTAACATTGGCATTAGAATCTCTCACCGACCGCGAACGCGACGTAATCCAAGCCCGCAAGCTGCAAGATGAGCCAGCAACATTGGAAGACCTGTCGCAGAAATTCGGCGTAAGCCGCGAACGCATCCGCCAGATTGAAGTGCGCGCGTTTGAGAAATTGCAGAAAGCTGTGAAGGC
>JAYVCU010000287.1:0-18247 GCA_043749835.1 Hyphomicrobiales bacterium
GCGCGCCCAGTTCTGGATTCCAATTCGACCGGAATTGCGTTGATCGAGGTTTTCGGCCACGGTCAGATTGGTGAACAGTGACTGTTCCTGATGCACGACACCAACCCCTGCCCGCACAGCGTCGTTCGGACTGCGGAACGCTACAGGAACGCCGTTGATTTCCATTGTCCCGCTGTCGGGCTGCACAACGCCTGCAAGGATTTTGAGCAGGGTAGACTTGCCCGCACCATTTTCACCTACCAAGCCTATAACTTCGCCGCGCGTGATCTCAAGCGAGATGGAGTTGACAGCGCTGACATGGCCGAACGTACGGCTGATGTTCATGAGTTTGAGTACAGTTGGAATTGTCATGATTATTTCGCAATCTTCAGAATTCCGCGGTCTGGGCGTGCCACAGCAACAATTGCTGCAATGAGGATCGCACCGAATACGCCGGACTGGTAGCTGGGATTAACGCCCGCAAGTACAAGGCCATTATTCAACATGATCAACAAGAATACGCCGACAGCAGAACGCATGATGCCACCTTCTCCGCCACTTAATGCAGTCCCGCCGATCACGGCAGCTGGTATCACTGTGAACAATTGCCCCGAACCGAGGTCAGGTGAACCAGCACCCAATTGCATGGTGGCAAGTATTCCAGCCAGTGCGCTTAAGCCCCCCGCCAGTGTAAACGCGATGATCTTGATAATATTTACGGGCATGCCGGTATTGCGTGCGATGGTCTCGCTGTTACCAATGGCCAGCACACCACGACCAAAATGAGTATAGCGACTGAGTAGAACTCCGCCTCCGAGGATGGCGGTTGCCAACCAAAATGCATTCGGCAATCCGAGCGTCAATTTTGTCGGCCAAGCCATGAGCAAATTGCTTTTCAGGCTGGGTAACATGTCATCGCCATACAGAATGATCCCGATGCCAAGACCAATATACCATGTTCCCAATGTGACGACAAAAGAAGGAACCTTGATGAGCGCATGCAGAGCCCCGGCAAGAAGACCAAGTGATAGTCCGATGCCTATGGCAACGACCCAGGCCCAGACGCCAAAATCAGTTTCAAGTCTTGTATTGGCGGAAAGCAAAATCCAGGCCATGCCTGCTGCACCCATGACACCTTGTACAGAAAGGTCAATTGATCCCAATTGAATAACCAGTGTTGTCCCAACGATGACAATCAGCGGGACAGCGACCTGAAATAGAATATTCCGAAAATTTTCGATACTTCCAAATCTCGGATTGAGAAAAGTAAAAACAACGGCAAGCACAATAATTGACACGATAAGCGCAACAGGACTTTTCCACTCTTTAGGCAAGACAAATTGCATGGCTGTGCTTTCAGGTTGCGATGATGGAGATACGTGGTACCTAGTAATTCCGGCCGGGACACGTGGGTCCCGGCCAAAACATCAGTTGTCTCTACTTTGACTTTGGCATTTCTTCGGCACCGCCGCCGGCCAGAGGCATTGGTTCAGCGGCCCAAGGCCCAACTTTTTCAAGCTGCTCAATGAATTTCGCCGGGGCGCCCGCTTCGTCGTACTTAAGGTACTCTTTGTAGTTCGCTGGAGTCACGCAGCTCAGCTTGAACAGGCTTTCACGCTTGTCTAAGGGCTGTTTGCTCGGGTCCATCTGGCCACTTGCAGCCAGATAGGCGGTGTAGAGACCAACAGCCGAAGCCATGTAGCCGCGATGGAAAGTTTCACCTACAATGGCATTCTTGCCGCGGCCAGACTTGATGTCTGCCAAAGTTGTGGGATAGAGGCCATCCGAGGCGAACCTGACCTTGTCAAGCAAGCCGGCATTTTCAAAAGCCTGCATCGCACCAATCTGCATACCGTCATCAGCAGCCCACACGCCGTTGATATCACCGCCAAATTTGACGATCAAGTCACGTGCATTCTTGCCACCCAACTGCGGATCCCAATTCGACGGGCGCGAATCCAGAATTTTGATGCCTGGATAGTTTTCCTTGATTTCAGCTTCGAAACCGGCAACGCGGGTCTGGCTGGTCGTGCTGTCCTGCACGCCGGGGAGCATTACAACTCCGCCCTTTCCACCAAGCGCATCACCGATTGCCTTGGCACCGCAACGGCCTGACGACACGCCGGGGTGTTTTTGGAAAGCAACGAAGTGACTGCCAACATCGGCTGGGTGATAATCAGCAGGCTTGTTCCACCAGATAGTTACAAAGCCGCCAGCCTTGCCGACTGCATCAACAATGGTCGGTGCATCAGAGCTCGCTACGGTGTTGACGAACATGATCGGCTTTTTGCCGCTGGCCAATACCGCGAGGATGCTCGAGATTTCAGTCTGCGATGAGTTGTTGGAGTTCACAATTTCCAACGGAATGCCGAGCTTGGCGGACATTGCCTTGGCACCCTCGATGTTTGAAATCATGTAGGGATTGGTCGTATTGATCACTGAAGCAACCAGCACCCATTCTTCTTTTTTGAAGGCAGCCGCTTGAGTGGGGCCTGTCATGCCAGCAGCGAAGGCCATAGCCATCACAGCAGCACCGAAGCGTCTGCGGGTTGCTTGCATTTTTGTCGTCGTGTGTTTCGGTTCCATAGTTTCCTCCAAGGTTGAATTTTAGTTTTCTAGAGTGTTTCGTGCTGACTGTTTATTTAAGCCTGCACGCTTCAACGAAGTTGCCATTTTGCACCTTCGCTAATTCAAGATATTTCCTGCTGCTACTGATCGAGGCTCTTCATCACATCCTTGATCAGGGGCCAGACGCGGGCTGCTGAAGTATGATCCATGTGCTCGCGCGGTGAGTGCAGGTCATAAAGGTTGGTGCCGATACCAATGGTGTCTAGGCCAGCAATGCGCTGTGTGAACATGCCAAGTTCAAGACTGCACACAGATACCAGCACATCGGCTGGCTTGCCCATGACGCGCTGATAACTTTTCTTCGCTACGTCAAGCATGTGAGAGTTAGGGTTCCACGGAAACTCAGGTGCATCAAGGCCGATTTGTGTGGCGCTGATACCCTCACCTGCCATGTCGGCCAGCAACATCAACTGGTCCAGCACGGCATGCTTGCGTGAAGTGACCGCACTTGTAATCGTGCTGGTGATCTCAACTCCTGTGTTTGTTGTAATCATAAGGCCGATGTTGTTCGATGTTTCCCAGTTCCCCGCGACTTCCAAATTTTGCGTTTGAACGCCGTTGGGAAGCAACAGTAAAATCTGAACAAGTTTGGCTGTTGCACTGACGGAAAATACGCGATCTACTTTGTCGTTTGTGCGTTTTGTTTCAATCCGCATGTCCGGGTCGGCAATGCGGAATTCACTTTTAATTTCGGTGGCCAGCGCGTTGATTGCCTTCTCAATGGCTGCAACTTCGTCAGTATTCACCCAAATGAGCGCACTGCCTTCAGCAGGGATTACATTGTTCTGAACACCGCCTGAGATGGTTGCGAGTTGTACGTCACCCGACTGCATAGCCTTACGCAGCAAACGCCCCAGCAGCACAATGGCATTGCCACGTTCGAAGTGAATATCGAATTCACAATGGCCACCACGAAGCGCCCTCACATCCAGAAGCAGAGCCACCCGGTCTTGCGCAGCAGGCTGCCATCCGGCTTTTATATCAATGCGGCAAGAGACATCACCCGAACAACCCGCAAGGAGCTGCTTTTCTTCAATCCAGTTGAAGTCAATCATCCGCTTGCCAGTGAGCAGGCTGATATCAATGCCATCGCCGCCGACTTTGCCCATCTCTTCCATGGCCGTCATCACACACTCAAGCGGCGGATGGGAAATGTCGTCCGAGTCAAGCAAGGCCAGCATGTAAGAGATGCCAAGACCATTGTCGGCTCCGAGCGAGGTGCCTTCAGCCCGGATGAAATTGCCGTCCAACTTCAGTTTTACGCCCTGGGTGGCAAAGTCGTGCGTCACGCCATCTGCAAGCTTGCAGACCATATCGAGATGGCCGTGCAAAATGACAGTCGGTGCCTTTTCATAACCAAGTGTCCCTGGCTTCTTAACAATGATGTTCTCCAATGCGTCACGGTGGAATTGCAGTCCCCGCGCTTCTGCAAACTCCGCAATCCAGTCAGTAGCCTGCTGTTCGTGTTGTGAACACCTATGGCGCGCACTAAGTTCTTCGAAATAATACATGACCTTCTTAGGTTCAATGTTTTCCAGCACTCTCACGTCGTCCTCCCTGTAAGTTCCTCAGTGCCGGCGGAACACCTCGACTTCTATGCCCATCGGCAATTCCGGTTCGCCAAGCGCGGCAATCGAAACGATTTCCGTGGCCAACAGAGGTTTGGCAATTTTTCCAACCGACGCTCATTTCCTTCGCAAATACCCCAGGCTCACTATATCCCAGGCATTGCAGCTAGATTGAACTTTTGTTCTTTTATAAAAGCAAATGTGCCTCACTCTTGAATATTTGTCAAACAGTTTGCTGGCCAGATGCAGTAGAAAAGATCAATTCAGACTTACGTAATATTGTAGATACGGCGTGCATCCTCGTGTGTGGCGAGTGGGCGACCTACTTCACGCGCGATTTGCTGCACCTCTTGCAAGAGTTCAAGATTTGTCGGGTTGCGGTGCGGAGAATAATGAAGCTCCAGGCCAGTTTTGATATGACCTCCAAGCTCAATGGCACGGCGTACAAGCGGGCGATAGTCGTAATCACCCTCACCCCAGATGGAGATGAACCAAGGCAACGTGTGTTTTGCCTGAGCGATCATGTCAAGATAGTAATAAAGGCTCTCAACAGACGGCTCCATGCCACACAAGCCAATGGGCTTTTGCGAGGTTAGGCCATATTTTCCGACGAGATAGAAATCCCAATTGGATCCCTTGGTGAACATGCCACGGTCAACGTAGTGACGCGCCACGCGTAGATGGCCAGGCTCATATACACCCCAGATCATTGCAATATCGCGTTTGCGGCAGAAAGCAACCTGACGGGCAACTTGGGTCAGGTCCCAGCCATAGGCGCGACCCACGGCATTACCGTCCTTGTCTTCATCAATCGCAAACTGGTCAATGCCAGTATCCACGACGGCCACTTGAACGTTGGCGTGCTTATTCAAATAATCAACGTGTTCCAGGCCGCAGTCATCTGGCGCAACTAACAAATTGTTGCACGTTGTCGGGTACCAGATGATATCAGGACGCTGCTTAAGAATCGGCTCCCAAGCAATCATGTAATCGTCAAAAGCAGCCTTGCCTAAAAGGTCAAAATTTGTGTTGTGCACGTGGATGGCAGATGCACCAGCGTCCCAGCACTAGGACACAGGCGTGTTCGGATTCATCTGCTTGGTCCGAATGCCGTTCTGATGCGACTCGATCATCAAAGGTTCATCCCACTTGGGATTCATAGCGGCGAATTTGTCCAATGCTGTTGCCATTGTTGGTCTCCTTTGTTCGGCCGTGTAATGTGGTTTTTGGAATTTGGAAATTCGCAGAACAATGCAAATGTGAACAATTGTCAATTTAAATATAAGAAAAGTCAGCGACGTAGGATTAAGACACGTGGATTCTTCACGTCGTAAAATTTTTGTCAAAGCAACTGCTCTTCGATAGTCATTTGCGTTCAAAACAACTGCGACGCATTGTCAATGGCGTGCCTTATTTTTTCAGGAAATTTAGTGAACAAATAATTTTCTGGGTTGACAAATGTTCGAAAACGTTGAAAATTCTATTATATAATAAATAAAAGTTAAACTGTCGCGATCTTGGGAGGATTGATGGCCGAGATTTTTGATCACGCTGGGCAGCCAGTTGTACACGGGCGCGCGCGGGTGAACGGCATTCGGATGCATTATGTTACCGCTGGCCAAGGTGAACCACTTCTACTTTTGCATGGAACGCCAAAAACCAATTTCTATTGGGCGAAATTGTTTCCGCTGTTGACGCAACACTTCACCGTCGTGGCACCCGACTTGCGTGGCTTTGGGCATACCGACAAGCCGCCCGCTGAGGAGGGCTATGACTCACTGACCAACGCCAAGGACATGGCCGAACTCATGACCTTCCTCGGCCATGAGACTTTCCATCTTCATGGTGAGGACCGCGGAGCGGAATTTGCCTATGCCCTGGCTGCCACGGAACGCAGCCGCGTCAAAACACTTTCATTTTGCGAAATGTTACTCTCCGGTGAAGGCCTCGAAGAATGGTCACAATTCACGCCAGACAACGTTTCGGCGCAGTTTCGCCAGCAGGGCGTCTGGGTTTGGCATATACCATTTTTCTGGATACCCCATCTGCCTGAAATGCTCATCACGGGTCGTGAACGCGAATTCTGGGAATTCTGGATCAAAGCAGAGACATGGAACCCGAATGCCATATCCGATGAAGCCATCACTGAATGGATCGCACGTCTTGCAGCACCTGGCGGACTGCGTGGCTGTCTCGAAACCTATCGTGCGGGCCTGAAGAATGCCCGTATCAACAAGGAACTTAAAAAGACCAAACTTACACTGCCAATCATGACAGTAGGTGCGCCTGAATTTTTCGGGTCGCTCGTCGAGGACCAGATGCGCAAAGTCTCTAACGGCGTTGAGCGTGCCGAAGTTTTTGAGGAATGCGGCCACAGTCTGTCGTGGGAAGCCGAAGACCGTCTCGCCAAGATGCTGCGTGAATTTATGCTGAACCGCTGAAGTAATACCAGAACTAAAACACAAGAAACCCAACAGGAGAAGACACATGACCTATACAAGACGCACTGCGCTCAAAACAACGACCGCATTATTCGCCTACCTTGCGCTATCGACTGCCACATTCGCAGTTGACAACATTGCTGCCGATATCAAGCAACCGCTTTGGTACACTGCTCCGTCAGCGAAAACACTTGAACTCGCCAAAATTGACGACCTGTCAAACACAGTCGTCAGTGACGGCCAGCGCGGTGAAACCGGTGTGCTTGGCTCTTCCATCAAGATTACCGACGCACAGGCCGCCAAGATTAAGGCTGGCAATTTCACCGTCGGCATTGCCATGGGCTGGCTTGGCGATGATTGGGCTTCTGAACAGTTGATCGGGCTGAAGGAAACATTTGCAAAATACGGTGTCAAAGTCGTTGCCGAAACCAATGCCAACTGGGACGATGCCAAGCAGATCGCCGACCTGGAAACCATCGCTGTGTTGAAGCCAAGTCTTGTTGTTTCCATTCCATTAAATGGTAAAACAACGGCCTCTGCTTTTAAATCTTTGAAAGAAGGTGGCGCCAAAGTCGTGTTCATTGACCAGGCCGTTGAAGGAATGAACCCCGGCAAGGACTATGTGTCGATTGTGTCTTCTGACAATCTTGCATTAGGCATGTATATTGCCGACGAACTGGCAAAAGCCATCGGCGGCAAGGGTAACGTGGCTGCGATGTATTTCGCCAATGATTTCTATGTGACAAACCTGCGCTACATTGGTTTTGTTGCCCGCCTAATGGCAAAATATCCAGACATCAAGCTGGTGACTGCGGTAGGCCACGACAATCCTGACAAGGGCCAAGAAGTAGCTCAGGCAGTTCTCGCCCGCTATCCAAACTTGAATGGCATGTATGCGTCTTGGAGCATCCCTGCCATGGGTGCCGTGACAGCCGCACAAACGGCTGGCCTGACGCCAGACAAGTTCAAGATTGCCAACGAAAACTTCGACCAAATCGTTGCAGCCAACATGGCAAAGAATGGTTTCATCGCTGGCATTTCTTCGCAACGGCCTTATGATCAAGGTGTGGCAGAAGCATCGGTGGGCTTACTGGCCCTGATTGGTGAGCAGACCCCTCCTTACGTTGTAGTGCCTCCGTTGGCCGTCAACCGGGGTAATCTGCCTGCGTCTTACAAGACCATCTACCGCAAGGAACTGCCAGCTGAAATGGCAGCTGATCTTAAAAAATAAGTCTAGCAGCACATAACCGCGGCCAGCATTATCCGATGCTGGCCGCCCCATCACCCGATTTTCGCAGTGCGCCCAGGACATGACCGTAGCAGACATTAATATCCTTGAAATGCGTAACATAGAAAAGTCGTTCGGCAGCGTTCCTGTGCTGAAATCGGTGAATTTCAACTTGAAAAAAGGCGAAGTTCACGCCTTCATGGGTGGCAATGGCGCAGGCAAGTCCACGCTCATGAAAGTGCTAACCGGGGTTTACAGCTGTGACTCCGGTGACATTGTCATCAACGGCAAGTCTCATCAATTCACCACACCGCGTGATGCCGATGCTGCGGGCATTGCCATGATTTTTCAGGAGCTGAGCCTGATCCCGACACTGACTGTTGCGCAGAACATATTTTTGCATCGTGAACCCCGCTTCGGATATTTTCTAAGTGACCGTGAAGCTGTGCGCCGATCACACGAAATTCTCACCGACCTTGGTGAAGACATTGATCCTAATGCGCGTGTGCAAGATATCAGTTCGGGTGCGTGTCAAATGGTGGAGATTGCCAAGGCACTTTCCCAAAATGCGCAAATTCTCATCATGGACGAACCCACGTCATCCCTGTCCGAACATGAAACAAGCGCACTTTTTCGCATTGTGCGCAGATTGCAAAGCGATGGAATTTCGATCATTTACATCTCACACCGTATGGCAGAAATTTTTGAAATCAGTGACCGTGTGACGGTTATGCGCGACGGTGGCATTGTGCTTACCGATAGTTGCGCAAACATTTCGATGCAGGTTTTGATTGACGCCATGTTAGGGCCGGGCACAGGATCATCTTTGCAATGGCGTGAACGCAGCATACACGCTGACGCGCCGATCGTTCTTGATGTCGAAAATATTTCATCGGCTGGAGAATATCGCGATGTCAGCTTCCAGATCAAAGCCGGCGAAATTGTCGGCCTTGCCGGTCTCATGGGTTCAGGGCGTACCGAAATCGCGCAAGCTATTTTTGGCATCAAGTCAGCGGATTCCGGCACGGTGCGGCTCAACGGCAAATCCATCACTTCGACGGACGACGCCATTGCTTCAGGCATTGCGCTTGTTCCCGAAAGCCGCCGTAGGCAAGGCCTCGTTCTTGACCATAGCGTGGCCGAAAATTTTCTGTTGCCAAACCTTGATGTCTTTCAGTCAGGGTCTTTGGTCGATGAACGGAGCGTTGCTCGCAAGGTTTTGGATTTCATAAAACTGCTGGGCATCAAAGTGGACAGTCCTGATAAAAAGGTGCATGAGCTATCAGGTGGAAATCAACAGAAAGTTGTTCTCTCGAAGTGGCTTGTGCGCGAACCGAAACTGCTCATACTTGATGAACCAACACTGGGTGTCGACATTGGTGCAAAATCAGACATTGTCGAGATCGTTCGCAAACTTGCCGACAACGGTGCCGCTGTTCTAGTTATTTCGTCTGAATTCGAAGAACTGCTCGCCATCAGCGACCGTATTCTGGTGTTGCAGGATGGCAAACTTACCAGCCAGCTTGATCGGCGCAACATTGCATCAGAAGAGGTTCTTCATCATGCCGTCCAAATCTAGTGTGGCCGTGGCCGCGCCCCCACGTGTTGTCGTTCCCAAAGTCAGACAGATTCAATGGCGTGACTTTGTGGTCTATATTTTCTTTGCGGTTGTCCTTATATTTTTTGCATTCACAATTGGTGACAAGGGCTTTCTGACCGTTGCAAATCTATTCAACATAACGCGCACCACGTCGATGATAGCCATTATGGCGATTGCCATGACCTTCGTTATTGCAGCGGGTGAACTTGATCTTTCAATCGGCTCGTCGGCCGCTCTATCGGCATTGGTGACGGCACTCGTTATCACAGCTGGTTATGGCATGGTCGCCGGTGTGGTTGCAGGCATTCTGAGTGGATTGGCCGTTGGCGCACTTAACAGTTTTTTTGTCACCGTTATGCAAATTCCGTCATTTCTGGTGACCTTGGGTTCCATGCAATTGATCCGTGGTCTTGACATGCGATTGACCTATACAAAACCGGTGGCAATTGCTGACGCGACTTTTACCAGTTTTTTTGGTAGCGGAAAAATTGGTCCGTTTCCTTCACTGTTTATCTGGTCGCTGGTTTTCGTGGTTATTTGCCATATCGTGTTGCGTTACACGACATTTGGGCGACAGGTCTTGGCAACAGGCGGCAATCCCGTGGCGGCGCGCTATTCCGGCGTTCCGGTTGAACGTATCAAGACTTATTGTTTCCTGCTCAGCGGAGCGGCAGGAGCGCTTGCTGGCCTGCTCTACTCAGGCATGATGCAGACGGCGCGTTACACATTTGGAACGGGCGCTGAACTGGCGGCCATTGCAGCCGTCATTCTTGGCGGCACCAGCCTGTTTGGCGGCAAAGCCACTGTCGTCGGCACATTCGTCGGTGCTTTACTGATCGGAACTATCAACAACGGCTTGATCATCATGGGTCTTGATGTCAGTGAACAGATGATGATATCGGGAGCCTTGATCATTATAGCCGTTGCCTTTGGCCGCCGTCCGACAAAGACGTGACGCACATTATACAGTCATACAGTCACTAAACAGAAAAAGCTGTCAGCAATAATTGCAGTATATGTGGTAATCTCTATCTGCAGAGCATGGATTGCGGCGTCATTTACAGCGATCACTCAACGCCCATTACCAAGCCTTCAATATCGTGCTTCTGCGAAATGGGAACAAGGGTTTCAACCACCCGGCATACAAGATGTTGGCGCACGATTTCAGGTAAGGCATCATAGTAATCCTTTGTCACCATCATGTCGTGCAAGGCTGCATGGCCAGCGCCGGGGGCGTCTATGCCCAGCACCATGACCGGTCTTGCAATCGGCGAACCATGGGCTGTGCCGCGATGGATGGTTAGTGCCGTGCGGCATGAAATATCACCCCTTTGCGGAAACTTGCGAACGCCACGCGCTGCAAATTTTGGCCATTCTTCTTTGGTTGGAAACATTTCATGGTTCCAGCTTCGACCATCTTCCCATTGCGTACCGACGGCAATTTCAAACGGCCCCATGTCTGCTGTTACGTCTACTCCAGTCAGGTTAAAGGCCAATGACGTGATGCGCTTATCGATATAAGTATCCGTTGGCGACGGAAAATCCCGGTGCCACGGTTGGTTTTTGGCACCTTGAAACGGCACATCAAAGCCTATCTCCACGATTTCAAACTTGGGGCCGCACACCGCACGCGCCATCTCAACCACCCACGGATGTGAGGCCAAATCAGCAAAACCTCTGAAATCCTGTGGATGAATTTCGACATACCAACGCCTTGGTCCACGGCCCACAGCCCCACCCGGCCGTTGAATGGCCGACCAGAACGCCGTCATCATATCCTCGCGCATGGCTTCAACCCATTCAACGGAGAAAGCTCCCTTCAAAGCGACAATTCCGTCTTCGTATAAGGTTTTCACATTATCCACTGTGGCCATGCTCTAATCCTTTGTGCTGAATGTAAATTAATAGCTATTTGTGTGCGGGCAAGAATATTCGCATTCGCCAATGTTGACCATCAGGTGATGTCCACAGGCTTACTGCGAAAGCGTTTCACAATTTCGGGAAGGGCTTTGCGACAGACTACAGGTGGCAAACCTTTCAAGATTAACTCCGCATCGGCAACGGCTTGGCGCCCGATATCGAACAGCGCCATCGGCATGCCGCCAGTGCGGTGGGCTGAAAGCAGTATACCTTCCACGCTTCGCACCGGGTCATCCTTGGCAACGGGTTCAACCGGGAACACATCGGTTGCGGCCTGAAAACGACCAGCTTGCACCAGTTCCACAAATACTGAGAAATCCACTATTGCAGCGCGGCTCATTACTAAAAAAATGGCATCGGCTCTGATCATGGAAAGTTCATTCCGCCCAAGAAAGCCCTGGTTGTCAGAGGTGACGCCAGCAAAAACCAATATGACGCGGCATTGGGAAAGCACATCACTTAGTGCCGCAGGTTTGCATCCCGCCTTGTTCAAAACATAGTCAGGAACCCAGGGGTCGTAGACTTTGACCTCACATTGAAACGGAGCCAACAATCGATGAAATGAGCGCGCAAGATCACCATAGCCAATCAAGCCAACGCTTGCTCCCGTAAGGCTGAAACTATTGACGTTGCCGTCAAGTCCGTATGTTTCAGTTCCACGACGAAAGTCGCGGTCAGCCTTGGTGATGCCGCGGGCGAGATCAATGGCCATGCCAAGTGCTGATTCCGCGACAACATCCGCAAAGGCCGAGCCTGGCGTCAACACATGAATGCCATTGGAAAAACAATAATCATAGTCAATGGCATCAGTGAAATTCGTTTCCACATTTATAATGGCCTTGAGCTTTTTCGCCTTTTGCAATCTTTCGCGGGGTAATCGGGTTTGCCCCATAATGATTACAGCTTCAGGCAAATTGCGTTCGATTATTTCGTCTGGCATTGGAGATGCTTCGTGAATCACTAACTCACCCAGAGCTTCCAGCTTTGCCCGCGTTGGAACGTCGAAGATTGTGGCCAGCGTTCGTGGCAATGGGTCAATCAAAATCAATGGTGTGGACATGCAAGCTTGACGATTCATTGGGAAGGAGGGTCGAAAGTGAGAGTGGTTTAGCCTAATTTCCAGTGTTATAATAGGATCCGTAAGTTCTAACCAATACGCGCTTGCATCTACAAATGGTGCGATGCAAAATTATTGTATGACAATTTTGATGTTGACTGAAAATTGAATTGGAGATTTAATTAGTCAATACACGCCTTCATCAGGATAAGTGCGTGATCAATCAACAAGGGAGATGATCGATGAATTCAATTACCCGCCGTATGGCGCTTCTATCAACGTTAGGTTTTGCGGGCGTATTTGCTGGTGCCGCAATGGCCGATGGCCTTCCAAAACTGGCTGTAAAGAAAACTTATAAAGTTGGTTTTGCGCAGACCGAAAGTAATAATCCATGGCGTTTGGCTCAAACTGCCAGCATGAAAGCAGAAGCTGAAAGGTTGGGCTGGCAATTGGTTTATACCGATGCTGCTGGTTCTGCTGCCAAGCAGGTTGCTGATGTGAACAGCATGATTGCCCAAGGTGTTGATGCAATCTTCTTGTCGCCACGTGAAGAAAAGCCGCTTATCCCTGCCGTTATGGCAGCTAAGAAGGCGGGCATTCCGCTGTTCTTGATCGACCGTAATGTTGATGCAACCCTGGCCAAGGGCGGCGTAGACTATGTGACGTTCATCGGCTCGGACTTCTTGAAAGAAGGCACCACAGCTGGCGAAAATCTCGTTAAGCTCACGGGCGGCAAAGCCACAATCATTGAACTTGAAGGCTCAACAGGTTCTTCACCTGCAAATGACCGCAAGAAGGGCTTTGATGCCGTTATTGCAAAAAATCCCGGTATGAAGATTGTCGCTTCGCAAACCGGTGATTTCAATCGCGACAAGGGTCGCCAAGTTGCTGAATCTCTGCTTCAAGCCCATCCTGAAGCAACAGTGATCTATGCCCATAACGACGAAATGGCGATCGGTGCAATCTCGGCATTGGAAGCCGCCGGTAAGGTTCCAGGCAAAGATGTCACTGTCGTCTCGATCGATGGTGAAAAGGATGCCTTGCAGGCAATTATTGATGGCAAGATGGCATTTTCAGTCGAATGCAATCCCAAATTTGGCCCGGCTGCCTATGCTGCAGCTATGGCCTATGCCAAGGGTGATGTAATTCCACCAGTTATGACGAACACTGACCGATTCTATGACAAGAGCAATGCTGCTGCCAGCATTGCTGATTCCTATTGAACTATAGTCAGTAAGCGTTTCCTCCCAGAGCCCGGCTTTGTACGGCCAAAGTCGGGCTTAAATATATAAACGCGTGAAATTAAAATTCTCCATGTGAGTAATGTGTTAGCCAGTTTACTTTATGGAGCAGCAGCGCATCACCGTCGCTCTGAAAATGGCACTTGAAATGGTCTCAGAGACTTCCGAAAAATTGTCCCTTTTGCTTTCAATGCAAAATATCGGCAAAGCGTTTGCAGGTATACCTGCCCTTACATCTGCTTCGTTGGAGGTAGGCGTCGGAGAGGTTCATGCATTGGTTGGCCAGAACGGGGCTGGCAAATCAACACTGATTAAAGTTCTCACAGGCTACGTGAAAAAGGACGCGGGTGACATTTGGTTTGAGGGTTCACCTTTCGAAGCGCGTTCGCCGCAAGACGCGCAACACAAAGGCATCAGTACAATTTATCAAGAAATAAATTTGGTACCGTTTCGCTCGATCACGGAAAATATTTGTTTGGGCCGCGAGCAGCGCCGTTATGGGTTGCTTAATTGGTCAGCCATGCATCAAGAAGCGCAGAAATTGATGGAGCGCTTCAATATCAAGATCGACGTTAGCAGACCGCTTTATGAATTCAATACCGCCACCCAGCAAATGGTGGCAATTGCGAGAGCCATCGGCTTTAAGGCCAAGCTGGTAATTATGGATGAACCGACATCTTCACTGGACGAACGTGAGGTTAGTGTTCTTTTCGATGTGATCCGCCAGCTCAAGCAATCCGGCATTTCGGTCATTTTTGTCAGTCACAAATTAGATGAACTTTATGCAGTATGCGACCGCGTCACCATCATGCGTGACGGTCGCACCGTTAAGACGTGTGACCTGAAATCCATTACTAAAATTGAACTCGTTGCCAGCATGTTAGGTCGCGATGTGGCCCAGGTTGCCAAGAGTGCAACCGCCTTTGGCAAGCGCAGTGGCAAGATTGGCGAAACCGTTCTATCGGTTAAAAATTTGAGTGCAGGCCACAAAGTTCAAGACGTATCCTTAAGTGTTAAAGTTGGCGAGATTGTCGGGCTTGCAGGCTTGCTTGGTGCCGGGCGCACAGAGACGGCACGATTGGTTTTCGGAGCCGATGCAAGGCGTAGCGGTGAGATGACACTTGACGGCCACAGCCTAAATCCGCGCGACCCCATTGAGGCAATCGCCAGAGGCATTGGTTTTTCATCTGAAGACAGAAAGATAGAAGGCATTATTCCTGACATGTCGGTTGCTGAAAATCTGACGCTGGCGCTGATGCCGCAATTGACAAAGGCGGGCATTGTTGATGAAGAAAAGCAGCGGATCATTGTCGAAAAATTCATTCAACGGTTAGGTGTAAGATGCAGTGGGCCAGATCAAAGAATTCGTGAACTTTCAGGCGGTAACCAACAAAAAGTTTTGCTGGCCCGGTGGCTGGCGATGAAACCGAAGCTCGTGATCCTTGATGAACCCACACGTGGTATTGACGTGGGTGCCAAAGCAGAAATCCAATCATTGATCAAAGAACTCGCTGATGGCGGGCTTGGTGTTTTAATGATCTCATCCGAGCTTGAAGAAGTGATTGAAGGGTCTGACCGCGTATTTGTTCTGCGCGAAGGCCGCAATGTGGCCGAACTTCACGGTAAACAGATCAATGAAGCAGCTGTTATGGCAGCCATGGCGCATGGTGAAGCGGAGAACGCTTCATGAGCGATATTACCGATCAAACACCTCACTTTACAAAACGTTTCGAAACTATCCAGTTTCTGACAAAATACTCGACCCTGTTGGCCTTATTGCTATTGGTGATTTTCAATCTTATTTTCACCAAACATTTTATTTCCGTGCAGACATTGAATGTCAACCTTACTCAGGTTGCCACCATCGTCATCGTTGGTGTGGGCATGACGCTGGTGATTGCAACGGGCGGCATTGATCTTTCCGTTGGTTCGATGATGGCTATTTCAGGTGCGATTGCACCGCTGATATTTCTGGGGACAGCCGTTCACATTAGCGAAATCCATCTCAGTGTCGCAGTGGCTATGATTGTAGCTGTGGCGACGGCGGGGGCTTTCGGCTGGTTCAACGGTTGGCTCATCACACGGTTTCGTATTCAGCCGATTATCGCAACTCTGGTGCTGTTCATCGCTGGACGCGGCATCGCGCAGGTTTCGACGAATGGTAACTTGCAGCCATTTAAACTGGGTGAATTTCAATGGATCGGGCTTGGGCGCTGGCTCGGTGTTCCGGTTCAAGTTGTCATAATGATTGTTCTGGTGGTCGTGGTGGCCTGGGTGCTGCGGCGCTCATTGTTTGGGCGGCAAATTTTAGCCATCGGCGGAAATGAACAGGCCGCCAGACTGGCTGGCATACCTGTGGCACATGTGAAGCGCTGGGTTTATTGTATCAGCGGATTATGCTCTGGTATTGCGGGCCTGGTTGTCATCGCCATCAATTCATCAAGCGATGCCAACCTTGTTGGTCTGGGTATGGAACTTGATGCCATTGCAGCGGTTGCCGTTGGTGGCACATTGCTCAGCGGTGGGCGTGCCACCATCACAGGCACATTAATCGGCGCATTGATTATCCAGTTGGTGCGTTACACGCTGTTGGCCAATGGCGTTCCTGATGATGTTGCCAAACTTGTCAAAGCGGCACTCATTGTTGCAGCTGTCTGGCTGCAACGCCAAGGGAGAGCATGACAAATGAAGAAGAATTCACTTATTGCCGCTCTTTCTAGTCAGGGCGTTTTGATCGCGCTGGCGCTGCTGTTGCTGTTTGGATGGGCGCGCTATGATAATTTTCTAGGCCTTTTTAATATCTCAACAGTCCTGCGTTACAATTCGATGTTCGCGCTGGTGGCGCTTGGCATGTGTTTTGTGATCATGACTGGGGGCATAGATCTTTCAGTCGGCTCAACCGCAGCCCTCGGCAGTGTTGTTTCGGCTTTGGTCAGTTCGCAAGGAATGTTGGTTGGCACTTTGGTTGGCGTCGGTGCTGGCATAATCGTTGGTATGATCAATGGCTTTTTCATAGTGCGCCTCAAAATTTTGCCATTTATCGCAACTTTGGCGACCATGCTCGCAGCCAATGGCAGCGCATTGTTGTTTGCTCACGATCAAAGCGTGTCGGTTTCATATGATGGAACCTTTGTTAATCTGGGTCAGGGTGATCTCTATAACATTCCTATTCCGGCGCTCATTGCAGTTTTGGCTTACGCCGTCGGATCAGTGGTTTTGAATTTTACCAGTACGGGCCGCTCGGTATTGGCCATCGGCGGCAATGAAGACGCCAGCCGCTTGATGGGCCTTCCTGTCAACCGCGTGAAATTCTTGGTTTATGTTTTAAGCGGCGGGCTTTCAGGCTTGGCTGGCGTTATACTCGCTTCGCAATTTGGTGCAGGTCAACCCATTGAAGGCGTGGGCTGGGAACTTTTCGCTATTGCCTCCGTTGTTGTTGGCGGCACATTGTTGACCGGCGGCGTTGGCTCAGTTGGTGCCACCTTGACCGGCGTGGTTCTTCTTGGACTCATTTTCAATGTGTTGAATTTTGAAAACGGACTGGGGTGGATCTCACTTTCGGCCTATTGGCAATCAGTTATCCGCGGCCTATTTTTGCTCTTCGTCGTAATCCTGCAATCGCGTCTTGCGGTGCAGCGAAGCCGCGCCTGACGGCCCTTTGAAATGGCCTGACAAAAAATGCATCCGCTTTTTACGCTGTAGGCCAAATGTGCTGGTCGTACGCGTAATAAGCGCAGTTGTACTTCGCCGCAAATGACCGAATTTCAGATTCAAACCATATTTCTAGTATTGGTCCCGAATTGCCGCGAGTTCGTGTGACAGCCTGTTTACATCCTGGGCTTTCACGGCTTGCTGCATATAACCAAGACGAGGGAGCATCAGTGCACCGACAATGGCGAAAAATTCATCATCGCCTATACCTTTGATAGCACCACCCTCCTCTGCCAGCAGCAAAGCCAAACAAGCCGTGGCGCAGACAGCAACGTTCGGGTCGCCACCACCCAGCAGCTTGCCGTTGTCGCGCAGCGTTCCATGCCGAGCAATGGGCGCGGACTCCACCAGCGCTAAAAGCGTCTGACTCAGGAAATCAAGTTTATCAACCGGGGCTTTCATCAATGCCAATTCACGCCGTGCAGCATCAATGCGGTGCTCCAGCACCAGATATGGAGGCATTGCCCAGCGCGATAAAATATTCTGACAGCTGCGGAAAAAATAGGCGTTGAAAATAGGGGTTTCGACCAATTTATTATGAGTGATGGCGTTTTGCACTTCATCCATAAAACCAGCTGTGAAGGGCGATGGCATTTTCCGCCAATTGGGCAGCAACAACTTGATGGAAAGATTGCCACCCCAAGTCATCACATCATCAATCGACCGCGCCATGCCAGCAACGACCCGAGAGAGAAATGTAGACTGACGTGGCGCGGCTGCGTCTCGCCCATCAGCATTGCGCAGGTCATGCACATAAAACTGCGCAGTGCGCAAACTGTCGCGAATGCCTGCCCCCATACACCACGCATGGTCGTAGAAACGTTCGGCAGTTTTGAATTCTATAGCCATAGATGTATTTGAACCTTGCAACACG
>JAYVCU010000288.1:0-5329 GCA_043749835.1 Hyphomicrobiales bacterium
CTGCTGTTGAGAATTGCGAGAAGCTGAAATGACGCATTTGCTGCAAAGCATTTGTCGTTGATAAAATGACCAGACTTATCCAAGTTAAACTTAGGGCCCTGCGAAATGCTTGGATAAGTCAATTTGTGAGCAGAAAATTTTTGCTGGAACGCCACCTGCGCCTGTTGCAGTTCAAACCACTCCTGCTGTGTGGCGCGTTTTTCCAAGGCCTCCTTGAACGGCAACAGGTGATCGCGGATCGCGGGGTAATCATCAATCTTTATCTTGGCTTTGGGAATATTAATGAGGAACAGGCCCTCAGGCTCCACCCGCCAGCGCTTTATATTTTCCCCTTTCAAGAACGGCTTTAGCAGTTCCGCTGATTTTGCATCCTGCGCCACCAACCTGTCACGCGTGGGCGTATCAATAATAAACGCCTCATTCAGCCCGGTGATGATACCTCGCATCGGTGGCCCATAGACCTCGCCCAAAGTCTTGCGACCTGTCACAATCTTCTCACGCAGTTTGGATAGTGCATCATTTTCAAATTGCCATGATGCTCCTGTCAGCTGCCCTCGCGCCATGGCTTGCGCCGAAACCGCAAACACCGATCCCAAATCATGTGGAACATGGTCTGCGATTTTCAAGAACTTCAATTCGCCATCGGGCTTTTCATTATTCAGCAATCGCCGCGCTGTGATAATGGCGGGATAAGTGGTCACGCCTTCAAACACTTGCGTGTCGCCAAAATCAACCACTGTCTCAATCGCCGTGCGCTCGGCCATTAACAAGCGCAGTTTCTCACCTGAACCAGTGCGGAAGAAAGTAGAGGATGAAATGTAGCCAAAGCGCCCACCGGGCTTGAGCAAGCTCACCGCCCTCTCGAAGAAGTAAGCATATAAATCCGTGCGTTCATCCGCCACCACATAGTGTTCACTGAAATAAGGTTTTACCTCTTTCAGAAATTCCATGCGCACATAAGGCGGATTGCCAATAACAATATCAAAGCCTCCGCGTTTGGCAATTTCAGCAAAGCGGCCATCCCATTTAAACGGCCGTTCCGCAAACTTCTTGTCGGCAATTAGGCTATTGCCATCCCGCACCGTTTCATTCAGCGACGCGAGACGATGTTTTTGCCGCGCCGTCTTTAGCCACAGCGAAAGCCGCGAGATTTCAACTGACTCAATATTCAGATCAACACCGAACAGGTTCTGCGTGAGAATTTCATCAAATGCATCAAGCCCCGTATCCACACCCAGCACCGCAAGACGGTCAAGCACGCGGGTGTATTCTGCAGCCAATACGTCAAAAGCCGCCGCCAAAAATGCGCCGGAACCGCAGGCCGGATCAAGAACTGTAAGACTGCGCAATACTGCTAAATAGTCTTGCCAGAAGGCCCGTTCCACATCTTCACTTGGCCACAGGGGCGCTTCGTCCGTATTGGGAAGCACAGATTTTCCAACATGTTTCAGCAACAGACCAGAGAAATTTTTTTCCAGCGTTTTGCCAATGGTGTGTTCAACCAAGAACCGCGCAATATGGTCTGGTGTATAGACCACGCCTTCGCGTTTGACCTTACCTACAGCAGGCGGCGCTTCATTGTTGGCCTCGGCGCGCAGCTTTTCCAGATCAGTGATCGATTGCTCAAAGATGCGGCCCAAAACGGTAACAGGAACTTCACTGCCAAAATCCCATTTGCCCAGCTCTGCAATGTCCTGGGCAAGATGGTCAGGGAACTCAATTTTATCTAACACTGCGTCAGGCGCAAACAACCCGCCATTATAGGCCCAAATGTGCATCGGCGGCCCGCTGCCAACATCAACGGCTTCAAACAAATCCTTGAAATTTTTCCAAAGTGGCGGCGGCTTGATTGCAAGTGCTGGCGTGGCCGATAATTGCAACAGGCGAGGCGGCAACAATCCCGTGCCACCACCAAAAGCCACAAACAGCACGCGATCAAGCAATTTTTGCACTGGCTCAATAGCCGCACGGCGCGAGAGCTTCGGCCCGTCAGCTGCATTTATGACAAAGCCCAGCAGCTTGTCTCGCAACGCCCTATATTGTGCATAAAGTTCATTGGTCACATTGCTCAGCGCCGTGTCTGAGGCGATCAGCAGTTCTTCGGTTTTACCGCCGAGAAAATTCGCCTCTCCCAACAACAGTGCCAACCTGCGATATTCATCTGGATCATTGAGTCGACGGAGATCAAATAGTTCATAGGCCTCAATGCCACGGCCAAACCGATAGAGCCGCAGTTCAATACAGTTGGAAACCAAAACCCACTGTGCGCCCGGTATGGCATTGGCATAACCCCATGCCTGCTGCACCGGGCTTCTGCCAGTCTTCGCGTCAATCGCATCCAGATTGGCGTAGCTCGGCCCTTTCATTTCGCAAGGGGCAAGAATGACATCGCCTTCGGTTTCCGAGAACGTGCCGATCACCACATCCGCAGGCCCCGTCTTGGTGCCACGCTCAGGGATCAGGCTGTAGGAGGAATCTGAATCATAGCGCTTGTAGCCCAACAATCTTTGCAGCACTTGGTCATAGAACAAGTCACGGATACTGGTTTCTTTCTGTTTGAAAAACCCTTCGCTACGCGCATTCTTGGCATAGTTTTCGGCAGTTTTAAGTTGCTCAGCGCTTGGGTTGAAAACTGTAAGGCCTATTGCCTTTTGAAGCACTTTTGCCGCTATCAACGGCAGCCTCTGGGGCTTGCGTGCAGTTGGCCGAACCGCAGCATTAATCGGCAATTCCACCCCAGCAGTTTTGAACAAATCAGTCACGAATCTGACCTTATAGGATGGTAGGCTCAATTCCAACAAAGGCCTTAACTCGGTAGTGTATCGGTTTGAAATTCAGGACAAGGCCAAGTTTCATTCAAGGCGCTAGCTACGCCAATTAAGGAAGTAGTTTGCCACATCTCAGGATGTTTATTTGCCCAATTGATGAATATTTGGGCCAGGGCACCACTCGTAGTAACAGAGTCAGAGCAAATTGAAAGCTTTTTACTTGGGCGAAAGTTTTGCTTCAGCGTGTCGCCATTAAGCGACATCATAGCAAAAAACCCACCGATAAGCCCGTAGCAATAATTCATAGAGATTGGGTCGTGCGTCACCGAACATTTCTCCAACAACGTTTGTACGTCCTCATCGGCCTCGGCAGGAATTGTCAGCGCCATAAATGTGAGAATTAAAAAGCCGGCTAATCGCATTTTGTAAAGCATTGCCCTATCCTCCCGTTTGGAACGCAAGGGCACCATCTCTTAACATAAGGCCCGCGCTTGCGGTTAACCTTAGCTTCCTAAGCTTCGATCAGTCAACAATATCACCAATCTCCTAGAGCTTGCTGCAAACAATAACGGCCATTGCTGGCTTGGTCGGTACAACTATTTTGGGAACCAGAGCGCCTGAAACCCTGACTCACCGTTCCAATTCCGCCGCCTCTGGAAGCCAAGTTTCCGTAATGCCGAGCCAAGCTCGCCTGCATGACAACTGCCTCTCCAGCGGCCCCGCAGGCTAGCCTGAAGGGATATCAGCGACAGGCCCTGTCTTTGAAGCTCAATGGGAATGTTTTCCAAACTTCGTGAGAGGCGGTCCTGAAGCGGACTAAGACGGTCGCGCGCGTCTTCGATGGATTGTGAATCTCTTTTGGCCGCAAGCGCTGCGTCTGCAACAGCGGCGTTTAATTGATTGACATAAGCAGAAGGTGGCATGTTCGCGTTTCCTGTGGTGATTTAACGATATCGCCTCGGTTAATCGAAGCACTGTTCACTTTAAAATAACAAACTGAGGCAGTCGAAAAGCGTTGTAATTCGGCGGTATTTTCTAATTGCCTCACATTGCCTCGGATTATTTCTAGAACAATTACAAAATAAAAAATAATAGAGCGAGGCGGCAGCACCACTACCTCACCCATGGGCTGTACCATGAGTTTTTCTGAATTTTACGTGAAAACTGCGAATACCTAGCATGATCAATATCTTAATCTGAGGCGCGACGTGAAGCAGATGTGAGGCGAAACGACGGCCCCCATGACGAGGTAACACTACTTAATTGAAATTCGCCAGCCCAGGCTGCTTCGGGCTGTCGTCTCCAATAGTTGATGCTAACGATAGCCATAAGACGGAATTTCTGTTTGCTGGCCAATCTGACTTGGCCTTTAAAAGCAAATGCGCCAAGCTTCTTGAAGGTGGTCGCCACAGTCTTCGTACTGACTTTTCCACGACCCGTAGCCTCATAGGCGGCCTTCAATTCCGCAGAAGTCACCAGCTCTTTTGCAATTTCGCTTTGCGCACCATCCGACATGGTAGACTGAGCCCAATTCTCAAAGTCGCTCTGGCTGTCGGCAACCATCTCCGATTTTGCCTCTGTTTGCGGCGCTGGAGCCTTTGGGTCAAATGCAGCCAATGAAATGTTACAAAGCTTATCCAGCAATGCTGCCAGTCCGCCATTATCGCGCCACCTGACAAATTCGATCGCTTCATTACGTGGCAGCTTGTCGGCTTCCACCTCCCACACAAAGTACCGTCTGTCATTGTCGTCGAGAAAAATCGCATCGGATCGGTTTGACAAGAACACGAAGTTCATCAGGTTCTCAACCTCATACGCGGGCTGGTGCTTTTCATTGACCTGCACCGTCGTCCCAGTGATGTAGCCCTTGAGTTTGTCTTGTTGCTCGCGCCTGTCGGCGCCAGAGACCTCATCGCCGATCACTAGGATCTTGTTTTTGGTCCAGCCATTAAAATCACGAGCGAGATCAGCCTGACTGATCAAAGTCGAATGATAATTCCCAATTACCTTTATCAAGCACTCGAAGAGCAGGTTTTTTCCCACACCTTGTTTATGGCTCCACATGACCAACGCGGTGTGCATCTTTTCCCCAGGATGCTGCAACAGATGTGCGAGCCAGTGGATGATGTAAGTAGCTGCTCTTGTCTCAGGAACGAGGCGCGTGAGCAATTTAAAAAAGGGTCGAGCATCGCCCGCTACGGGTCGAGTCTCGAATCCACGCCAGGTATTCAACGAATTCTCCTTGGTGACGGGATCTTGACCCGGTCGCATAACAAGGGCCTTGTGCTGCCGTCGCTGCGGACTAATCATCCATTCTTGGCCTAACGAGGCTTGCTTGACATTGTCGCCCACCTGTTTGTTGACGAATCTGTTGGCAAATTGGTTTCTAAAGTCGTGCACTGCAATAAAGGATCCCAACTCTATCCGGTAGATTTTCGCCTCCTTTTCAATCCAAGCGTATTCGCCATTCATCTCTGTCAACCATTCAGGTTCTGTGATCACGGCGTTCTGCAATCCGTATTTTTTTGCAATGTGATAAAGGGTGCCTGTTCCGATCCCAC
>JAYVCU010000289.1:0-4653 GCA_043749835.1 Hyphomicrobiales bacterium
GCAACTCATGGTGATGGCACTTTATATATGATTTTCGCGAGATGAGCGCAATGCTGTTCGATTTTTAGCAAACTTAGGACGCAATATTTCGGTGGCTGAGTACAAGCTTTTGAAACGCGCCAGTACTTATGCACACGATGAGTTCAACTGAAAGAACTTCGGACGCACAATGATTGACAGGGAGCTGTCAGAGTGACGGGTGTGCGGTTAAGGCAGAATGATACGTATGGCCATTCGGTTTCAAGGTTCAATCTGAACTTTCACTACTTCGTTCTTTCCAACTGCGAGGTCCATGGCCTTCTGCATGTCTGACAATGGCAACACGGCACTGATCAATGCTGTGAGATTGACCCGGCGTGTGACAGCAAGATCGAGTGCTGTTGCAAAGACATTGGCAAAGCGAAATGAGCCTAATAAGTGCAATTCTTTGGCCATGATGGAATTGAGCGGTGCCGTCACTGGCGTTGGCAAGGTTCCCACCTGCACAATTGTAGCGCCACGGTCAGCTGCTGCGATGGCCTGTGCCAAGGCTTGGGTGCTGCCCGAGGCTTCAAACACGAAATCAAAACCACCTTGTGACAATGCATTGGCTTGCGCTTCAAAGTCAGCATTCTTTGCATTGAGTGCTGCATCAGCACCGAGTTTGACGGCCGGATAAGATGCAATGTCGCTCATCACCACTTGTGAAGCCCCAAAGGCTCGGGCCACCAGCGCCATCAATTGACCTATAGCGCCGCCGCCTGTAATGAGAACACGATGGCCCGAAATGTCTCCGGCGCGACGTGCGGCATGAACCACGACTGACAAGGGCTCGATCATTGCAGCTTCGCCCCAGCCCAAACTGTCAGGCACGATGAAACAGTTTCTGGCTGGAGCGATTGTGTATTCGGCAAAGCCACCGTCAATGTGCGGATCGCAGCTGGCTGAACCATAAAATCTCATGTTACGGCAAAGATTATAACGGCCTCCACGGCAGAATTTGCATTCACAGCAAGGGATAGACGGATCAACAGTAACGCGTTGACCGCTCAAGGATGGATTGACACCTTCACCCGCGCGCACCACTTCGCCTGCAAACTCATGACCGAGAACGAATGGGCGCTTTGGAATGAAGCTGCCGATCTTGCCGTGGGAGTAATAGTGAATGTCTCATCCGCATATGCCTGCCCGTTTGACACGAAGCATGACATGGCCCGGATCCACCACAGGCAAATCAATGATGTGCTCGCGCAGATCCTTTGTTCCGTGGAGGAAGTAAGCCGTCATTTTCGGATTTGCCTTTACCTTCAACATGGAACTCATCCTATAACGAAAGCTGAGCCTTCAACCGTTGCCCGTTTGATGGCGTTGAAATCCCAGGCGATGCCCAAGCCCGGATCATCGGAGGGGATGGCGTGACCGTCTTCAATCTGCATTGGCTTTTCTGTCAGGGAGTCCAGTTGCGGGATGTATTCAACCCAACGCGCATTGGGTACAGCTGCGCACAGCGAAACGTGCAGTTCCATCAAAAAATGTGGGCAGACCGGCACGTTGAAACATTCCGCCAGATGCGCCACCTTCAGCCAGGGCGTGATCCCGCCGATGCGCGCCGCATCAACTTGTACAATCGAACAGGCGCCATGCTGCAAGTACTCACGGAAGTGCAAATGGCTATAAAGGCTTTCGCCAACAGCAACAGGCAGGGTTGTGCTTTGTGACAACCGGACATGCCCTGAAAGATCATCAGCGGTAAGTGGCTCTTCAAGCCAGGCAATATCGATGGGCGTCAGACAGCGGGCACGGCGAATGGCTTCATCAACCGTGAAGCGCTGGTTGGCATCCGTCATGATTTCAAAGGCGGGGCCAACGGCTTTGCGGACGGCTTCAAGACGGGCCGCATCTTCAGAAACATGAGGGCGACCGATTTTCACTTTTGCGCCACCAAAACCTAATTCTTTTGCTCTTATAGCGTCATCCACCAAGGCTGACGTTTCAATATGCAGCCATCCGCCCTCTGTTGTGTAAAGCGGAATACGTGATTGCGCGCCACCTGCCATGAGATGCAACGGTTGGGCGGCCTTCCGGCACTTCAAATCCCACAAGGCCGTATCAATGGCGGCGAGGGCGAGAGAAGTGATAGCACCGATTGAGGTGGCGTGAGTGAGGAACAGTAAATCTCGCCAGATTTTTTCTATCTCAGCTGCTTCACGACCAATTAATTTTGGAGCTAGCGTGTGCTTGATCAGCATCATGATCGATGAACCGCCTGTGCCGATTGTATAGCTGTACCCCGTACCAACAGCGCCATCCGCATCATAAATTTTGATGATCGGCGTTTCCTGGCTGACGAAGGATTGAATAGCATCTGTGCGTTTCACCTTCGGAACCAGTTCCACCATCAAAGCTTCAACGCGAGTGATCTTTGCCATTTTGTGCCCCTATGCCACCTTACCGGCTCTGAAATGTGCAACGTTTCGCATAACGCCGCGCAACTCGGCCAGACCCTTGAGGCGGCCAATGCAGGAATAGCCCGGGTTTACTTTTTTGCCGATGTCATCAACGATCAGGTGGCCATGATTAGGGCGCATTGGAACTTCTGCGTCAAGCCTGCCATCATTCTTCCGGCGGGTTTCTCGGGTGAGAAGAGCAGCAACAACACCCACTATATCCGTGTCCCCATCCAGATGTTCAGCTTCGTAAAACGAGCCATCAGGCCCATGGGTGGTGTTGCGCAAGTGAGCGAAGTGAATGCGCGATGCAAACTCTCGCGCCATGGCGACGAGATGATTTTTGGGATTGGCCCCGTATGACCCTGTGCACAGCGACACATCATTGGCTGGCATATTGACGGCCTTCAACAGTTTTCGTGTATCCCCAGCGGTGGAATTCATCCTTGGCGAACCGAAGAGCGGGAAAGGCGGATCATCTGGATGAATGGCGAGTTGCACGCCGAGCTCTTCAGCGAAAGATGCAATGTCTCTCACAAATTCAAACAGGTTTTGTCGCAGGCCTTCGAGATTGATTTCGTGGTAGGCATCAAGCTGCTTGGTAAAATTTGCACGATCATAAACGGATTCCCGCGCGGGCACCCAGTCGATCAAATTACGTTCGAGCTCAGCAATTTTGCTTTCGGGCCAACTTGCCAGCCGCTTTGTCGCTTCGGCAATTCTATCAGCAGGATGGTCTGCTTCTGCATTGCGCCGTTTAAAGATCAAGGCATCATAGGCACAGAAATCGACCATATCAAAGCGAAGTGCAGAGCCTCCGTTTGGCAAAGGCCAGAACAGGTCTGTGCGGGTCCAATCCGTGATGGTCATGAAATTGTAACATGCGATTTTGATGCCAGCCCGGACAACGGCACGCAGCGACGATTTATAGTTCTCGATCAACTCCCCGAAACTGCCGCTGCGGGTCTTGATGTTTTCTGGTACGGCGATGCTTTCAACCGCATCCCATGGCAGTCCTTGTGATTCAATCTGTGCTTTGCGTTTTAGCATCTCGTCATCAGTCCAAGCTTGACCACGGTTCATGTGATGAAGTGCCGTAACGATGCCTGTAGCACCCGCCTGCGTGATGTGAGGCAGGAGCACGAGATCATCAGGGCCAAACCAGCGCCAAGTTTGCTTAATGGGACTTTGCTCTCCTTGAGTTGCAAGCGTCTGACGCGCACCATGTTTGATCAGTTGGTCAAGAGCATTTGTCACGGCTGCTGTAAAAGTGGGGTTTGCGGGCAGGTCTTTGCCGAATATACCTTCAATGCCCAAGAGTGCAGGTGCAAGGCGACCGGCGAACAATCCCGACATTTCGGCACGCTTGCGGAGTTCCGTCGACAAAGGATCACAAACATCTATCGGATTTCGTTTTTCGTCAGTGCCCGTCACGCAGCGCATCCAAGCTGCAACGCCGAGTGCCAAGCAATCAATCGGCGCGCTAAGTTTCAGCCTGTTCCTTATTGTGCCAAGCAAGCGCTGGGACAGTTTCTGCGACCCGTCCATGGCGATCTGCCAAGTGCGGTGGCGCAGCGACGGGTTATGGAAACGTTTGATAAGTGCCGACTTGTAGCTTTCGACATCAGCGCCCGCTGGCAACGCCAATGTTGGCGTGGCTTCCGCGTCCATCAAGCGCTTCACAAAACCAGCAAGATTGACGTCCTGCATGGCATCCGAAACAGTCTCGTATCCACTCAGATAGCCAAGATATGCGATGCAGGAATGTGAACCATTGAGGAGCCGCAACTTCATGGTTTCATAGGAGCCAACATCGGAAACGAATGTCGCGGCCCCGTCAGGCCTGCCAGCGGGAAAATGATCTTCGACAACCCATTGCGTGAAGTCCTCTGTCATCACAGGCCAACGGTCATCAAAGCCAAGCGCAGTGCCAATCTTCTCACGATCAGCATCTGCTGTTGCAGGCACGATACGATCCACCATGGTCAATGGAAAAGCTACGGTATTTGAAATGTATTGACCCAGATCTTGGTTTTGCATTCTGGCCAACCGCGTGACGACCTTTCCAACGGTATGTCCGTTTGCTGGCAGGTTGTCACAGCATAGCACCGTGAAGGGCACGAGGTTTCGCTGCTTTCGCAAATGTAGCGCGCGCGTGATCAAGCCCAGTGCAGAGCGCGGGATTTCAGGATTTGCAAGATCGTGGCGTATGTCGGCATGATCTTCG
>JAYVCU010000290.1:0-7294 GCA_043749835.1 Hyphomicrobiales bacterium
CTGATGGAACAGCCGCTGCCCATCAGGCTGCTCAGGGACCTTGCCGCGATTCTGATCACGGGTATTTTCATGTTTCCAATTTTCTGGTGGGCGCTTACATCGATCAAGCCCCAAAGCGCTATTTTCGACAAGGACAAAGTTGTTGTATTTGATTTTAAACCAACGGCAGTCAATTATTTAGTGACAGTGCTGGGCGTATCAAAAGCGGAATATGCGGGCAATACCGGCATCAGCCAAGGCGGCGGAGGTTCGGGTTCCTATGACTCGCGGCGCACCATTTTGGATTCTTTGATCATCTCGCTGGGCGCCACTATTGTTTCCGTTTTCACTGCGATCATCGCCGCATATGCACTGTCGCGGATGCGATTTAAAGGCCGTGACGCATTCCTTAATTGGATCTTTGGCCAACGCTTCATGCCGCCGATCGCCATTCTCATTCCCCTGGTTACGATTTACAAATTCGCCGGCATGCGGGACACCGATAACCGCTTTATGGGCTATGTTGGATTGATTTTAATTTATGCCCTTATGAATCTGCCCATCGCAGTCTTATTGCTCAAGTCGTTTTTTGACGATGTGCCAAAAGACGTCGACGAAGCCGCCATGATTGATGGTGCCACGCGTTGGCAAACCTTCCGCAAGATCGTATTTCCCATGGTGCGTGGTGGCGTTGCGGCTGCCGCCGTACTGTGCTTCATTTTTTCATACACCGAATTCCTCTTGTCACTTTTCTTGACGACAGACATTCGGACTCTTCCCGTCAAGATTTCAACCTTCGTTACTTCAACTGGCAGTGAGTGGGGCTTTATTTCCGCGTTGGGAACAGCCGGAATTCTTCCAAGTTTCATTTTCATTTTGCTTGTTCAACGCCATCTGGTTCGTGGCCTCACCCTTGGGTCTCTCAAGGAGTGAGTGTGCAAACGAGAAAATACGATTGGAAAAATAGAACTACAACAATGGGAGTCTAAAATGAGCTTTAAAGAACACGACAAGAAGACATTTATCGTGGATACGGCAGACGACTTTGCTAATCGCCACATCAGCAAGAGATCCTTTCTGAAGAAAATGGCCATGGCGGGCGTAGGCTTCTCGGCCTTCGGTGTCGGCATGCTTGGAAATCCGCGGAAATTCCGTGGCAATCTCAGTCTGCTCGGCTCTGAGGCACTGGCTGAGGGCGATCCGAATGTAAATGCGTGGTTAAAAGACGTTGGCTCTAAATTTAAGGGCACGAAGATCCGCTACACCTCCGAATCAACGCCTCCAACCGTTGTTCTTGACAAAATCAAGAAGGAATTCACTGGCCTCACAGGTATTGACGTAGAGATCGAAATTGTTCCGCTGGAACAGGTTTTGGCCAAAGCAACGCAAGACGTGCAGGGCAAGCTCGGCACTTATGATCTTTATTATCTCGACCAGTCTTGGGCATCGACTTTTGCCCAAGATACATTTGACCCCATCGCCTACTACAAGGACAAGCCCGATCTGGCCTTGCCTGGCTTTGACTGGGAAGACTTCTCCAAGCCACTGGTCGAAGGTTTGACCCTGATCGATGGCAAGTGGACGGGTATTCCGTTCGATATTCCGATTATGATCACGATGTATCGCAAAGACATCCTTGAAAAACACAAGATTGCACCGCCAAAAACTGTCGATGAATTTACGGCGGCAGTAAAGATGATCACCGAAGCTGAAAAAGCCAATGGCATGTTCGGCACTGGCCTGCAGGCGAAGTCTGGTCATTATTCACTGAACTGCGATTGGACACAGGCGGTTTGGAATGAAGGCGGATCGATCTTCACCAAGGACAAGAAGTTTTCCGGCAATGATGAAGCTGGTATCCGTGGTCTGAAGTGGTATCAGGAAATGCTGAAGAACTCACCTCCTAACTCAACTGCGTCAACCTGGGATGGCCAATACCAGATGATGGCATCTGGCCAAGTCGCGCTGGTCAACACCTGGGATGAGGATTTCCCGGGCATGGATGCTGATGATTCCAAAGTCAAAGGTCTGTGGGAGCCGATCCATCCAATCGTTGGCAAGACATTGCGCAAGCCCGCTGATGCCGGCTTCGGTGAGATTCCGAACAACGCCCATCAAGGTGGTTCGAACCTGGCTTTGTCCAAGTATTCGAAGAACCCTGATGCCGCTTGGATCTTCATGCAATGGGCTTGCTCGAAGGACATCATGACGCGCTGTACATTGGCGGGTGGTTTTGCTCCGATGCGCTTGTCTTCTTTTGCCGATCCTCGTGTAAAGGCTAAGGCTGTTGTGGGCGCGGGTACGACGCGCCATCTCGACGTCGTCAAGTGGACCATCGACAATGCCATGGCTTCTGAGCCAGACATGCCCCTGTGGGCTGGCTTTGCCAACAATGAAATCCCTGTCAACCTGGGCAAGTTGCTCACTGGCCAGGATTTTGGCGGCGATGCCAAAAAGTGCATGGACACCATTGCAAGCCAGATCGACAAGGCAGTGGTCGACGCAGGCATCTAACCCGAGGAAACGTGGAGGCAGGGTTATCTCTGCCTCCACCATCATTCATGAACCATGAAACCTGATCTCGTCATTGGTCTCGACTCATCAACCACTGCCACAAAAGCAATTGCGTGGGATAAATCCGGCCGCGCTGTGGCCGAAGGGCGTGTTTCGCTTCACATCAACAACCCAAAGCCAGGTTGGTATGAACAGGATTCGAATTCGTGGACGAATGCGGCTGCAAAAGCTGTTAAGGAATTGATGCAGCGTGTTGCACCAGAGCGGATCGCCGCCCTTGCCATCTCAAGCCAACGTGAATCTTTTGCGCAGTTCGATAAACATCAGAAACCACTGAGGCCAGGCACCATCTGGCTGGACGAACGCGCCACATCAGTATTGCCAAGTTTAGAGCAGAAGCTGGGTGCCAAGACCATCCATCGCATTTCTGGCAAACCACTTGATGTCATCACCTGCTTTGCAAGGTGCGCGTGGTTCGAGCAGAACATGCCAGCAATGTGGAAGCGCACTCACAAGACGGCGGAAGTCCACGGTGTTGTGGCGCATTTTCTAACCGGTGAATGGAATAGCTCCACCGGTTCGGCAGACCCCATGGGTCTGTGGGATATGACCGCCATGAAATGGTCTGAAAAGCTTGTGACCGCTGTAGGGCTTTCGGTCGAACAATTGCCAACCCTTTTTCGCCCCGGTGAAATATTGGGGCAAGTTACCGAAAATGCTGCGCGGCTGACGGGCTTGACGCAAGGCACGCCCGTGATTGCCGGTGGAGGAGATGGCCAATGCGCTGGCACCGGCTCCAATGTGTTTGTGAAGGGAAGAGCTTACGTTAACCTTGGTACTGCGGTGGTGTCTGGCAATTATGGCCGGAACTACGCCTACAATCCCGCCTTTCGCACGATGACGGCCATTGCAGAGGAAGGTTACATCTATGAGACCTGCCTGCGATCAGGGACCTTCTTGCTGAATTGGGCAGTGGAACACCTCTTTGGTAGCGACGTTGTCCAGAACCCAGACATCTTTTCCCAGCTTGAGAAGGCGGCACGCTCATCCCCAATTGGCAGTAAAGGCTTAATGCTTGTGCCCTATTGGTCTGGCTGCATGACACCGTATTGGGACTCTGCTGCGCGTGGCGTAATTGCAGGTTTGCGCCCTGAACATAACCGCGGCGATATTTACCGCGCCTTCATTGAAGGCTTGATGCTTGAACAAGTCGTAGCCACAGAAATGGCTGAAGGCGCGACGCATGAAATCACTCACTATGTAGCAATTGGAGGGGGTGCAAAATCTGACTTGTTGTGTCAAATCCTCGCCGATGCATCGGGCAAGGATGTGGCACGGTTGGACACTGTTGAGGCATCCTCGCTGGGAGCTGTCTGTGCAGCGGCAAAAAGTGTAGGCTGGTATCAGAGCATTCCAAAAGCCGCCGCCGGAATGGCTGGAAAGGCATCAAAGACATTTCGGCCCAGAACACGGCAGAACCAACAATATCGCAACCTGCTTGGGGTTTACCGCGATTTGTGGCCCACACTGTCAAAATGGAATGCCAGACGTCAGAGCTTGTCAAAGGCAAGCGGATCATGATCGAGTGGAAGTCGGCTTGGTGCAACTTATCAAGGCCGTTTAAAGAAAATAGAATTGAATTCAGAGAAGCATGAAATGGCGTCAGTTGCACTTAAGAACATTATAAAGAACTATGGCGATGTCGAGGTCGTGCACGGTGTCAATCTTGACATTGAAGATGGTAGCTTCGTTGTCTTCCTGGGACCATCCGGATGTGGCAAGTCAACTTTGTTACGCATGATCGCAGGTCTTGAATCAGTGACTGGCGGAAGCATCGAAATTGGGAACAAGCGCGTCAACGATGTTCATCCCAAAGACCGTAACATTGCGATGGTTTTTCAGAACTATGCGCTCTATGCCCACATGACGGTCAAAGACAACATGGGCTTCTCCATGATTTTGGCAAAACGGCCCCAGAGCGAGATAGATGCCAAAATTGACTGGGCCGCTAAAATCCTCAATCTAGAACCCTATCTTAAACGGTATCCGAGGGAACTGTCCGGGGGCCAGCGCCAGCGCGTTGCTATGGGGCGGGCCATTGTGCGCAATCCCGCTGTGTTTCTTTTTGATGAGCCATTGTCGAACCTGGATGCAAAATTGCGTGTTCAAATGCGCACCGAGATCAAGGACCTGCATGAGCGACTGAAGACAACCACGGTTTACGTGACACACGACCAGATCGAAGCGATGACGATGGCCGACAAGATCGTTATTTTGCGCGATGGTATTATCGAACAAATGGGAAGTCCGCTTGAAGTCTATGACACGCCGAATAATTTGTTCGTCGCTCAGTTCATTGGATCTCCGTCGATGAACATGATCGCGGGCGTGGCCCAATCCGATCATGTATTGACCAGTTCAGGGATAAAGTTGCCTTTGCCGAAAGGACATAAGGCTAAAATTGGGCAAGACGTGATTTACGGCATTCGTCCTGAAGACTTGACTGTTGGCCCTGGAATACCGGCCAAGATTTCTGTAACCGAGCCAACCGGGCCTGAAACTCATGTTTATGGTGATCTGGAAGAAGGCGAGATCTGTGCCATCATCCGCGACAGGCAATCTTTCACCAGAGGCAGCATAGTCGAATTTGCACCGCGTTTAGATAAGGTTCATTTGTTTGACGCCCAGACGACGATGGCAATCCGATGAAGAAGATTACTATCCTGGGGGCAGGGGTTATGGGTTCTGCCATGACTTTGCCATTCGTGGATCGAGGCTATGCTGTTCATCTGGTGGGCACCCATCTTGATGAAGATATTGTTGCCAGCGTCAAAGCGCGCGGTTTTCATCCCAAGCTCAACGTTACTTTGCCCTCCAGCGTGAAAGCTTTTTCGCATCTCAAATTTTATACTGCACTTGGCGTGGATACAGACTTGGTCCTGCTCGGCGTGTCGTCGGCGGGTATCGATTGGGCTGTTGAAATGCTCCTCGCCAATATGCATAAGCCGATTCCGGTCTTAATGATCACGAAGGGCATGCGCTCTGCAAACAAATCCCTGTTGACGTTGCCTGAAGTCGTTTCAGATCGTCTCAGACAAAAATTTCGAGTTGATGTGCCCGTTGCGGCCATTGGAGGGCCGTGCATCGCCGGTGAACTGGCAGTACGTCGTCACACCGGCACTGTAATTGTTTCGCAATCGGCAGGGTTTGCAGAAGCTCTGTGCCGGGATCTCGAAACTCCATATTATCATCCCCGACCAGCCGGTGACATGATCGGTGTTGAGATTTGTGCGGCGTTCAAGAACTTCTTTGCCATCGCGGTGGGTTGGGCCCACGGGGCCATGGCGCGCATTGAGCCTGCTGAAAATGGCGCGCAGAACAACAATGCAGCATCTCTGATTTTTGACCAGTCAGTGCGTGAAATGATGACGCTCACTAAGGCACTCAACGGCAGGCCGGAGAGTGTTTGGGGCATGGCAGGTGTTGGAGATCTCTATGTCACGTGCCAAGCCGGACGAAATTCACGGCTGGGCAATCAGCTCGGTCGTGGCCTTACATATCGTGAAGCACTTGCTGGTCCACTCAAAGGGGAAACAGTGGAGGGTGCCGATCTTGGTATATCAACTGCTGAAGCCTTGTGGGCCATGTTCAATTCCAGCGTCTTGCCAAAAAACTTGATGCCACTCACTGTTGCACTTCTGAACACCCTGTTGACTGATGCACCGCTCGATATAGCCTGGCAATCGTTCCACCGCGTCAGTTGAACCTCATAAATCGAGGTCTTTGCAAATAATGTAATTGCCCGTGGTCAACGATCTCCAAATTTTTGATTCTGAAGTGCAACTGGTAACGCGTGCATCAGGGCTCTAACCGATCAGGCTCCCTGATCATCATCCTTTGAGCGCGCTTCAAAAGCGGCATCAGCTTCTGCTCAATTTGCTCTACCCGCTCACAAAGTTGCGCCTTTGTGACCGAAACAAAACAATTTCAATGTAAAAGTTACAGGTGGACACCAGATCACTTCGTCGCTTCTCTGCGGAATTTGGCGGCAAGTTCGATATAGATGTCCCTGCGTGTCCTCTCGGCCTTTGAGTACCTATTCATATAGAAGTCCCCGGGAGAGCGGTAACCGGCTAATGACTCCACATGCTTAAAGAAAAGAAATCTCTCGCGTTTGGTTAACTTTTTCCCGTATTCGAGACCCATTATAAGGCCCCATAGATATGCCTTTTGAAAATTTTTGCCCTGGTCTGGATACTGGACAGCATGATCATGATCTTCCGAGTTGTAGACAAAGTTGTCCTTGATAAAAGGACTAGACTCCCGCGCCGCACCGAGCACAATCCCTTGCGACAAGCCGCTCATTTCCTTGTCAGCCTTTATCCCATTGATTGAATCATAGTATGGTGCCCCCAAACTTAAACCCACAGCGACGAACCCAGTTGCCGCACCAAAAAAATCCAAACCGAGACCTAAAGCACCCAGTTCGACACCACTAATTGCGATGCTGGTCAGAATAAAATCCGAAACGTTCAACGAAAATCCAACATAATCATAAATAGATCCGGAGCGGTCGGCATCCTGCAGCGCTTTGCCCAGATCGGTGCCACTGCCATTATTCTCGGCATATTCGTCAATTACGTCATGAAAAACGATAGGCTTTGACGGCGGAATGTAGATAAAACCCGGATGGTCAGCGGTGCTAAACACATAGTTGAATGTGTCGGGGGTTTCACGGCGGCATCCGACATTGCGGTAAAGGTACCAGTTCACCTCATCGGTATTGAGTGTTTGAAAATTG
>JAYVCU010000291.1:0-2197 GCA_043749835.1 Hyphomicrobiales bacterium
CCGTATTGCTCCTTTAAGAGTGGGCGGCAAATTGCAATCGACAGATTTAGCGGGCATGTAAACGCGCAGATTGCACTGGCATAGAATAAAGGAGGCAACAGTTTGAAACGTTGTTGCCGTTTCTATCAAGCAAGCAACTTTCCTTAATCTTAAGCCTTACGCTTAAAGAAGCCTGGCAGTTTCACTTCGCCGGCTTTGGCTAAATCAGCGGCCACGTGGGCGGCCTTTTTATAATCGCCGTCTTCCAACGCTTCAGCAGTGGCGGCACTTAATTCGTTTAATGTGGAAATGGCTGCGAACAAGCGGCCCTTCGGTGCAACCTCTGCCAATGTCTTAACTTTCCTTAAAGCAGCTACCCCAGCCAAGCTAAAATCCTCACCATGAAACGAAAAGGATTCCATCGATGCCAATTTGAAACTCATAAAACGCACTCCACACACTCACAGACAAAACTCACGAAGGCACAAGGTGAACTTTCAACCTTAAAAGGCAGTTAAATTGCGCCGCTTGTGTGAACTTCTTTTGACTGTGTATATGGACGCGAAATTCATCCTTCGTTAGGGTTTAAGATGGCCGGTCATTCACAATACAAAAATATCATGTTTCGCAAGGGCAAGCAGGATAAGATGCGCTCCAAGATATTCTCTAAGCTGGCGCGTGAAATCACCGTGGCGGCCAAAGCGGGTCTGCCCGATCCTGCGTCTAATGCCCGCCTGCGCCTTGCCATTCAAAACGCCAGAGCCGAAAATCTGCCGAAAGATAACATTGAACGCGCCATCAAAAAGGCCTCCAGCGCCGATGCTAATAATTATGAAAGCATCCGTTATGAGGGCTATGGCCCTGCCGGTGTCGCAGTGATTGTAGAAGCCCTAACCGATAACCGCGCCAGAACTGCACCCGTGGTGCGCGCTGCCTTTGCCAAGTTCGGCGGCAATTTGGGTGAAACCGGTTCCGTGTCATTCATGTTTCACCACGTTGGCGAAATCATTTACCCACTCAGTAAGGCCAGCGCCGATGCGGTGATGGAAGCCGCCATTGATGCTGGTGCCGATGATGCTACCGCTGATGGCCACCACAGTATCATCTGCACGTTTGCAACGCTGCATGATGTGTCATCGGCACTCGCCGCCAAATTCGGCGAGGCGGAATCCGTGAAATTCATCTGGAAGCCAAGCGTGTTGGCTCCCCTGAATGATTTCGACAAAGCCGAAACCCTGATGCGTTTGGTGGATACGCTGGACGAAGATGATGACGTGCAAAATGTTTTTATCAATGTGGAATTTTCGGACGAAGTAGCTGCCAAACTCAATCCGCCGGAAGAATGAGATCGTTGCGTCACCGCCCCTTTAACCGTCATTCCCGCGCACGCGGGAATCCACCTTTCCAAACACGCTGTGTTGAATCATGGATTCCCGCCTTTGCGGGAATGACGTGCTTCTAAATGGGGGTAGTAAGAATCATCGGTCTTGACCCGGGCCTGCGCCATACGGGCTGGGGCGTGATTGAGCTTGAAGGCAACAAGCTTTCTTATGTGGCCGACGGCGCAGTGCATTCGGTAAACGATGATGACCTGGCCACGCGCCTCCTCCAAATCCATCAGCAAATTTTGGCCGTGCTGGAAGAATACAAACCCGATGAAGCAGCAATCGAAGAAACCTTCGTTAACAAAGACGCTCGCGCCACTTTAAAACTCGGCCAAGCGCGCGGCGTGGTGATGTTGGCTCCCACATTGCTCAAAATCAGCGTGGCCGAATATGCGCCGAACGTCATCAAGAAAACCGTCGTGGGCAACGGACACGCCGAAAAAAACCAGGTGAAACACATGGTCAAAATCCTGCTGCCGCGCGCCGAATTAAAAACCGCTGACTCGATTGACGCATTGGCCATCGCCATCTGCCATGCGCAACATCGCGGTGTGAAGGCCTTGGCGGAAAAACTGGCCCGTTCTTGACTTGTTCATTTTTGGCATTTAGGCCAACCGCATGATCGGAAAATTAAAAGGTCGCATTGATTCGACCGGGCTCGATTGGGTGATGATCGACGTGGGCGGGGTCTGTTATTTCGCGGTCGCCTCTGCCAAAACCTTGGCCACTTTGCCGCGCGTGGGTGAAGCTGCCGAACTGCACACCGAAATGCTGGTCAGCCAAGACAACATCCGCCTCATTGGCTTTGCCAGCAATCACGAAAAGGAATGGTT
>JAYVCU010000292.1:0-5167 GCA_043749835.1 Hyphomicrobiales bacterium
TGTTCAAACTCCTTAGCGGCACCGACAGAGTCAGCCATAAGATCATCATCGGTTTTGAACGAAATAAGTGCTCTGTTATTTTGCACTTGTCCCAATCGCTCCTGCATCAGCTGAAAGACTTTGTCCATCAAAGCCAAACCGTTGCTTGTAATTTGCGTTGCATGCAGTTGCTGGAACCCGTCGCTAACAATCACATACGAAAACCACAGTAACGGCAGTAACAAGAGCGCTACGATCCGTCCCAGCCGAAGTCCGGCAGCATGCGATGCCAACATTTGAACCATTTCGTCTCCAATCGGCCGGGGCTGCAAGCTGATCTGCGCTAAACGTGCGTGAACTGCTGCAACGCCCCAGTTAGGCTTTCAGGCCAACTATCGATGAGATTGGTAAATTTCGGACTAATGAACACGATTGCAAATCGAGATTGACGATAAACCGGAGGATGTAAACCGTGCTGACGCTAGAATCGCTTTTTAGATTAACGCCTTTATTGCTGTCATGGTGTCTTCCGCTTTGGAACCGTAAGGGCCGCCAGCCTGAGCCATATCTGGACGCCCGCCGCCGCCTTTGCCACCCATTGCAGCAGCACCCGCTCTGACCAGATCGACAGCGTTGTACTTTGCGGTTAAGTCTTGGGTTACCCCCGCAACCACGGCCCCTTTGCCATCATCGCTGACGGAAACCAGCACGACAATGCCAGAGCCCAGGGCCTTTTTGGCTTCGTCTGCCATCGGCTTCAAATCATTGACAGCCACACCTTTTAATACACGCGCCATGACCTTGATGCCGTTGATCTCCTTAAAATCGGGGGATGCACCTGCCGCATTGCCGCCGCCCATCGCCAGCTGGCGCTTGGCATCGCCAAGTTCACGCTCCATTTTGCGGCGCTCATCCAGCAAAACATCAATGCGTGACAGCACGTCGTGTGGTGCCACTTTCAATGCTGATGCTGCGGCCAGAACCCGGCGGTCTTGTTCGCCCAGATAATGTCGCGCCGCTTCGCCGACCAAAGCTTCCATACGTCGCACGCCAGCAGAGGATGCCGTTTCGCTCACAATGCGAATAAGGCCGATATCACCGGTGCGTGCCACATGCGTGCCACCACACAATTCGAGTGAGAAAATCGGGCGCTTGGAACCAGCTTCATTATGGCCCATGGAAACCACCCGCACTTCGTCACCATATTTCTCACCAAATAACGCCATGGCGCCTTCGTCAATTGCCGCATCAACGGACATCAACCGCGTGTTCACCACATCGTTTTGCAAAACGATGTCATTGGCAATGGCTTCAACTTCGGCCAACTCTTCAGCGCTCACGGGCTTGGAGTGTGAAAAGTCAAAGCGCAAACGGTGTGGCTCAACCAGTGAGCCTTTCTGTGCCACGTGCTCACCCAGCACGCGCCGCAAACCTTCGTGCAGCAAATGCGTGGCAGAATGATGCGCTCGGTTTCCAGAACGCCGGAGGTGATCAACTTCCAGTTCAACGGCTTGGCCCATGCGGAATGAACCCTTTTCAACAACACCTATATGAACAAACACATCGCCCAAACGCTTCTGCGTATCTGTAACGCGGAACATCGCGCCATCGCTGCGCCGAATAATACCGTGATCGCCGGATTGGCCACCGCTTTCACCATAAAAAGGTGTTTGATTGACAAGGATAGCGCCGCCTTGCCCTTCGTTTAATGTGCTGGCGTCTTTGCCTTCATGGGTGAGAGCCATCACTTCGCCCTCGGCGCGCTGCGTGTCATAGCCCAGAAATTCAGTGGGCCCCACGCGCTCACGGATTTCGAACCACATTGTGTCGGTTTTTTCTTCTCCCGTACCTTTCCACTTGGCGCGGGCATCAGCCTTTTGTTTGGCCATGGATTTGGCAAAGGCTTCGCCGTCAACTTTAATGTCTCGTGCCTTCAGTGCATCCTGGGTGAGATCAAGCGGAAAGCCGAACGTGTCGTAGAGTTTGAACGCCGTTTCGCCTGAAAATGTGTCCCCCTTTTTAAGTGATGAAGACTCGTCCGAAAGCAATTTCATGCCGCGCACTAACGTCGTGCGGAAACGGGTTTCTTCCAGCTTCAACGTTTCCGTAATCATCGCTTGCGCGCGCGAAAGTTCAGGATAGGCCGCACCCATTTCACGCACCAAAGCGGGCACAAGCTTATACATCAATGGCTCTTTTGCACCGAGCAATTCAGCATGGCGCATGGCCCTGCGCATAATGCGGCGCAGAACATAACCGCGGCCTTCGTTGGATGGCATCACACCATCAGCAATCAGGAAAGATGTGGCGCGCAAGTGGTCGGCGATTACGCGGTTAGAGGCTTTGGCCTCGCCTTCAGCAGGAACATCTGTTTGTTCAACGATGGCGGAAATGAGCGAACGGAACAAATCGGTTTCATAATTGTCATGCGTGCCTTGCAGCACCGCTGAAATCCGTTCCAATCCCATGCCTGTATCAATTGATGGTTTCGGCAGGCTGACGCGTTGTTCTCTGCTGAGTTGCTCATATTGCATGAACACCAGATTCCAAATTTCGATGAAGCGATCACCATCTTGTTCAGGCGAACCCGGCGGCCCTCCCCAAATTGTGTCGCCATGATCAAAGAAAATCTCCGAGCATGGCCCGCAAGGCCCGGTGTCGCCCATTGCCCAGAAATTATCTGCCGTGGCAATGCGGATGATGCGGCTATCGGGTAAGCCAGCTATTTTTTTCCACAAGTTAAAGGCATCATCGTCACTGTGATAAACTGTAACCGAAAGCTTATCTTTGGGCAGCCCATATTCTTTGGTGATGAGCGACCACGCCCAGTCAATGGCATCCGGCTTGAAATAATCGCCAAACGAAAAATTTCCCAGCATTTCGAAAAACGTGTGATGCCGCGCGGTATAGCCAACATTGTCCAAGTCATTATGTTTACCACCAGCGCGTACGCATTTCTGAGCAGATGTAGCGCGTGTATAGGGGCGCTTTTCGGCACCGGTAAATACATTTTTAAATTGCACCATGCCGGAATTGGCGAACATCAAAGTGGGATCATTGCGTGGAACCAAGGGCGAGGACGGCACAATGTCATGGCCTTGCTTTTTGTAAAAGTCCAAAAAGGTAGAACGGATTTGCGCCAAGCCTGACATTGTGTTTCCCAAAATTACGCGGTCAAATAAGGCGCACTCATAGGGAATTAGGCACTAGCCGTCCAGAATATATGTGAAACTGGCACGAGCCTGCCAGTAAGCAAAACTCGCAGCCCGTCTAAAGCACCATTTTTTTGATATGGTCGTCAAAAACCAAAACGTGCACTTTATGTGCAAGTTTAAAATCAAATTTAAAATGAAGTGAAGTTACAAATATAAAATGAAGTGAGCCGTTTCCGGTTCACTTCATCTTGGTCTAGCAGGGAGGTTGTGGGGCAAACCTGCTGAACATCAACCCAACTGGAGTTGAAACCTATAGGCATCTAAGCCGATCATGCCTCGCCGTCATCATCCTTCAATGAGCCATCGGTAATGCGAGCGGCAATGAGCCCAGCATTGGCCCGAATGGCTGCTTCGATTTTATTGGCCATCTCGGGACGCTGCTTGAGGAAAACTTTAGCATTGTCACGGCCCTGCCCGATGCGTTCACCTTCGTAAGAATACCACGAGCCGGATTTTTCAACCACACCAGCCGTCACACCAAGGTCAACAAGTTCGCCCACCTTGGAAATGCCTTCGCCATACATAATGTCGAATTCCACCATTTTGAAAGGCGGGGCCACTTTGTTTTTAACCACCTTCACACGCGTCTGATTGCCTACAATTTCTTCGCGGTCTTTAATCGCTCCAATGCGGCGAATATCAAGGCGTACCGAGGCATAAAACTTCAAGGCATTGCCGCCTGAAGTCGTTTCAGGCGAACCAAACATCACACCAATCTTAATGCGGATTTGGTTGATGAAAATCACCATGCAGTTGGATTTAGAAATAGAACCCGTCAATTTGCGCAACGCCTGACTCATCAACCGGGCTTGCAGGCCAGGCAGGCTGTCGCCCATCTCACCCTCAAGCTCGGCTTTTGGTGTTAAAGCCGCAACGGAATCGATCACCAGAATTTCAATGGCACCAGACCGCACTAAGGTGTCTGCAATTTCCAAAGCTTGCTCACCGGTGTCCGGCTGCGAAATCAGCAGATCAGAAATATTCACGCCCAACTTCTTGGCATAAATCGGATCCATCGCATGTTCTGCATCTATAAATGCACAAATGCCGCCACGCTTTTGGCTTTCAGCAATGGTTTGCAAAGCCAGCGTGGTTTTGCCCGATGACTCAGGCCCGTAAATTTCAATCACACGGCCCCGCGGCAAACCGCCAATGCCAAGGGCAATATCAAGGCCAAGAGAACCTGTTGAAATAGACTCAATTTCGACGGCCGGGTTGGCCCCAAGCTTCATGATGGAGCCCTTGCCAAAAGCCCGCTCAATTTGGCTGAGCGCTGCTTCCAGAGCTTTACTCTTGTCGCTTCCCATATTTTCAACAACTTTCAGATTAGCTTGCCCCATAATGCATATCCTTCTTAACTGATGTAAACTGCGCTGTGAACTAAACCTATGCCGGATGTTCCGGCCATGTGCTAGATATGTTCTATTTTAGTTCTCATTACAAGAGGGAATATGCAATAATATTTACCGAATTTAAATCAAATAGTTAGCAAATTTCAATGTAACATTTCACAACTTTTGCGCGTGTCAGTTTGCCGAAGGCAAATATTGCCCTCTTTAAACATCCAATCGACGTATTTCTGGAAAATGGTAGGCCGGGGTGCGTGTGGGTGGGGCCAATCTATAAAGACGCCGCCCGTCTTGGGGAGAGATTACGCGCAACCCAGCCAACACGAGCCCAGTCGGGCACGTGTATAGGATAAGGATTATTAGACCTCACGCAAAGCAAACCAATTATGTTTGAGCTACAAATTAGGCAACACAACCATTAGGGTGATTCCTTACGGCAGAACAAGTAAAAATTGCATTAAATAAATTGCGCAACTAGAAGATGAGCATCAATACGAATTCAGAAAAGAGTTTGCGTAATTTCCGATTAGGGTGTGTCGTCATTTGAGCCAAACAAGCGCACAGGCGAGATGAAGGCCGGCGAGAAAGTTTCGTGCGGTTTTTTCGTAGCGTGTTGCAATGCCT
>JAYVCU010000293.1:0-19567 GCA_043749835.1 Hyphomicrobiales bacterium
TTGCGCCACCGTACCGACATCAAGCGTCAGGATGTCAACACGCAAGTGGCACGTGGCCCAGCAACGGCAATGGAAATTATAAAAGTGAAATCGGGGCAGGGGCTGTGATGATTGGTCTTACTCATTATCTTACCGTTGCTGCCATCCTTTTCACCATTGGTATTTTCGGGATTTTCCTCAACCGTAAAAACGTCATCATTATCATGATGTCGGTTGAACTCATGTTGCTGGCAGTGAATATCAATCTCGTGGCCTTTTCCGCCACGCTGCATGATTTGACGGGGCAGGTGTTCGCTTTGCTCATCCTCACCGTCGCAGCGGGCGAGGCGGCGATTGGCCTTGCCATTCTGGTCACCTATTTCCGCAACCGCGGCACCATCGCGGTTGAAGATATTAACATGATGAAGGGCTGATGATGGTTCAGGCAATTCTCTTTCTGCCGCTCATTGGCGCTCTGATCGCCGGGCTGTTAGGCACCAAGGCGTTCAAACAACTGGGCAATGATGCTGATGTCTATGGCGATCACGCCTCGCATGGTGATAGCCACTCGCATAATGACCATCACGGTTATGACGGCCCACCTTGGCCGATGTATTTGACCACTGGCTTGCTGTGCATTTGCGCGGTCTTGTCGTGGATCATTTTCGCAGGCTTCCTGCAAGGTGGCCATGACACTGAAATTGAATTGCTGCCGTGGATCAATTCCGGCGCATTGAAAGCCGCTTGGTCAATCCGCCTGGATGCCCTCACTGCGGTGATGCTTGTGGTGGTGAATACGGTCTCTGCCGTCGTTCACGTGTACTCGCTGGGCTACATGAGCCATGATGAACATCAGCCGCGCTTTTTTGCTTATCTTTCACTCTTTACTTTCGCGATGCTGGCCCTTGTCACCGCCAATAATCTCATCCAAATGTTTTTCGGCTGGGAAGGTGTTGGTCTTGCATCCTATTTGCTAATCGGATTCTGGTACACGCGTGAAAGTGCCAATGCCGCTGCCATTAAAGCCTTCGTCGTAAACCGCGTGGGTGACTTTGGATTTGCGCTGGGCATCTTTGGCGTGTTCATGGTTTATGGCTCGGTTGAATTTCCGGTTATCTTTGCTCATGCGCCAGACGCCCTGGGCAAAACCATCCATTTTCTCGGTCATGACTGGGATACGCTAACGGTCTTGTGCCTGTTGTTATTCATGGGTGCCATGGGCAAGTCTGCGCAATTTCTGCTGCACACGTGGTTGCCAGATGCGATGGAGGGCCCAACACCTGTGTCTGCACTCATCCATGCCGCCACCATGGTTACGGCTGGCGTATTCCTAGTGGCCCGGCTGTCGCCGCTGTTTGAACTGGCGCCTCATGCGCGCGAAGTTGTGACCATCGTTGGTGCCATCACCGCCTTCTTTGCCGCCACGGTTGGTTTGGTTCAGAATGATATTAAGCGCGTCATTGCCTATTCAACCTGTTCGCAACTTGGCTATATGTTCGTGGCCATGGGTGTGGGCGCTTATGGCGTTGGCATATTCCACTTGTTCACCCACGCATTTTTTAAAGCGTTGTTGTTCTTGGGCGCAGGCTCGGTGATCCATGCCATGTCTGGCGAACAAGATATGCGCAAGATGGGCGGGCTTGCATCCCACATTCGCCTGACATGGGCGATGATGCTCATTGGCACTTTTGCCTTAACCGGCGTTGGCATTCCCGGCATCGGCGGCTTTGCCGGTTTCCATTCAAAGGACGCCATTATCGAGGCTGCTTATGCAGGGGGCAGCATGTTTGCATTTGCCGCACTGGTCATCGCCGCATTTTGCACCAGCTTTTATTCATGGCGCCTGGCTTTCATGACCTTCCATGGCCCAATCAAGGCCGATGAAGGTACCGTTTCGCACATTCACGAAAGCCCACTGGTCATGTTGATACCGCTCTATGTTCTAGCAGCTGGCGCAATCATTGCGGGCTTTGTATTCCAGCATTGGTTTATGGGCGAAGGTCAAGCCGAATTCTGGGGCGCTGCGATTTATCGTTCCGCCGACAATCACATTCTTAACGCGATGGAAGCAGTGCCGTTATTTGTGAGATGGGCCGCAACCATTGCCATGCTTGCAGGGCTTGGCCTTGCATGGCTGTTCTACATTCGTGATACCAGCTTGCCCAAAGCTCTGGCCGCGGTGAACCAGCCTGCGTATCAATTCCTGCTCAACAAATGGTATTTTGATGAGCTTTATGACTTCATCTTCGTGCGGCCCGCCCGATGGATTGGGCGCTTGTTCTGGAAAGGCGGCGATGGCACATTAATCGATGGCTTCGGGCCGGACGGCATTGCCTCAGCCGTGTCCGGCGTTGCCGTTCAAGCTGTGAGATTGCAGACCGGATATGTCTATCATTACGCATTCGCCATGCTTATCGGCGTGGCCGCAATTATCTCTTGGTTCTCATTCGGGGGCACGCATTCATGAATTGGCCTCTGCTTTCGGTCATTACTTTTCTACCTTTGGTGGGCGTTGCCGCTATTTTTTTTGCACGAGGTGACGATGAAGCCGCCGCGCGCTACGCCCGCTGGGCTGCACTGTGGGCCACACTTGTCACGTTCCTTGTATCACTGTTGATCGTGCCAAATTTCAATTCACACGCCGAGGGTTTCCAGCTCGTCGAAAATCATGGCTGGCTCGGCATGGCCAATTACCGCATGGGTATAGATGGAATTTCAATGCCCTTTGTTTTGCTCACTACTTTTTTGATGCCCATTTGCATCGGCGCAAGTTGGTTCGTGAAAATGCGGGTGCGCGAATACATGATCGCGTTTCTGGTTCTGGAAACCTTGATGATCGGCGTGTTTTGCGCTTTGGATCTGGTGTTGTTCTATGTCTTCTTCGAAGCAGGCTTGATCCCGATGTTCTTGATCATTGGGGTATGGGGCGGAGTGCGCCGCGTATATGCCAGCTTCAAGTTCTTCCTTTATACACTTTTGGGCTCGGTTCTGATGCTCCTCGCCATCATCGCCATGTATTGGCAGGCGGGAACGACCGACATCGCTGTGTTGCTGACGCGTGAAACAGGTTTCCCGGCCGCGATGCAAACGTGGCTGTGGCTGGCGTTCTTCGCGTCCTTCGCAGTGAAAATACCCATGTGGCCGGTGCATACCTGGTTGCCTGACGCCCACGTGGAAGCCCCTACCGCAGGTTCAGTGGTTCTGGCCGCAATCTTGTTGAAGATGGGTGGTTACGGCTTCCTGCGCTTCTCACTGCCCATGTTCCCCGATGCCAGCCACTATTTTCAGCCGCTAATCTATACGCTTTCCATCGTTGCCATCATCTACACGTCACTGGTGGCGCTGGTGCAAGACGATATGAAAAAGCTGATCGCGTATTCATCGGTTGCCCACATGGGCTTTGTCACCATGGGTATTTTCTCATTCACCAGGCAAGGCATTGATGGTGCGATTTTCCAGATGATCAGCCATGGCTTTGTGTCAGGCGCTTTGTTTCTCTGCGTCGGCGTGGTCTATGACCGCATGCACACGCGCGAGATTGCGGCTTATGGCGGGCTGGTGAACCGCATGCCACTTTATGCTTTTGTATTCCTGCTCTTCACCATGGCCAATGTGGGCTTGCCTGGAACTTCGGGTTTCGTCGGCGAATTTATGACGCTGCTTGGCACATTCAAAAACAATACGTGGGTTGCCTTCTTCGCCACCTCCGGCATGATTTTGTCAGCCGTCTATGCTCTTCCACTTTACCGAAGGGTGGCCTTTGGCGCTTTGGTGAAAGACGCTTTGAAGCATATGCCAGATATTACCCCGCGGGAATTGGCAACACTTGCCCCATTAGCGGCACTGGCGATTTTCTTTGGCTTCTATCCCTCGCCTATTCTTGACCTTTTCGGCGTGCCTGTTGAAAGTCTGCTGAAAACACTTCATGTCGCTGCGGCAAACGCTGGCGACGCAATTTCAATCGCGGTGCGGTGACCTGATGACCATCTTCCAACAACTTGGCGCTGCTGCTGCACTTCCGGAAATTTTACTGGCCGTCATGGCCATGGTGCTGTTGCTGGAAGGCGTGTTCGTCACCGCCCACACGCCGAATACCATTCGCTGGGGGGCAATCGCATCGCTCATCGCAGTGGCAGGCTTGGTGATTTGGAAATCCGGCACCGGTTCGGTGGAAGCCTTTGACGGCGCGTTTGTGTCGGACAATTTTGCACGTTTGATGAAAGTGCTGGCGTTGCTGGGCGGTGCCATCACACTGGCAATGAGCGGTAAATATCTGGCCCGCACCAAGATGGACAGTGAGGAATTCCCTGTTATCATCATGCTGGCCACAGTTGGCATGATGTTGATGATTTCCGCAGGCGATTTAATTTCGCTCTATGTTGGCTTAGAACTGCAATCCCTGGCACTTTATGTGATCGCAGCGATCAACCGCGACAATGCCAAGTCTTCCGAAGCGGGCTTAAAGTATTTCGTCCTCGGTGCTCTATCGTCCGGAATGTTGCTCTATGGGGCATCACTGGTTTATGGCTTCACCGGCCACACTGATTTTGCTGGCATTGCTGCGGCATTGTCAAAATCCGGCGCGACACTGGGCGTGGTCTTCGGCCTTGTCTTCATTATGGCAGGCTTGGCCTTTAAAGTCTCTGCGGTGCCTTTCCATATGTGGACGCCCGATGTTTACGAAGGTGCACCAACACCCGTAACGGCTTTCTTCGCGGCAGCGCCCAAGATTGCAGCCACGGCACTGTTCGCGCGTGTGATGGTGGGGCCTTTCGCGAGCGTTATTCATTCGTGGCAACAAGTCGTGATCTTCATCTCGTTTGCCTCCATGGCGTTTGGTTCCGTGGCCGCCATTGGGCAGACCAACATCAAACGCCTGATGGCTTATTCGTCCATCGCCAACATGGGCTTTGCACTGGTGGGATTGGCGGCTGGCACAGTTGAAGGCGTGCAAGGCCTGATCATTTACATGCTGATTTATATGGCCACCACGCTGGGAACTTTCGCGTGCATCATGGCGATGCGCAGGAAAGGTATATATGTTGAGCTGATTTCTGATCTTGCAGGCCTTTCGCGCAATGACAAAGGCTTGGCCTTTATATTGGCCATGTTAATGTTCTCCATGGCCGGTATTCCACCTCTCGCGGGCTTCTTTGCCAAGTTGTTTGTGTTCCTGGCGGCTGTGAAAGCAGGGCTTTATATTTTGGCCGTGCTTGGCGTGGTTGCATCCGTGATCGGCGCTTATTATTATCTGCGCATTGTAAAGTTGATGTATTTCGACGAACCCGCTGAAAAGTTTGACGGCGCCGATATGGAACTTGCCATCGTGGCTTATGCCTCACTGGCTTTTGTGCTGGGTTTCATTATTTTTGCGCAGCCCTTGGTGAACGTGGCCACGGCTGCCGCCAAAAGCCTGTTCTAGCCTTTGCGCATTATTTGTCTTGCCACTGTAGATTCCACCAATCTGGAAGCGCGGCGGCGCGTTGAAGCAGGCGAGCGCGGGCCTTTTTGGATTGTAAGCGTAAAGCAGACCGCAGGCAAAGGCAGGTTGGGGCGCAATTGGGTGTCTAACCCAGGAAACTTCTATGGCACATTGCTTTGGCCAACTGTCGCTCTACCGAGCGCGTTCTCGCAAGTCAGCTTTGTTGCGGCCTTGGCTGTTCATCAAACCGCAAGCGAATTCGTAGACCCTAAGCGTATCATATTGAAATGGCCAAACGATTGCCTTGTGGATGGGGCCAAGGTTTGCGGTGTTTTGTGTGAAGGTGTAAGCGCCAGTGCCTTGGCCATCGGCATCGGCATCAATATCGCCCATGTGCCTGATGATTTGCCATACCCTGCTTCGCGGCTGGACACAGCCACGGTTGAATCCGTTTTTGAAAGCCTACAGTTGCATCTTTTAAATGGTCTAAACACATGGAGCGATGGCCAAGGCTTTGAACGTATCCGCCAGGACTGGACGGCCTGCTGCCCGCATATCGGCAAGGCTGTTACGGTTGATGGAACCGCAGGCGTATTTGAAGGCTTGGGCCAGGACGGTGCTTTGCAGCTGCGCCTTGCTGGGGGCATTCTTAAACAAATTTATGCAGGCGACCTACGCGTGGAGTATGAGAAGCCATGAACGCAAAACCAAATATAAAAACTGCAAAACGTAAAGTGGATCAAGGCGAAGACTTGGTTCTGTTGCCCTTAGGCGGTACGGGCGAAATTGGCATGAACTGTTATTGCTATGGTGTTGGCCCAGCGCTGTCCCGCGACTGGATGATGGTTGATCTCGGTGTGAAATTTGGCGATGAGCGAGACCCGGGCATCGACGTTATTTTGCCGGATGTGGGTTACATCACCAAAAACCGCAAACGCTTTCACGGCCTGGTGGTGACGCATGCGCACGAAGACCACATCGGTGCCATTGCGCACCTGTGGCCGCAGTTGCAATGTGAAATCCATTGCACACCTTTTGCGGCCGAGCTGTTGAAGTTGAAACTCATCGAGCATGGCCTTGATGAGGAAGTGAAACTGATCGTTCACAAACCTGGCGGCAAATTCACGCTGGGGCCGTTTAAACTTGAACTGGTTCCGGTCACTCACTCTATTCCCGAATCATGTGCGTTGTTCATCGACTCGGGGCGCGGCACGGCTTTGCATTCCGGCGACTGGAAGATTGATCGTACACCCCAGATGGGTCACAACATTGCCGAAAAACGCTTTCGCGAATTGGGCGATCGGGGTGTGGATGCTTTGGTGTGTGATTCAACCAACGTGCTACGCGAAGGTGTTTCACCATCCGAAAAAGAGGTGGCGGCTACTTTGGCAGACATCATTGCCCACTCCAAAGGGCGCGTTGCTGTCACCACGTTTGCCAGCCATGTGGAGCGTATCTCATGCGCTGTAAAAGCTGCACGGTCAGCGGGCCGTGAAGTGGTGATTGCCGGCCGTGCCATGCGCAACACCATCGAAGCCGCACGCAAATGTGGCTATCTCAAAGACGCTGGAGCCTTTTTAGACTTTGAAGAATTTGGCTATCTGCCCAACGACCGCGTGCTGTTGCTGTGTACGGGAAGCCAAGGCGAAAGCCGTGCCGCAATCGCGCGCATCGCTGAAGACAGCCACCCGCAGATTGCTTTGGAAAAAGGTGATCTGGTCATCTTCTCGGCTCGCACCATTCCGGGGAATGAAAAAGAAGTCAGCGCAGTGATCAACAATTTAGCCAAGCTGGAAATTGATGTCATCACTGCGGATGAGGCTTTGGTTCATTCCTCCGGCCATCCGCGTCAGGGTGAACTGAAGCAGATGTATGAATGGGTGCGGCCCAAAATTCTCATCCCCATGCATGGTGAGCCACGTCACTTGCGCGCTCATATTGAATTTGCCAAATTGCAGGGCATTCCCGAAACATTGCTGCTGCAAGACATGAAGATTGCGCGATTGACGCCGGGGCAAGCCGAAATCATCGACGAAGCCCCTGGCGGGCGCTTGCATTTGGATGGTAAGTTAATCGTCGACAGCGAAGACGGTCCGGCGCGTGAACGCCGCAAGCTGGCAATGAGCGGTATTATTTTCGTCAGTGTGCTAATGAATGATAACGGCGAGTTGCAGGATTTGGTTTTGGAAGCCGATGGCGTACCCGCCACCTTGCCAGCTCATCTTGAGGAATTGGCCGAAGAAGCCTTCACCGCCATGCCGCGCGCAAGGCGCAAGGATGAAAATGTGGTGGCCGAAACCCTCCGCACCGCCATCCGCCGCGCTTGCGATAATCTATGGGGCAAGAAACCGATTTGTAAAGTGGTGGTGATGAGGGTTTAAAATCCGAAGGTAATAAAGTATTGCAAATTAATTTTCATCAGTGTCGCACAATCTTGCTTGCTACGTTAAGTCCTGCCCACCATGGCCAAACGTGATTCTACTGAAACTCCACCACCTGCTCCGATTCTGGGCATCGAACTGAAAGATGCGTTAGAAGAACGTTATCTGGCCTATGCTCTGTCCACCATCATGCACCGGGCTTTGCCCGATGTGCGCGACGGTTTGAAGCCGGTTCATCGCCGTTTGCTGCATGTGATGCGTCTGCTGCGCCTGGACCCTAACACCGCCTTCAAAAAATCTGCCAAGATCGTAGGTGACGTGATGGGTGGCTATCACCCTCATGGTGACCAGGCAATTTATGAGGCCATGGTGCGCCTCGCACAGGATTTTTCATCGCGTTACCCGCTGGTCGATGGTCAGGGCAATTTCGGCAACATTGATGGTGATGGGGCTGCCGCCTATCGTTACACCGAAGCACGCATGACTGAAGTGGCGCGGTTGCTGATTCAGGACCTCGACGAAGGCACAGTTGATTTCAAACCGAACTATGATGGCACCGTGGAAGAGCCCGTGGTGCTGCCCGGCGCTTTTCCCAACCTGCTGGCCAACGGATCATCTGGCATCGCCGTGGGCATGGCCACCTCTATTCCGCCGCACAACGTGGCCGAAATTTGCGATGCCGCACTGTATCTCATTAAAACCCCAAACGCTGGCGTGGAGAAGCTTACGCAATTTATTATAGGCCCTGATTTTCCCACTGGCGGGATTGTGATTGATAGCCGCGAAGATATTAGTGCTGCTTATAAAACGGGCCGCGGCGGTTTTAGGTTGCGGGCGCGTTGGGTTAAGGAAGAACTACCGCGCGGCGGATGGCAAATCGTTATCACCGAAATTCCCTACATGGTGCAGAAGAGCCGCTTGATTGAGCGCATTGCTGAGTTGCTTAACGACAAAAAGCTGACACTGCTGAATGACGTTCGCGATGAAAGCGCGGAAGATGTGCGCGTTGTGCTTGATCCCAAGTCACGCAACGTCGACCCTGAATTGCTGATGGAACAAATGTTCCGCAACACTGAGCTTGAAAACCGCTTTCCCTTAAACATGAATGTGATCAGCGGCGGCAAAGTGCCCAAGGTGCTTTCACTCAAAGATGTTCTGCAAGAATGGCTGAACCATCGCCGCGAGGTTTTGCAGCGCAAATCGCAGTATCGGCTAGATGAAATTGCCCGCAGATTGGAGATCCTCGGCGGCTATCTTATCGCCTATTTGAATATTGATGAGGTGATTAAAATCATCCGTGAGCACGATGAAGCAAAGCCTGCTTTGATGCAGCGCTTCAAACTTTCAGACACTCAAGCCGAAGCTATTCTCAATTTGCGCCTGCGCGCCTTGCGTCGACTTGAAGAAATGGAAATACGCACCGAGAATAACAATCTGTTGAAGGAGCAGGGCGGATTGAAATCTTTGCTGGGATCAGAAGAGCAGCAATGGGCTTCAATTTCAGAAAATATAAAACAGCTGAAAGAAAAATTCTCAAAGAAAACGCCCCTCGGCAAACGCCGTACGGATTTTGCCGAAGCGCCAGAGATGGATGTGGATTTTGATCAGGCTATGATCGAAAAAGAGCCTATCACCGTGGTCTGTTCTGAAAAGGGCTGGATCCGCGCCATGAAGGGCCATATCGAAGATACAGCCACGCTTACCTACAAAGACGGCGATGCGCCCAAGTTTATCGTGCAGGCGATGACCACCGACAAGATCATGTTATTTTCATCCTCCGGTAAGTTTTACACGCTTGAAGGCTCAAAACTGCCCGGCGGCCGCGGCAATGGTGAGCCTGTGCGCTTGCTGGCAGATGTGGATGCAGCAGATGCGATTGTTGCAGTGTTCGCTCATCAGCCAGGCACCAAACTATTGGTAGCCTCCACTGACGGTGATGGTTTCATCGTTGCTGCGGACGAATGTGTGGCAACCACTAAAAAGGGTAAACAGGTACTTAATGTGAAAACACCGATTGAAGCTTTGGTGTGTGTGCAGGTTGCAAACGGTGCCGATCATATTGCTACAATTGGGGACAATCGGAAATTGCTGATTTTTAAGAGTGCAGAACTGCCCGAGATGACCAGAGGCAAGGGCGTGCGCTTGCAAAAGTTCAAAGATGGCGGTTTAGCCGATGCGACAGCATTTAAGTTGAGCGATGGTCTGAATTGGCAAGACTCGGGCGGACGCAACTGGAGCGTGACGGAATTAACCGATTGGTTGGGAGAGCGCGCCCAATCCGGACGCCTGCCACCACGCGGATTCCCGAAGAACAATCGCTTCGGTTGACGTTTTTAATTAAATCGTGATCAACTATTCACTGCTAATAGTTAATGCGCTGGGTTGGGGGCTAAGCAGGGTGACGTATCGGCGAAGCCTGTAGCGATGTGACGGGCAAGATAGACGGCGATGAGAGCAACACGGATTTGGGTTAAACAAGGCGCATTTGAGCGCGACGGCATCGACGCGCAGGAGCTTACTGCGGCCGAAGAGCGTCGCCGTTTTGAAAACGGCGATGTGCGTTTGACCAGCGGAGAAATCGGCACAGAAATTAAGTGGCACGCGCAAACACGCTGCATTACTTCATTATTTGTAGTGGCAGACTGGTTGGCCAGCTCCAAAGCACCTTACGTGTTGCGGTTTTATGTGTCGGGATGGTTCGAAGAGTTTTATCAAACCGCGGCTGACGCAGCCGACCGCCTCGAGGCCATAATTTCACGCGGGGATCGCCACTTCCCGGTGCGAACATTTGTGCAACAAGTTGAGATTGCCAATTCAATTTTGGCCCCACTGCTCATCGATGCAAAGGCATCCGCGGCCAAGCTCGACGACCTTGCCGTAGAGTGCGTCTTTAACCGTGAAAACAACCGCTTCAAAGTTTCTTCGGTCGGCAAATACTCGCTTATTGCCAAAGTCTATGGTGATGTCGAAAGTTCACATCCGCGGCAAACAACAGGATCATACAGTGACGCTGTGAATGCAGGTTATGTGGAAGTTTTGCAATCGGGTAAGCCCCGCGCTGATCATGTGTTGGCCGCCCTTCGATTTCCCAATAATAATGTCTACTGGGTGCCCTATCACAGGCTGATTTTGCCGGTGATTGGCCATTCAAAAGGTGATTCAGTAAAAGTGGTTTCGCAATTTGCTTCAGTCGGCTTTAAGGTAATCTGAGCGAGTCATTGCCAAGGCGGCACTGCCAAAGGGCGAGGCCAGGTTTGTAACCGGCTCTTCGACCAAATTTTCAATATGATGGCGCTCTGCCACAGTTAGATATTCGATGGGCTCAATATCATCAGAGTGCCACTGCCAACGCAGGAAACCGCGCTCTATAACCGGGTATCCCATTCGCCCTGGATAACCACGCGTGGCAATCGATTGGCTGGTGAGGGCCCAGACCGCATCATAGTTCCATTTCAACAGCGCCAGCAAATGACCCATGATTGAGAAATCCGCCACCACTTCTTTTCCTTTTACAGATTTATCAATCCAGACTTCGCCGTGATAGACCAATGTGCCATTAAGCTTTTGCGCCACGCTGTTTTTGGGCGAATGGGCATGGGCCGGCACCAGCATCTCACTACGCCGCATGTAAACGCCAATCATGTAATTTGCGCACCATTCAGCAAGGCTGATATCAACCTTGTCGCAACGATAGGCTTGCATTCCAACAATCTTGCCATCGGTGTTTTCCAGCCCCATCCAAAACCCGCGATCATTGGAAAAGTCACACACTGAATGATCATGCATGGGTGCGGGGTCAAAGCCGCGGGCTTTTCGCTTCGCTTCAGCAAACGCCGCCATATTAGCGTTGATAATGATTTTAAGGCCCTGGTTTTGCAGGGCACGCTCTAACTTAACGACTAAACGCGAAACACCCAGTGGATCTTTTATGGCACGACTCACAAACAATAACCCCCGTTATTCAGTGTAGCGCTAGCCTATAACTCTATCGGATTACTTAAAATTTTAGGAATACTACGATCAAGCGACCGAAATCCAACCCGAAGGTGTAAGTCTTTGCTGGGGTTGAAATCGTGCCTTGTATTGCATCTTGCGCGAGCCTGAAACAAAATAGCCCAGATACAGATAAGGCAAGCTGAGCCGCTGGGTTTTGGCCATGCAGTCCAATATGATGAATGTGCCGAGACTGCGGTTGTGCAGAGTTGGGTCATAGAATGAATAGATGAGCGAAAGCCCATCGGGTAAAACGTCAAGCAAAACCGTGGCCACCAGCACACCAGCCTCAGCATGTTGAGGACCATAGCGATATTCTATGAGGCGGGTATCGACCACCGTTTCATCAATCATGGCGGCAAAATCCAATACCGACATATCCGCCATGCCGCCATCGGCGTGGCGCGTATCGATATAGGCGCGGAACACATCATAATGCTCAGACGTGGCTTGCGGCAACGCAGAGTTAGTAACCAAATCAGCATTCCGTTTCAAAACGCGTTTAAAACTTTTCGTCCAGATAAAATCGTGCACTGCCACGCGCGTTGAAGAGCAGGCACTGCAGGCTTCACATGCCGGGCGATAAGCTATGCTTTGGCTGCGTCGATAACCGCTTTGTAACAATTGGCCGGCAAGGGCGCGCGCATCGGGTCCAACAAGATGAGTGAAGACTTTACGTTCCTTCTGCCCCGGCAAATAAGGGCAAGGGGTAGGAGCCGTAATGAAAAACTGCGGAAAATTGCGCCTTTCGATCGTCATGGCTTGACTATCCAATATTGCGCAACGTTGCGCAAGACCATTGGCGGAAATCACGCAAATAGCTTATGCCAGTGTGAAAAGGACGCTATTATGACACTCAAATGCGCGTGGTTAGGTCTTGGCGTCATGGGCTATCCCATGGCGGGGCATTTAGCAAAGAAATCCGGGGCCGAACTGACGGTTTACAATCGCAGCTCTGGCAAAGCCGCGCAGTGGCAGGCGGCACATGGCTGCGTGCAAGCGCTCACGCCCAAGGCTGCTGCAGATGACGCTGATTTTGTTTTTGCCTGCGTCGGCAATGATGCTGATCTGCGCCAAGTCACAATTGGCGAACACGGTGCTTTTCACACAATGAAGCCAGGCGCAATTTTTGTAGATCACACCACGGCCTCAGCCGATGTGGCCAGAGAGTTGAGCAACGAAGCCAGCGCGCGTGGGATTGGCTTTATTGATGCCCCGGTTTCTGGAGGACAGGCAGGTGCAGAAAATGGCGCTTTAACGGTGATGTGTGGTGGCGATGCCGCACACTATGCCAAAGCTGAGCCCTTGATCATGTCTTATGCCCGCATGTGCAAATTGCTGGGGCCCACAGGCAGCGGGCAACTGGCTAAAATGTGCAACCAAATTGCCATTGCGGGTCTTGTGCAAGGCTTGGCCGAGAGCATTCAGTTCGGCCTAAAAGCTGGGTTGAATATGGAAGATGTGATCGGCGTTATCGCCAAAGGTGCCGCCGGTTCGTGGCAGATGGAGAACCGTCATAAAACCATGATTGCCGAAAAATTTGATTTTGGCTTCGCTGTGGATTGGATGCGCAAGGATTTGGGAATGTGCTTGAACGAAGCCCGCAAGAATGGCGCACCGCTTCCGGTGACGGCACTGGTTGATCAATTTTATGCAGACGTGCAAGCGCTGGGCGGGGGCAGGTGGGATACGTCGAGTTTGATCAGGAGATTAGTTAAGTGAGGTTGGAGATCGGTACTGATTCAGCGCTATTTAGTCGTCAGTTAAATGCACTGTCACCGTAATCCCGTAATCCAGCGCCGTTGAATGAAACAAATCAACCATTCAACTTCCGCGCCATGTCGAGCGCAAAATAACTCAGCACCCCATCGGCTCCGGCGCGCTTAAACGCCAGCAGGGTTTCAGGGATTACCTTATCCGCCTCTAACCAACCGCGCTCAATTGCTGCCATCAGCATAGCATATTCGCCAGAGACTTGATAAGCAAAGGTAGGCATGGCAAATTCGCGTTTTACGCGTGCAACGATATCCAGATACGGCATGCCGGGTTTCACCATGACCATGTCAGCACCTTCAGAAATATCCATGGCCACTTCGCGTAATGCTTCATCAGAATTTGCCGGATCCATTTGATAGGTGAGCTTGTCACCCTTCAGCATACCGCCCGAACCAACTGCTTCGCGGAAGGGGCCATAAAAGCCAGAAGCATATTTGGCGGCGTAAGCCATGATCGAAACATCGTGTAAGTTTGCACCGTCGAGCCCGGCGCGAATGGCACCAATGCGACCGTCCATCATGTCGGAAGGTGCAATCACATCGCAGCCTGCTTCGGCTTGCACCAAGGCTTGCTTTACCAGAGCTGTAACACTTTCATCATTCACAATTTTGCTGCCACGCATCAGCCCATCTTGGCCGTGACTGGTGTAGGGGTCTAAGGCCACATCACACATCACGCCGATCTCTGGCACTTCCTTCTTGATGGCTCGCACCGCGCGGCAAATGATATTGTCAGCGTTAAAGGCTTGTGATGCCGCTTCATCGCGCAACGCCGGATCGGTGTTGGGGAAAAGGGCAACCAGCGGAATACCAAGCTGCGCCGCCTCGCGCACACGCTTCACCGCGTTGTCGATTGAGTATCTCAACACACCGGGCATTGCGGAAATGGTTTCAGTTTTATCTTTACCGTCAATCACAAACAGCGGCCAAATTAAATCCGATACCGAAAGCTGATTTTCGCGCACCAAACTGCGCATCCAGTTTGATGAGCGAGTGCGGCGCAGGCGCGTCGCTGGAAATGACTGTGGGGGAATGGACATTTCGCATGCATTAGACCTCGGCATAAAGTTTGGCAAATTATGCGAAAGTGAATTGCAGCTAATCCGTTAACCAGTCGCGCCAACAAATGGTTAAGGCTGCGCGCGAGTGAAATTTAAACTGTAATCAAACTCGATCTAAATTTCCGAAAATATAACGACAAATTTACCGAGACTCTTCAGTACAATTTAAATACCTCAGCGTAGTTTGATCCCTACCGAAGGAAAACGCCCAATAAAGAGGCCAAACCTTCAACAGGAAAATGAGGTGTAAAATGAACACGCAACTTGCCGTGGGGGCAGCGTATACAGCTGTGGATGTGAAGCGCAGTGAAATTAAGAATCGTTATCTCGAAAGCTTAACGCTGATCGAGCGTTTGCACCGCCGCTTGCTTGATGTGATCAAAGATGACTTTGAGCGTACTGGCGAAAAAGAAGTGAACCCCGTTCAGGCTTTACTGCTGTTCAACATTGCCGATGCTGAACTAACCGCCGGAGAACTTAAAACCCGTGGCCATTATCAAGGCTCTAACGTGTCTTACAATCTCAAAAAGCTGGTTGAACTTGGTTATGTAAACCATGAGCGTTCAGCGTCTGACAAGCGCTCTGTACGCATCAGTTTAACGGTTAAAGGCGAAGACATTCGCGGCCGTGTGGACGCACTTTATAACCGCCAACTTTCAGCCCTTGAACAAGTTGTGGGGCTTTCTACAGATGAGTTTGACCGTCTTAACAAATCTTTGACCCGCTTAGAGCGCTATTGGACAGACCAGATTTTATACCGCCTGTAAACGGGTGAACGTCACAGGAGAGCGGCCAAAAGGCCCCGCCGGGTGAAGGCATATCCGGCGGGTTTTTTGCTTGATTAAACGCCTGCGCCCAACTATTTGACGGCTTCGCAATATGCGCGCCCGGAGAGGTGGCAGAGTGGTCTATCGCGACGGTCTTGAAAACCGTAGGGGGTGCAAGCCCTCCGGGGGTTCGAATCCCTCCCTCTCCGCCAGCCGGATGCACTTTACTAAGCATCGCTGACTTCCTAATCTGGTTTTTATGTGGGGGAGAAGGCAGCTATGAAAATTCTGATTGATATCGACGAGCTTCAGCTGCACGGATGGGTGAGTACTGAAACGGCCCAAATGCTGCGCAACCACGCAGTAAAAGACACTGGCTCCACTGCGATCAACATTCTTCTGGCCTTTGGGGCCATTGCTGTGGCCGCAGGAATTGGCGCGCTCACTTTTTCACCAGCTGTGGGAGCCATTCTTGGGGCAGCTTTCATCGCCTTGGGTTGGCTTGCGAAAATCCGCCAAAATGCAATGTGGGGCAAGCTTGGCAGCATCTGGATGGTTGTTGGTGCTTTGGCACTTGCGGGCTCTCTTGGGTTTTTGTTCGACCATCCACTCTTTGCGTCATTGCTAGCGGCAGTTATTTTCGGTGCTGTTGCCGTTGCAGCCGGAAGCAGCTTATTGATTGCGCTTGTTCCGCTGGCCGTTGAATCTGCGATCGGTGGCAGCACGGGTTATTGGCATGCCTGTTATGAAATTGCCATCAGCGAACCCACCCTCACAATCGGTCTTTTTACGGCGCTGGGCTTTGGCGCATGGCAAATGGCCAAACGCTTTACCGGGCTTTACCAAAACCTGGCCATCGTCTTTGCACGCGTGTGCGTGATTCTTGTCAACTTTGGATTCTGGATTGGATCTTTGTGGGGCGATACGCCGGGCAAACTGTGGCGCGATGGCGAAAGATATCTGGATTTTGGTAACGAGGCGCAAATTCAACCAATCGCATTCGTTGTCGGTTGGATGATAGCCTTGCTCATTGCCGGAACCTGGGCGGCAAAAACCGGAAAACGCTTTGTCGTCAACACTGTGGCCACTTTCGGTGCTATTCATCTGTATTCACAATGGTTTGAAAGGTTTGGTGCGGACCCGATCAGTGTGATTGTGGGCGGCATCGCAACCATTGTGATCGGCCTTGGCTTATGGCGCTATAACAGGCGCGTGCTTGGCATCGCCTAATTAATGCTGTTGCCAATTTGCTTCACAGCACAATTTTGACGGAATTTAACTTTTAATCGGGCGGCAGGTGTGATTCATGTGCGCACAACGTCGCGTTGGAGGACAGTTGAACCGAAGGTGCTTTTGACCTTTTGCCCGCGACTTGCTAGTGAAGGCGCGAATTATATTTTTGAGGCAGTTGAAATCAATGATGTTGGGTAACTCAAAGCGAATGCGCTTCGGCGTTATGATAGGACTTGGACTTTTGGTGAGCGGCACAAACCTGCAAGCGCAAAGCCTATTCTCATCTCCAAATGTGCCTGTAAAAAAACTCGAAACGCCCATTCAACCAGCGGGCACGCCCACAACATTTTCCGAAGTTGTGGATGGCAAAAACCAAATGCCTATTTTGCAGTCCAATAGCGCCAAACTTTTGCAGGAAGGCACCGCTAAATATGCCTCCATTATCGCGCAGGGCGGGTTTCCCACAGTGGCTTCCGGCAATTATAAAAAAGGCGATAAAAATGCTGCTGTTGCCACGCTTAACAAGCGCCTGTTCGTCGAAAATTATTTGCGCGTTGAAGGCACACAAGGTCAATTTGCCGATGTGTTTACGTCAGCAACGGATGATGCACTGCGCCGTTTCCAGCGCAATCATGGTCTTTTGGCCAATGGCAAAGTGGATCCGGCCACAGTGGCTGAGCTGAATGTGTCTGCTAATAAACGCTTGGCCACGATCACTGCCAACATTCCGCGCCTTGAGACCTATGAACAAGGCTTGGGTGAGCGTTATGTTGTGGTGAACATTCCGGCCCAACAGTTAGAAGCCGTGTCTGGTGGCCGTGTGTTTGAACGCCACAATGTGATTGTAGGACGACCGGCACGTCCAACACCTGTGGTGATGACACCTTTAGCCACGGTGCGCTTCAACCCCTATTGGAATGCACCCGTTTCGATTGTGGAGCGTGATATTCTGCCAAAGCTTCAGACTGGCACCGAATATCTGAAGCAGACCAATATCAAAATCTTTGAGGGTGGCGCCAATGGCGTTGAGGTTGATCCAAGGACTCTCAATTTTAGAACCTTAGTGCCGGATGATTATCTGTTCCGCGAAGAACCGGGCCCAGCTAACGCAATGGCGACCGCCAAGATCGAATTCCAAAGCCCCTTTGGCATTTATTTGCACGACACGCCCGATAAGCCGATGTTCAATTTTAACAACCGCTTCTTTTCTTCGGGCTGTATTCGTGTGCAGAATATGCCGCAGCTGGTTAGTTGGGTCTTAAATGGGCAAGATGGCTTTAATGCAGACGCTATCGCTGGCCTTGGAAAATCGCTGCAACGCCTTGACGTCAGCTTGGCTGCCCCGCCACAGCTGCGTGTGGCTTATCTCACCGCCTGGCCTTCGGCTGGTGGCACCGTGTCTTTCCGTAATGATATCTATCAGATGGATGGTTCTGGATTTACCGTTGGTCAGCCCATGCCGGTGGGTGAACTGAGCCCTGATGGCAAGCGATTTGTGTTAAAACCATTGCCGCGCGCCGTATCGGTTGATGCTGCTGAAGCTGAGGGTTCGGGATTTTTTGGTGTGCGTAGAACTGCGCTGGAAGCTAACAAAAGTGCCAACCTGTTTGGCTTTGGCACACCGACTAAAAAAATCCAGAATGCAGCGGCAGGAACAATAGTTGGAAGCCCAGCTGTATTTTTGCCAAGCAGGAGCGGCGGATTTAACTGGCTTGCTTATTATAAAAAGCGCGATGCTGACGCAAAGGTCGCAGCACTCAAGCAATTAAAAGATGCCAGGACCATGGCAGTGGCTCAGAAAAATTCACGTACAAAACTAAGCGGCACTGTAGCAGCGGGAAAGCCAGTAAAGACTGTTGTAAAAGCATCGGCCAAGAAAAAGTTGGATTGTAAGCTCGCTGCCGATGGCAGTGTAAAAAGCGGTTGTAAACTTTGATCGACGCAGTGCGCAACGATGTGACATATGCGGGCTGAATGCGCTGCGCCAATTTGCTTTACCCCAGAATGGAAGCCTGTATAGACGGACTTCATTTTTGAGAGTGGCCCATGGCAAAAGCATTTAGAAAGAGCGTGAAAACTAAAGCCGAGTCCAAACGCGCCAAGCCACTTTTTCCAGGCTTCTTCAAAGACAATCTGGCCAAGGCTGACCCTAAAATTGCCAAAGCCATTAAATCCGAACTTTTACGCCAGCAAAATGAAATCGAACTGATTGCTTCTGAAAACATCGTGTCGCGCGCCGTGCTGGAAGCGCAAGGCTCAGTGATGACCAATAAATACGCCGAAGGCTATCCGGGCCGCCGTTATTATGGCGGTTGCCAATATGTAGATATATCGGAACAACTGGCCATTGACCGCGCCAAGCAACTATTCGGTGCAACTTTTGCCAATGTCCAGCCGCATTCAGGGGCCACCGCAAATCAGGGAGTGTTCTTTGCCCTTCTCCAACCCGGAGATACTTTCATGGGCCTTGATCTGGCTTGCGGCGGTCACCTCACCCATGGCTCACCCGTTAATCAATCGGGTAAATGGTTTAACGTTGTGTCCTACAAAGTGCGTGAAGACAACCATCAGATTGATTATGATGCGCTAGCCGCGCAAGCTCTGCTCGAACGCCCCAAACTGATCATTGCCGGCGGCTCAGCCTATCCGCGCGCCATTGACTTCAAACGCTTCCGCGAAATTGCCGACTCCATTGGTGCTTATCTGATGGTGGATATGGCGCATTTTGCAGGCCTTGTGGCGGGCCAAGCCCATTCCAATCCCGTTGAACATGCCCATGTGGTAACCACCACAACGCATAAAACATTACGCGGGCCACGCGGCGGCTTGATCCTGTCACGTGATGAGGCTTTGGGCAAGAAAATCAACTCAGCGATATTCCCCGGAATCATCGGCGGACCACTCGAACATGTGATCGCCGCCAAGGCCGTGGCCTTTGGTGAAGCGCTCAAGCCAG
>JAYVCU010000294.1:0-3497 GCA_043749835.1 Hyphomicrobiales bacterium
GTGGCTTCCAGTGGCAATCGCTGCCCATGCTACAATTTTGAACCGAACGACCGGATTCAACTCTATTAGCGGCAACCAATTTAAAACTATCTTTCGACCATTCTTGTGGAGAAGCATAGGGCTCTCACTTATCGGCATAGTGCCCGCAGCCGCAATCACCATACCATTGGTCGGAGCCGCCAATAAATTGGTCTTCGTTTACCTTTTCTCTGCTCTATATGCAGCGAGCGAATCCCTGATTTTGGCAAAATGGGGAACAACGCTGCCAGCCTGTGTTGCCAATGGCGATAGAACTTTTAAAACTGCCGGGGCGCGTGGCACCAAAATATTTAGGTATGTGTTGGGCAGATTTTGGGCATGCAACGCAGTAGTTCTGGTCGGGGGTTTTGCGGGGCTAATTGCCACCTACACGGCAATTGCGATTTTCTCTGATGATGTTTTGAAATTGGAAAATCACGACTTTTTGCAACCATTGGTGCAGATTTCTTTGTTCACACTCTTTGCGTTCAATCTAGTAATGTTAGCAACAATTCTTTCTCGTGCCTACCTGATCGCTGAGAGCAAAGCCTAAAAACTCTCCATCGGCGAAGTTGATCCGCCGATCCAGACTTTCCACATGCATAAGGGTTGAAAAACTGGATGGGCGGGTCAAGCCCGCCCATGGAGAGTAATGGCAAGTGCGCAGCGTGTTCGTCAATGCACCGTCTTCACCACAGGCATTTTCACCACGTCGCCGACCGCCCGGCCGTTGATGGTAAAGATGCCGTCTTTTACGTCCACTTTCACGGTATCTCCATCTTTTACATTGCCGGCCAGAATTTCCTCGGCGAGTGAGTCCTGCACCTGCTTTTGGATCACACGCTTTAAGGGCCTGGCACCGTAAGCCGGATCATAGCCCTTGTCGGCCAGGGCAGTGCGGGCCGCCTCCGTCAGCTCAACCTCGATCTTGCGATCAACCAGCAACTTTTTCAAACGCTCCATTTGGATATCGACGATGGCATTCATGTTGGCGCGTTTCAGGCGGTGGAACAGGATGATGTCATCCAGCCGGTTGAGAAACTCAGGCCTGAAGGCTATCTTCACCACGCCCATCACTTGCTCACGCACGTCATCGACATCCTGATTTTCACCCAAGGCCACCAAGAATTCGGAACCAAGGTTAGATGTCATAATGATCAACGTGTTTTTGAAATCCACCGTGCGGCCCTGGCCATCGGTCAAGCGGCCATCGTCCAGTACTTGCAGCAAGACGTTAAACACATCCGGGTGGGCCTTTTCCACTTCGTCAAACAACACGACCTGATAAGGCCTGCGCCGAACGGCTTCGGTTAGAGCACCACCTTCATCATAGCCAACATAACCCGGAGGAGCGCCGATGAGGCGCGACACTGAATGCTTTTCCATATATTCACTCATGTCCATCCGCAGCAGGGCATGCTCATCGTCAAACAGATAGGCGGCCAAAGCCTTGGTGAGTTCGGTTTTACCTACACCTGTCGGGCCCAAAAATAGAAAAGATCCGATGGGGCGATTGGGATCTTGCAAGCCAGCACGGGCGCGGCGCACAGCAGTGGCCACGGCTGCAACAGCTTCGCCTTGGCCCACAACACGGCGGCTCAATTCAGCCTCCATTTGCAACAGGCGGTCACGTTCACCCGCCAACATTTTATCAACCGGAATGCCCGTCCAACGCGACACGATTTGCGCAATGTGGCTTTCGGTAACGGCCTCTTCCATCATGTTACTGGAAGACTGTTCCTCAGCGCTTTTGAGGTTTTTTTCGAGTTCGGGGATCGTGGAATAAGCCAATTCGCCAGCCTTGGCAAAATCACCTTTGCGCTGGGCCAATTCCAAATCACGCCGTGCTGATTCCAAACTCTCCTTGATCTTGGAAGCAGAGGCGAGCTTTTCCTTTTCGGCCTGCCAGTTACGCGTCATCACGGCGGATTTTTCTTCTGTCTCGACTAACTCTTTTTGCAATTTATCCAAGCGGTCTTTGGACGCCTGATCAGATTCCTTCTTCAAAGCCTCGCGTTCAATTTGTAATTGCATGATGCGGCGATCAAACTCATCAAGTTCTTCTGGCTTTGAATCCACCTGCATGCGCAGGCGTGCACCCGCTTCATCCATCAGGTCGATGGCTTTATCGGGCAGGAAGCGATCGGAAATATAGCGGTTGGAAAGCTGGGCCGCAGCCACAACGGCCGCATCGGTGATGCGCACGCCGTGGTGCAACTCATATTTTTCCTTAATGCCGCGCAAAATGGAAATGGTATCTTCCACCGATGGCTCATTGACGAAAATGGGTTGGAAGCGACGCGCTAAGGCGGCATCTTTTTCCACATATTTGCGGTATTCATTCAGTGTGGTGGCGCCTACGCAGTGGAGCTCTCCACGCGCCAGAGCGGGCTTCAGCAAGTTGGATGCATCCATGGCGCCGTCGGCCTTGCCGGCACCCACCAGCGTGTGCATTTCATCGATGAAAAGAATAATACCGCCCGCCGCAGCTGTCACTTCTGATAAGACCGCCTTCAAGCGCTCTTCGAACTCACCCCGAAATTTGGCACCCGCAATCAACAAACCCATATCAAGCGCCAGAAGCTTTTTGTCTTTCAAAGATTCGGGCACGTCGCCTTTGACGATACGCAAGGCCAAGCCTTCGGCGATAGCGGTTTTGCCAACTCCGGGCTCACCAATCAGCACTGGATTATTTTTCGTGCGGCGCGAGAGAACCTGAATGGTACGGCGGATTTCATCATCACGCCCGATCACTGGATCAAGCTTGCCGTCGCGGGCGGCCTCTGTGAGGTCGCGGGAATATTTCTTTAACGCATCGTAACCCGATTCGGCCGAAGCTGTATCTGCCGTGCGGCCCTTGCGAATATCGTTAATGGCGGTGTTTAGCGCTTGTGCCGTAACCCCTGCGGATTTTAAAATCTTTTGGGCATCGGATGGCTCAACTGCAACCGCCTGCAACAAGCGCTCGGCAGTTACAAAACTATCGCCAGCTTTTTCTGCCAGCTTGGTTGCGCCTTCAAATACCCGCGCCATTTCGGGGGCCAGATAAACTTGCCCTGCACCTGCGCCTGAAACTTTAGGCATTTTCGCAAGTGCCGCCTCAGTTTGCATTAATGCGGCGCGTGAGTCTCCACCCGCTGCTTTAATCAGGCCGGCGGCCAAGCCCTCCTCATCGTCCAACAAAACTTTCAGAACATGTTCAGGCGTGAAACGCTGGTGGCCCTCACGCAGAGCTAATGATTGTGCTGATTGGATGAAGCCTTGGCTGCGCTCGGTGAATTTCTGAATATCCATATCAAACTCCCTATAGCATGCGCCCGCTTCCCCCGAAGGCTGAAGCGGCACACCTAAGTTGAATTTAATGTAGGAAAGGCAAAGCCGGATTCAAGAGGGCTATTCTCAGCGTAGTGGACTTAACCCGGTTCTCGCGCACGCGAGAAATCAAGGCTGGCACCAATTTTGTCATCAAGATGGATACT
>JAYVCU010000295.1:0-10466 GCA_043749835.1 Hyphomicrobiales bacterium
TGATGTCGGTGTTTTCGGCATTATCATTGTTATATTATTGTTGAAGCCTGAAGGCTTGGGTGGAGACGCCATTCATCGGGAGAGTGAAGCGTGAAGTGGTTTATAATTACAGCGCTTGTGCTGGCAGGCTGCGGTGAATCTGGTCCAATACAATATTTAAAAATTGCTGGCGGTGGTATCCAATTTAACTACCGTGTCTCAGAAGCATCAATGGTTGTCGTGGCCCAACAGACTTATCCATTCCCCGGCGGTAGCCATATTGAGGCTTTATTTGACGTTCCCGGAACCAACACCAGACAAAGTGTCTCTTCGCCTGCAATTGAGGGAAAGTTGAGTTACATAATACAATCGGCAAAAGTGTTGGGAATCACCAAGGGTGGAAAATACAACGTGACGATCCGCCTGATCGATAAAGACGGCAAAGAATTAGATCATAAAGATACGGCGTTTACGTCGGATGAAGATCAAGCAAATTTGCCTGACAAACCTTTAGTTGACGACCTGGCTTTATCGCCGCGTTTGGATCATCTTAAGTAAGTTAGTCGATCTGTGAGGCGGTGAATTCGGCAAAGCCCTTTCAAAAGCGGAATCGAACGGGGCAAGCCCACTGCAGCGAACATCATTCGCTTGCTCATTTTGACCGGTGCCAGGCGCAATGAAATTGCGGGGATCCAATGGATCTTGAAACAGTTCCAAGCAAGGTCGTACCACTGGCGATTTCAGCAAGGTCATTCAGCGCCTTCAACACCACAACGATATCGAATAAATCGTGAAAGAATCCATGAGGTTTTACGAATGAAATGTAAGGTTTCAAAATGCCCATAGTTCGAAGCAAGGGTGCGTATGATTTATTCGAACTTCGGGCCGCGACTACACCAGTCCCGCCGAAATGTTAATAGTCAGACCCAATAGGGCAAGGTTGAAAAAGAACGCCAGTATGGAATGGACCAGGGTTATACGGCGCATTTCGCGCGACGTGATATTGATATCGGCCGTTGCATTGGCCACGCCGACCGTAAAGGCATAATAGGCGAAGTCGAGATAATCTGGATGCGGATTGCTGCCGATAATTTCCAGGCCACCGCGAAGCTGAGGTTCACTGGCTTTGTCGTTGCGGAACTCGTCAAAATATTCATGAGCATAATGCAGCGCAAACATAACATGAATAAAGGCCCAAGCAGTCAGGATAGTCACAAGGGCCAGGCTAAGGTGAAAAGCTTTGAGTAGCCCGGTTGACTCTTTAACCAAACCCAATTGGATGATGATAGCAGCCAAGCTCGCGATGCTGGCCAGGCTTGCTAGCCCCAAAATAGCGTTTTGGCCCTCATCATTCAGTGCTGCATTGCGTCTGATCGTGTCGGGCGTCGCTTGCGACATCATCAGGGCAATGGAAATCAGGAAGTAAATTGTGGCAAAATTCCAAGAAATCAACAGCCGACTAACCAAGCGCGCAGACTCCGGCAGCAGGAAATAGCTGCCGACGCCGATGGCCACGCACAGGAAGAGTCGCGGGTGCGATCCGATGATGCGGACTAAACGCCACTGCGAGTGACGTAAGGCATGAAGCAAGCGGCTCATTCCAAAACGCCCAGTCTTTCCATAAAAGACTCTGTGCGAGGCTGCAGCCACAACAGTAAGAAAGATGTTGGCAATAGCGGTGGGGCGATCCGCAAACTCATGTTACCCTCACCCAATTAGGCTCATACCAAGACGCGTGGCAATGGCAGCGGCAATTCCCAGAAATGCAAACACCGCTGCTCCGCCCGCAATCCAGATTGACCGCGCCACCAGCGCAATTGATGACAGAACAATGGCCAGTTGCAACTCCGTTTCGCCTAACTCATAAGCCTCACCTGTGGCAGCCGCCTTTTGGCCCTCTTCACGTTGGGCGGTGCCTAATTCCTGCAATTGACCAATGCCATGGCCGGAAACATCAGGTCCGCGCAGGCGTAGCGCTTCATCTTGCCACGCCTTTTTCTCGACGTCGCTAGCATTTGCTGATCCTGCTGCCGTTTTTAATACGGTTTCGCGCACGATTTTGGCTTCCATATAGGCAAAGCTGTCCGAGGCCTCTATACCCTTGAGCAGGCTCGCGCGTTGCGCTCCATTGGCTGCCATATGCACGATGGCCAACGCCACAGCAAAGGCCCCTACCATCAAAGATACGCGGTCCCGAAACGTTCGTTCTTGGAGGCACTCGGCTTTTCCAGCAGCCTCAGTTTTTTCTTCAACGCGCTCAATGGCGTGATCGACAATCTCTTTGGCCTCAGCAGCTTCCATTTGGTCCCCTGAATTTGGCAGTTGCAGAAAGCAAAGGCTGCACCTTTGCTACACAAATAGTGTATACCGGAAATCTATCGGGAACAGGGCAAAGTGACAAGGATTTTGGGAGCTTACGAGAATTTCATTTTGCTGCCGCTGACACCACTTTCAAAGATCGTTTTTGAGATCCATGCCCAACCGGGGCCCGGCACCGTCCACAAGAAATTACTTGCGACTGAGCCTTCGTTCTTTCTCTAATCTGTGTCAATCTTGCATCAGGTTGCTTAATGAGGATCTCTCCATGGACATCAAAACCGAACAATTTCTCCGCCAACAATTCCCACCCACCATGGAACTGGCCAAGTCCAAACAAATGTCGCGCCTCGACAAGCATTCGCGGAACTTTATTTCAAAATCGCCATTCTTATGTCTTTCTACGGCTAATAAACTCGGTAAGGCCGATGTTTCGCCGCGTGGTGATCCGCCTGGTTTTGTTCAGGTGCTGGACGACAAAACTTTGTTGATCCCAGATCGGCCGGGCAATCACCGGCTTGATACGATGGTCAATATTGTGGAGAATCCGCATGTCGGCCTTTTGTTTTTTATCCCCGGTATTGAAGATACGTTGCGCGTTGCTGGTCGTGCCAAGATCATCAAGCACGAGGCAGCTCTCGCCAAATGCACGGTGAATGGCAAAACCCCGCAGATCGGCATTTCCATTGAAATCGACGAAATTTTCTTCCACTGTGCAAAGGCCCTGAAGCGCTCGCATCTTTGGAGTGATCACAATCGTCTAAGCAAATCCGAAATGCCAACACTTGCCCGCATCATCCTCGACCAAACCTCGCTAAATGGTCAGTGTGAAGACGAGACAGTGGTTATCGAAATCGAAAGGGATATTCAGGCAGGCTATATCAAAGAGCTCTATTGAACACTACGTGTAAAACACCCAACATCGACACTGACGCAGCCTCGATATCATCGCGTCAGAATTGGACGAGAGCATTACTGTGGCTTTAGAGCTGCATTGAACGGGATGAGCTGCCGATAAAGTGTTTGATAAAGCGCAAATTTTTCCGCGTGCCGCTCCTGTTCCGCAGAATCAGGTTCAAACACGTGATCCAGTTGTACAAAATGCTTTGTTGCGTCACTCAGTGATGGAAAGATGCCTGCCCCCACGCCTGCCATAATGGCCGAACCTAACACACCAGCATCTCGTATTTTGGTGCGATGGATCGGGCGAGCAAGAATGTCGGCACGAACCTGACACCAGATATCCGATGACGCGCCGCCACCAGAGTGATTGATGATTACAGGTTTGCAGCATGCTGATGCCTCAACTGCCTCGAGCACAAGCCGCGCAGAATATCCAACACCCTCGAGAACTGCACGCGCGAGTTCCGGTGCTTCCATCGCCGATGAGAGACCGGAGAAAGATGCACGGGCTTTGATATCCCAAAGTGGTGCGCGTTCGCCTTCCAGGTGTGGAAGGAAGATGGGCAAGGGCAGTTTCGTATTGGCTAAGCCTGCAAGTACCGAAATCTCGGGAGCCGTTCGGCTCAACACACGCGATAACCATTCAACCGATGCGCCGCCCGATTGTGTCGGCCCCGCATGTAAAGTAATTCCTGCACATTTCGGGAAGGCGATCACCCCTGGTGTGGGCGCTTTCCGTGATGAGACAATCCCAAGAATTTCGCTTGACCCGCTAAGATAAACGCATTGCCCTTCGTCGCAAACGCCGGCGCCTAACATTCCTGACCAAGCATCCATGGCACCTGTGACCATAAGTGACCCTGCGCACGGTAAACCACTTCTAATTCTTCCAACGACTTCCGTAAAACCTGCAAGCGGTGGCAATCGGATTTCTGCACCCGGCACGAGATCGATTAACCGGCGTACTTTTCGTGATATGCCATCGACAATTCCGAAACTTGTCATGGGGTCGGTAGTGACAGCCCCTGTCAGCCGCATGATGCAGTAGTCTTTCGGCGCCATTACCCAGCGGGTTTTACGCCAAATATCTGAATGGTGATGTGCAACAAAGGCCATGCGCGAAAGAACATGGCTGGCGTCAATCGGCAGAGGTGCTCCCCACCAGGCTAGTTTTTCTGCCTGCGATACGTGCGCATCGAGTTTCAGGGCTTCCTCAGCACAGCGCCCGTCCTGCCACGTAATGGCAGGCATAAGCGCATTGCCAGACTCATCTACAAATACATGGGTGTTCACTTGCGAACACAGTCCAATGGCTTTGATGCTTCCAGCTGGCACACTGTCGCTCAGGGATTTAAGCGCGCCAAGAACCAGCCGCATCCAATCATCGGGGTTCTGTTCCACGTGGCCAGCGGCTGGCCGAGACGTTGTATACCGCTCACTAAAGCTTCTAAACACATTGCCCTTTTGGTCGCAAAGCGCCGCCTTTATAGCCGTCGTGCCCACGTCGATGCCAATTAGCATGTCAATCCCACCCCTTGCCACCACACAAACATTTGTGCCAATTTCCTAATGCTTGGAAACGCACCATAACAAATAAATCAATTGGAGAAACGTCATGAAACTGTTTCGCAGAAGTCTTCTAGGGCTTGCCGCTGTGTCTGCTTTGACGCTGCTGAGCGGCGGCGCTCTCGCCGCTGCAAAAATTTCCGTTATTACGCCCTATCTCTCACAACCCGGCACACAGTTCTATGTCGAAGCCTTCCAAGCCAAGGCAAAGGAATTTGGTTGGGATGTGAATGTTATTGATACTAAAGGAGATGTCGCCGGTGCAATTGGACGCATTGAAGATGCTGCAAGCCAGAAAGTCGATGCAATTGTCGTCAACGTCGATCCGTCACAAGTGACAGCCGGACTCGAAGCCGCAAAATCGGCAGGCATCCCCGTGTTCGGCATGGATGCTGGCGCATCGCCTCTTCTCGTAACCAATGTTACGAGCAATGGTTATTCCATGGCGGCAGATACGGCTGCCTATGTGGTCAACCGTATCAACGGCAAAGGCAAGGTTGTGATGTTTGTATTTGAAGCATTTCCGCCCGTTCAGCAGCGCGGCATCATTGCCGATACGATCTTCAAGAATAATCCTGACATCAAGGTCCTCGATCATGTCACGCCCGATGTGAAGGACGGCGGAATTGCCGACAGCCGCGCTAAAATGGAAGCGATCCTCTCTGCCAATCCCGACAAGGGATCAATCTCAGCTGTATGGTCCGCTTGGGATCAACCAGCTTTGGGCGCCTTGCAAGCCATAGAAGCTGCGGGCCGCAGCGGCGAGGGCATTGTCATCACCGGCATTGATGCCAATCCTGAAGCACGCGCCGCAATTGCCAAGGGTGGCAATTTCGAAGCATCTATGGCACAAGATTTTAAAGGTATTGGTAGTGCAGTGGCCGAAGCCGTAAAGCGCCGTCTTGGTGGCGAAACGATAAAGCAAGGTGTCATTTATGTGCCGACAAAGCTTATCACAGCGGCAAACGTGAAAGAATAATTTCGAACTCAGAGTAAAGTGGGCGTGCTTAGAATCCTCCAAACCTATGGCACGCTCGCGTGCTTTGCCGCGCTAATTCTATTTTTCTGGCTAGCATTGCCCGCTACATTTATGACAGGCCGTAATCTGTTGAACATTATGCAGCAGATCAGCATGTTGTCAGTAGCTGCATTTGCGATGACCATTGTTATGGCAATGGGTGATTTTGATCTGAGCGTTGGTTCGATGGCGAGTCTTGCCGGAATTGTCGCAGCCGTTACCTTTCGCGATACCCAATCTGTCACATTGGGCATAACTGCAGCTTTGATGACTGGCGTCGCTGGTGGCGCAATCAACGGCGCTCTAGTGAGCTATCTCGGTATTCTGCCCTTCGTGGCAACGCTGGGAACGCTCACAATTTTTAGCGGGTTCGCGTTCTTACTGGCTGCGGGTAGAACTATTTTTGGCGGTGACATTCCAGCGAGCTTTTCGGCATTTTCGCGAGGTGGGATTCCCTTCTCGGGCTCTGGCGAGAAAGTTTTACTGGTTCCAAACTTGGCTATTGTTGCTGCCATCTGCCTTTTATTGACGTGGTTTATGCTGGGCAAACTTGCTTTCGGAAGACATCTTTATGCGATAGGTGGCAATGCCGAAGCCGCGCGTCTTGCAGGCATACACGTGCGTTTGCTGCGACTTTCCGCCTTCATGATATCAGGCTTTGGCGCAGCTATTGCCGGGCTGATGTATGCCAGCCGCGTGGCGTCTGCCAATCCCACACAAGGCGCGGGGCTGATGCTTGATGCAATAGCCTGTGTATTTCTAGGGATGACTATAGCCCGACATGGAGAACCACGGGTAATAAACACATTGGTCGGTGTGCTCATCTTGGGAATATTGAATAATGGCCTGACCCAACTCAGCGTTGACAGCTATATACGCGACATTCTGGTTGGCTTTATCATCATCTCAGCAGTAACCATTAGTAGCTTTGAGAAGCTTAAACGCAATTGATCGGTATGACGTGGCAGAATGGAAACTCACCAGCGCACTTTTGGGCCACGCACAGTGCCACCACCCTGCATTATGCTCATTTGAGCGATGATTCGCTTGGGGCTACGAGTGATGTGGTTGGTCGGCAGGTCAATGGGAGATGTCATAGGCGTGGAGTCTGCTGGCCATTGGCAAACGCACAAGCGCACATAATAAATTATGTCCGAGCGCGAACGACCCATGAAAAATCCAAAATGCTAACTACGAATATCAATACGGAATTTCAGACACATATAGTTAAGTGTATTTATCCCGAATGGTGTACGAAAAAGTTTTCTGCCCCTCTTGAAATTTGATTTTGTTATTGATAATTTTATGGTGTCGGGCGCTTTCGAGGCCCGGCATTCCACAGGGTTAGCCCCCGGGCAAGCCCCTCGTAATCATATTGCTCAAAAGGAGAATGTGCTATGAAAACTCTAGATTTCGCCCCCCTCTATCGCTCAACCGTGGGCTTCGACCGACTGTTCGATTTGCTCGACAGCAGCGTCCGCCCCGACTGGCCACCTTACGATATCGAAAAGCTGAACGATGACGAATATTGCATCAGCATGGCCGTGGCCGGTTTCAATCAGTCAGAGATCGAGATCACCCAAGTGGGCTCGGATCTGCTTGTTGTTGGACAAAAAAATGCACCCGAAGGCGACCGCCAGATGCTGCATCGTGGCCTTGCAAGCCGAAACTTCAAGCAGGTCTTCAGCTTGGATGATCACATCAAGGTAGCCAACGCCAGCATCGACAACGGGTTGCTGTTGATTCAGCTCTTCCGCGAGGTTCCCGAGCAGTTGAAGCCCCGAAAGATCGAGATCGGAAAGGCTGCGATCGGTCAGGACCATCAGAAGCAGATCGGCCAGCCATCCAATACCAACAGTCAGGCCAAGGTCGCCTAAACCCGAAATTCGGTATTGTCCCCGGGGCGTGGTGCCCCGGGGAAGTTTATCACAAAACGGGAGTAAAGGAGATGATCACACGTACAGATTCCAAATCTTTCAATCTCAGCCCTGCGAAACCCCTCCAGGGCCACCATACTAATCCACAAAGCGTCCTACGCGACTCAAGCATGACCGTTGACGAGAAGCGCAGCTTACTGGCTTCATGGGCATCTGATGCGCGAGCCGTTCCGGACCATCCAGCCCTGCGCCGGATCGACGACGGTAGAATCCTGGAACTTGACGACATTCTCGATGCGCTCAAGCAACTTGGAGAGTTTCCAAGTTCCACGAGATCAATCAGTCCAAGCGACCGCTTCTATAGCCATCGGCGCTGGTCAACCCTGAGTCGAATTTTGCGGCGGGGCGATAATGACGATGATGATGAGCCGACGTCGCCGGCACCAATAGCGCCTCGTCCACGTCCGCCGGTCTTTTACGACACCAGGCAGCTCGCTGCGGCCTGAGGGTTAAGGCTTTTGAGTTCCCGGATCACAGACCGGGAACGTGTGCCGCAATCGAGGTGTGAAATGGCACGCTGATTGACCCCCCAAGAGCACATCCGTCAACTTGACAGCTCCCAATGAGGTGACAGCGCAGCGGCGCAGCGGTGGAATTAACGGTGCGGCTCTCCTGATTGCCTGAGCCATTGCCGTGCCGAAGACAGCAATTGGATAACCTCCGCATCCTCGGTCTGGGTGAAATCAACGTAATGCGCGCCGACTGCATGGAAGGGTTCGGGCCATGACAGGCACACCACGTCGTCGCACAGGGCGCGAAGCTCCGCCAGCATATCGCGCGGGGCGACCGGCACTGCCAGAATGACCCGCGCCGGGCCGACCTTGGCGAGCGCCTTCAGGGCCGCTTTCACGGTGCCGCCGGTGGCAATGCCGTCATCCACGACAATCACCGTCCTGCCTGCCAGCGAAAGCGGAGGGCCGGTGCGGTAGGCGGCGCGGCGTCGTTCGATCTCATCCAGATGGCGTGCCATCTGGCGTTCGATATAGGCCCGGTTAGCGCCCGTCTTACGCGCAGCCATTTCGTCGATCACCAGCTGCGGCGAAGCGCCGTCAACCAAAGCGCCTATGCCATATTCCTCATGTCCGGGTGCGCCGATCTTGAGCACTAGCAGGATGTCAAGTGGCGCGGCCAGTTCCCGCGCGACCTCATAGCCAACCGGAACACCGCCGCGCGGCAGGGCCAGAACCACTGGCTTGGCAAGGTTCAGGGCTTTCACAACCTTGCCCAGCAGTCGCCCGGCCTGCTGGCGGTTTGCAAAGCGGTTGGGCAGAGCCGTCATGGCTCTCGTCCGACATGCCGGACGAACCAGTCCCTCGCCAGGGCCACGATATGGTCCAGCGTGCCGGGTTCTTCAAAAACATGTCTGGTGCCGGAGACAATCACCATCTCCCGCTTGCAATGCATGGCATCCAGCGCCGAGCTGTTGAGTTCGATGAGCACTCCGTTGAGTGCCCGAGCCTTTTCTGGGCTGACCTGCTCAGCGCTAAACGTCTTTTTTGGCATCTTCTTTCTCCTTTCCTGTTCGATATTTTCACAGCGTCTGGTTCAGAAAAGCCGTTCAAGTCATTACGCGGTCTGTTGCAGTTCTGTGCCTGACTGTGTTGAAGCCATTCTCGGAGGAGCAAGTTATGTTGTCACAACGAAACGGACAGCCCGCCATCCACAGCAAGCACATGGCCGTTCACATAGGCAGCCGCGTCGGAAGCCAGAAAGACGATGGCTCCGCCCAACTCTTCGGGCTTAGCCCACCGGCCAGCAGGGGTTCTAGCCTCGACCCATTTCGTAAAGGTCTCATCGTTCATGAGCGCGGTGTTGAGTTCAGTGGCGAAATAACCCGGCGCCAGAGCGTTGATCGTGATTCCGTGGCGGCCCATCTCGGCAGCCATGGAACGGGTAAGGCCATGAAGGCCGGCTTTGGCGGCAGCGTAAGCATGGATGGTGGGGCGGCCAAGTATTGCCGCAACTGATCCCGTATTGATGATGCGTCCAAATTTGTTTGGCAGCATCAGCCTCACAGCGTCACGCGCCAAACGGAAACACGACGAAAGATTGACATTGATTACCCGGTCGAAGTCCTCGTCAGTCCATTCGACAAGCGGCCTTCGGTGCTGGATCCCAGCATTGTTGACGAGAATGTCGAGTTGGCCATAGCGCTTCACGATTTCATCCAGCGCGTCACGCGATGCATGGGGATCAGTGACGTCAAAGGCCATGGGTTCGCCTCCTATGCGCCCGGCCGCAGTCGCGAGCGGTTCGGCTGAACGCGCATTGACGATAACATGGGCACCATTCTCCTTAAGTGCCTTCGCCATAGCAAAGCCTAACCCGCGTGAGGCACCCGTGACCAAGGCTACGCGATTTTCAAGTGAGAACATGCCTGCCATGAGATTTTTCCAAAAAAGAGAGCGGAAGTTACCCTCCGCACTCTAAGTTGATTTTGTCTAACGTGTTTACTTGGCGATGCAGGTAGCAGCCGTTTCTGGCGTGCAAACGTCAAGGCCGGTGTAGGTGGGATCCTTCGGCGCAGGCTTGCCTTGTTTCATCTCCCAGAGAGCCATCATGGTCTTGTACCCCATTTCGAATGGACGCTGGCCAACTTGTCCAAGTGACAGGCCTTCCTTCATCTGGTCGATCTGCACCGGCAGCGTATCAGCGACAATAAGGGCAAGTGCCTTAGAAGCAATCTTGTCCTTGTACTTGCCAACAGCGGCGCGGTTTGCATCGGGGATAAATTGTGGGAAGCCGCC